>NC_009792.1:4200000-4500000 GCF_000018045.1 Citrobacter koseri ATCC BAA-895 | reverse complement strand
TCATCGGCGGCACTGCTGAAATGACCGAACCAATATTAGGGACATAGTTGAGTAAAAACGCCAGCACGCCCCACATCAGCGCAAACTGGATGTCCATCAGCGCCAGCCCCAGCCAGACAATCACGCCGGTCCACAGGCTCAGCAGCGTTTTCAGCGCCAGATAGTGCGACACGCCTTTGAGCGCCCGGTGTAAACCCGCAATGTGAATTTGCGGGTTGTTCAGCGCGAAACGCAGTTTGTAGGGAACGTGGCGGACTTCGAACAGCATAAACACCACCGTCATCACCAGCAGGACTACGCTTGCCATCGCCCCGGAAAGGCCGGTCATCAGTGTGGTGGTGAAGGTCATCAGTTTATCGGAGTCGATGCGTTGCAGCAGGCGTTCCGGCGACATGTGCAGGTTGAGGAAGGGCAGCATCTCCTGCAAATGCAGAACCTTACGCGTCAGCTCCTTGTTGTATTTCGGTAGCATGGCGACGAATTCATTGATTGACGCAGCCAGCACGCCGATCAGCGCCGTCAGTACGATAAGCATCACGACCACCACGAGGGTAATCGCCACCGGGCGGTTAACGCCGCGACGAATAAACCAGGTTACCAGCGGGTTGAGGACAATGGCGAAAAAGAGCGCCAGTAAGAGCTGCACAATAATATCTGCTGCGGCATGGAGCCCTGCCAGTATGACGACCAACGACGCCAGTTTGAGCAGAATATGCATCCCCGTTTTGTCGGGGTGAGGGGTTGTCATGTCATCTTCCTTTTTGCATTTTTTCTAAGTGTAGCGCCTGGTCTGAGACCAATATTCTTAATCTTGCTACTGATTTTCGCGACTCAGCATGATAAAAATGAAACACTGTTGTAAAAACGTGGTGACCTCCCATGCCCGAACCCGTCGCTGAACCGGCGCTTAGCGGATTGCGCCTCAATCTGCGTATCGTTTCTGTTGTGATTTTTAACTTCGCCAGTTATCTGACGATCGGTTTGCCGCTCGCAGTCCTGCCGGGCTATGTCCATGATGTGATGGGGTTTAGCGCCTTCTGGGCGGGGCTGGTCATAAGCTTACAATATTTTGCGACGCTCGTGAGCCGCCCTCATGCGGGGCGCTATGCTGACCTGCTGGGGCCGAAAAAGGTTGTCGTCTTTGGTTTGTGCGGCTGCTTTCTGAGCGGCCTGAGCTATCTCCTGGCGGGATTCGCCAGCGGCTGGCCGATTGCAAGCCTGCTGCTGTTATGCCTGGGGCGTGTCATTCTGGGTATTGGACAAAGCTTCGCCGGAACCGGATCAACGCTCTGGGGCGTAGGCGTGGTGGGGTCGCTGCATATTGGCCGGGTGATTTCGTGGAACGGTATTGTCACGTATGGCGCGATGGCGATGGGCGCCCCGCTTGGCGTGCTGTTTTACGCCTGGGGCGGGTTACAGGGGCTGGCGTTGACGATCATGGGCGTGGCGCTGCTGGCCGTGCTGTTTGCGCTCCCGCGCCCGGCGGTGAAAGCCAGTAAGGGCAAACCGCTGCCGTTTCGCGCTGTGCTTGGGCGCGTCTGGCTGTATGGAATGGCGCTGGCGCTGGCATCCGCGGGATTCGGCGTTATCGCCACCTTCATCACGCTGTTTTATGACGCGAAAGGGTGGGATGGCGCCGCCTTCGCGCTCACGCTGTTTAGCTGTGCGTTTGTGGGCGCCCGTTTATTGTTCCCCAATGGCATCAATCGGTTAGGCGGCTTAAACGTGGCGATGATCTGCTTTAGCGTGGAGATTATCGGGCTGCTGCTGGTGGGCGTTGCGCTGATGCCGTGGATGGCGAAAATTGGCGTGCTACTGGCGGGGGCGGGGTTCTCGCTGGTCTTCCCGGCGCTGGGCGTGGTAGCGGTAAAGGCGGTGCCGCAGCAGAATCAGGGGGCGGCGCTGGCGACCTATACGGTGTTTATGGATTTATCGTTGGGCGTGACCGGGCCGCTGGCGGGGCTGCTGATGACCTGGGCGGGCGTGCCGGTTATCTATCTGGCGGCGGCGGGTCTGGTGGCGATTGCGCTGTTGCTGACCTGGCGGTTAAAAAAACGGCCTCCGGCGGTATCGCAGGAGGCCGTGTCATCGTCTTAACCGTTACTGGATAACCAGCGTGTTAATGATGTTTTCAGCGGCGGTTTGCGCCTTCTGCTGATCGTCTGCTGGCAGCGTGATTTGCAGGGTCAGCAGTTGGTTATCCACTTTGCCCAGCAGTACGGAAGAGTACGCGGTCTGGCCTTTCGCAGAGATAATGCTGTCCAGCTGTTGCAGCGTGTGGCCTTTCAGCTCGATGGCTTTATTGGTCACGACCTGCAACTGCGGGTCGCGGCTGCGCTGTTGGTCTTCCAGACGTTTCGCCAGCACGGCGAGGTCTTCATTGGTGTTATCGCCAACAATCACGATCACCGCTTTCTGGCCTGTCGCGTCAGAGTAGACGTGCATATTATTGGCCTGAGTGCCCAGCTTGCCGCTCTGGTCGGTCATATCCGCTGGCAGTGAGAACGTCAGCTTACCGTCCAGCAGGCTGACAGGTTGTCCGGTTGCGTTGCTTTCCGTAGAGGTTCCCTCTGCCGGAGCATTGGTATCGTTGTTATCACAGGCCGCAAGCCCCATAACCAGCAGGCCAATACCGACATATTTAACCAGATTGCGCATTGACTTCTTCCTTTCGATAAACGGCCATAACGGCTCATTCATCCATCTTATCACAACTCGGAAAATGAACCTTTAACTCGTCTGCAATGCCGAGATTTCAGATTTATCTGCCAGCCTTTTCAGCAACATATTCAGCAATACGCCATACATCGGCAGGAAGAAAATAATGCTGATGAGCACCTTGAAGCAGTAATCGACAAGGGCGATTTCCATCCAGTGCTCGGCCATAAAGGCATCGGGGCTGCGCCAGAAAGCGATGAAGAAGAAGGCGAGGGTATCGCTGACGTTGCCAAACAGCGTGGAGGCCGTGGGGGCCATCCACCAGCGGCGGTTCTGGCGCAGGCGGTTAAAGACGTGTACATCCAGAATTTGGCCCAGCGCATACGCCATAAAGCTGGCGGTGGCGATACGCGCGACAAACAGGTTGAAGTGCAGCAGCGCGCCAAATCCCTGCCAGGAACCCATATAAAACAGTGATGAGATGACATAGGAGATGAGCAGCGCCGGGATCATCACCGCAAAGATTATCCGTCGTGCCAGCGGCGCGCCAAAAATGCGCACGGTCAGGTCGGTCGCGAGAAAAATAAAGGGAAAGCTAAAGGCGCCCCACGTCGTGTGGAACCCGAAAACAGAGATCGGAAGCTGTACCAGATAGTTACTGGAGGTGATCACCAGTAGGTGGAATAGCGATAGCCAGAACAACGCTTTTACGCGCTGTATTTGAGTAAAGGAGTTCATATTGTACCTTTTTGATCGATATTTGGGGTGAGGGAACCCAATAAAACCGCCGCATCATACTGCTTTGAAAACGTATTGCAATGGTTGTTTTTCACGCAATCGTTAACTTGATTTGCTTACGGGCAAACAGGGCGTAAACTACAGCCGTTTTTTTAGTGAATGAGACGAAGATGACCGATCTGTTTTCCTCCCCCGACCATACGCTTGATGCCCAGGGGCTACGCTGCCCGGAACCGGTAATGATGGTGCGTAAAACCGTGCGTAACATGCAAACGGGCGAAACGCTGCTGATTATTGCCGACGATCCGGCGACAACCCGCGATATTCCTGGCTTTTGTACGTTTATGGAACATGAGCTGATGGCGAAAGAGACGGATTCGCTGCCGTATCGCTATTTGCTGCGTAAAAAGCATTGAGTCTCAGCCGGATAAAACCGGCGTGACCGCTGCGACATTTTTAAACCATCGTTTCAATTTTTCCTGCTTTTTTGTGAAGCACTTCACCTTCATCTTTCAGGGCATCGGCTACGGTTTAAGCGTAAAAACTAAAACAATGTTTTAACGCTACCCTCTCAACCTCTGGAGCTGACCCGATGAAAGTGACTCTCAAGCCGCTCGCGGCTTCCCTGTGCCTGGCTACCGCGTCAATACTGTTTTCCCATTCCGTTTTCGCGCAGGTCATTAAAGCGGCGGATGTCCATCCGCAGGGCTATCCGAATGTCGTCGCCGTGCAGAAAATGGGCGAAAAACTCAAACAACAAACCGACGGTAAACTGGAAATTAAAGTGTTCCCGGGCGGCGTGCTGGGCGATGAAAAACAGATGATTGAACAGGCGCAAATCGGCGCGATTGATATGATTCGCGTATCGATGGCGCCGGTGGCGGCTATTCTGCCGGATATCGAAGTCTTTACGCTACCCTATGTGTTTCGCGACGAAGACCACATGCACAAAATTATTGATGGCGATATCGGGAAAAGCATTGGCGATAAGCTGACGAACAACCCGAAATCACGTCTGGTGTTTCTTGGCTGGATGGACTCCGGGACGCGCAACCTGATTACCAAAAACCCGGTGGAAAAGCCGGAAGATCTCCACGGTATGAAGATTCGCGTGCAGGGAAGCCCGGTGGCGCTGGATACGCTGAAAGACATGGGGGCGAACTCGGTGGCGATGGGGGTGAGCGAGGTGTTTAGCGGTATGCAGACCGGCGTGATTGACGGTGCGGAAAACAACCCGCCGACTTTTGTCGCGCATAACTACATGCCGGTTGCGAAGAATTACACCCTCAGCGGGCACTTTATCACCCCGGAAATGCTGCTCTATTCCAAAGTGAAGTGGGACAAGCTGACTGCGGATGAGCAGCAGAAGATCCTGACGCTGGCGCGCGAAGCGCAGTTTGAGCAGCGTAAATTGTGGGATGCCTACAACCAGGAGGCATTAGCGAAGATGAAGGCTGGCGGCGTGCAGTTCCACGAAATTGATAAAGCGTATTTCGTGAAGGCCACCGAGCCGGTGCGCGCGCAGTATGGCGAAAAACACCAGGCGTTGATGAAGGCGATTGCCGACGTGCAGTAAGCGCTTTCGCTTCGCCGGATGAGCAGGCCTGCGTGGGTTCGTGCCATGATCCCCGTAGGCCTGATAAGCCTGGCGCCATCAGACGACAATCTACCCTTTACGCAACAGCCGCAGCGCGTTGGCAGTCACCAGCACTGTCGCCCCGGTATCCGCCAGCACGGCCAGCCACAGACCGGTTATGCCGAGCAGCGTGGTGATGAGAAAGATCCCTTTCAGCCCCAGGGCAATCGCGATGTTCTGACGAATATTGGCGTGGGTGGCGCGCGCCAGCTGGATCATCTGTACCAGCCCGCGCAGGCGGTTATGCGTCAGGGCGGCGTCTGCCGTTTCCAGCGCGACATCCGTTCCGCTTCCCATCGCAATACCTATCGCGGCGGCTTTCATTGCGGGGGCGTCGTTAATGCCGTCACCCACCATCGCCAGCGGGGCGTGCTGATTGAGCGCTGTCACCGCCCGGACTTTATCTTCCGGCAGCAGGCCCGCTTTAAACGTCAGGCCCAGCTCTCCGGCAATGGCCGCTGCCGCGCGTGGGTTATCGCCGGTCAGGATCACGCCTTTCACCCCTAACTGATTAAGCTCGCCGATCGCGGTGCGGGCGTCATCGCGCAGCGTATCCTGTAGGGCGAGCACGCCGAGTACGTCGTCGTTGCGTAGCACCAGCACGACCGTCTGTCCGGCGCTTTCCAGTTCGCTGATTTGCCCGGCAAAGGCTTCCGCCGGGCGTTTGCCTGCGGCGCAAATCAGGATGCGCTCGCCGTTAACCTGAGCTTCGATACCCGAACCGACCAGCGCGCGCTGCTCCAGCGCTGGCGGAATGGTCAGCTCACGCGTCTGCGCTTCACGCACAATGGCCTGCGCCAGTGGGTGCGTCGCGCCTTGTTCCACCGCCGCCGCCAGCGCCAGCAGCTCCGCTTCGCCGATCCCGCTTGCCGGATGGATGGCGGTGACGCGCGGTTTCCCTACGGTCAGGGTACCGGTTTTATCGAACGCCACCTGAGTGACTCGGCCTAGCTGCTCCAGCGCTGCGCCGCCTTTAATCAACGCCCCGCGACGTGCCGCCGCCGCCAGCCCGGAGGTGATGGCCGCCGGGGTGGAAATGACCAGCGCACACGGGCAGCCAATCAGTAACAGCGTGAGTCCCTTATAAATCCACTCTTGCCAGGACGCGGCAAACAGCAGCGGCGGCACCAGCGTGACCAGCAGCGCGACGGCCATAATCACCGGGGTGTAAATCCGGCTGAAGCGGTCAATAAAACGCTCAATGGGCGCGCGGCGTTCTTCAGCTTCTTCAATCAGCTTCAGGATACGGTCAATCGCGCTGGCGCCCGGTTCTGACAGCACTTCCAGCGTAACGAGCCGATCCACGCTGGTGGCGCCGGCGGGGACTTTCTCGCCCGTTGAGCGCTCGACCGGAATCGACTCGCCGGTGAGCGCGCTCTCATCAAAACTGGCGAAACCGGAGACCAGCCTGCCGTCGGCGGGTAAGCGCCCACCTGCCGCCACTTCGATAATGTCGCCGGGTTGCAGGGTGTTGATCGCCACCTCTTCGCGCACGCCATCGCGCAGGCGCGTGGCGGTTTCCGGTTTGAGGGCCATCAGCGCGCTGACCCCTTTGCGGGCGCGGCTGGCGGCCCACCCTTCGAGGCGTTCGCCGATCAGAAATAACAGCAGCACCATCGCCGCTTCCGCCGTCGCGCCAATAAACAGCGCGCCAATCGCCGCCACGCTCATCAGCGTTTCGATGGCGAACCAGCTACCGGTTTTCATCAGGCGCAGCGCCTGACGGGCAATGGGATACAGGCCGACCAGCGTGGTGGCGATAAACGCCAGTTGGCCGAACGGATGGTTGAATTGCTCCAGCCCCCAGCTAATCGCCATCATAATGATGAGCGTGATCAGCGGCAGGTTTTCTTGCAGCCGGGATTCGCGCGCCTCTGCTGTGGCCTGTTCATCACGCAGGGTATAACCCGCCTTTTGTACGGCGCGTTCAACGTGTTGGCGGATATCGGCATTCGCATCCACCACCAGTTTCTCGGTGGCGAACAGCACCTGTACCTGATTGACGCCCCCGACCTGGCGCACGGCGTTTTCGACTTTACGGGCGCAGGCGGCGCAGTCCATACCGGCGACTTTCCAGGTGTAACGCGTCCCTTCGATGGTGTCGGGGACGAGAGCCTCCGTTGCGCAGGCGCCCTCACAGCAGCAGTCATCTATCTTCCGGGGGGCTGGCGCCAGTTTGAAGGATGAAAATTGTGGGACTTTTTTGCCATCAGTATCGGGTGTCAACATGGCATCCTCCGGTTGATGATAATTTTCTCATTAACCGGAGGATACACTCTGGAGTCGACTCCAGAGTCAAGCGTTATTAAAGATAAAGTGAGCGGACAATCAGGAAGTGCCCGGCAAAGTAGCAGGCGGCGGAAATAGCGTTATCCGCGCGGAAGCGGCAGCGGTAATGGCTGCCCAGCCAGACGATGTTGCCGAGGAATAACAACGATGCGCCCATAAAAGCAGAGAGCGCCGGGGCGGTCGGGCGGAAGAACCACAGTTCACCGGCCAGCCAGACCATCATGAGCGTCATGGCGATAAAGGTGCATATCGGCCAGCGCAGCTCTTCCAGACGCGTCCAGATCACTGCAATCAGCAACCCGCCCAACACCAGCAGCACTAACGGCAATGGCCAGAAGAACGACAGCGTCATCTGGCTGGCGAAATAGAGGGTGTACAGCAGGTGCGACAGGAAGAATGCGCCAATGGCGTACAGCAGACGTTGGCGCGGCAACAGCGTCAACGCATCGCCCAGCAACGAGGCGCACAGGCCCGCCAGCACAAGGTAGCTGATCGCGTCGAACATCGGCGCTTGCCAGGCGAGTAAAAGAAGGAGAATCAGGGTGAGAGGTTTAAAGACCCAGCGCTGCCACGCTGGCCCACGATACGATGCGTCCACAAATAGCCATGCGGAAAGACAGACAGCGATAAACGACCAAAGCATCTTAGTTCCTTGAATTCGTTATTTTTTCGCGAGCGGTATGCTCACGGCCCTGTTGTCCAGTGTAGAGGTCGGCGCAGGCAGATGACAACACCATAACGGGCAGGGTATGCTTATTTCCGCATTTTCTGATGGGTTAAAATGATGAGTAAACCACCACTTTTTTTCATTGTTATCATTGGCTTGATTGTTATCGCCGCGTCGTTTCGCTTTGTTTCGCAGCGGCGAGAAAAAGCCGATAACGATGCCGCGCCATTGCAGCAAAAGCAGGTAGTGGTGAGCAATAAGCGCGAAAAGCCGATCAACGAGCGGCGCTCGCGTCAGCAGCAGGTGACGCCAGCGGGCACCAGTATGCGTTATGAAGCTAGCTTTAAACCGCAACGCGGCGGGCTTGAGCAGACGTTTCGTCTGGATGCCCAACAGTACCATGCGTTAACGGTCGGGGATAAAGGCACGCTGAGCTACAAAGGTTCGCGGTTTGTCGATTTTGTCGCCCAGCCATAAGATTTCGCCCGATGGCGTGTTGCTTATCGGGCCTACGGTCTGAGGGGTTTGTAGGTCGGATAAGGCGCAGCCGCCATCCGGCAAAAGGTTATTTTTTAACGTTAAATTTCTTCTGCCACACCAGCAGCTCAAATACGCCGAACAGGAAAATGCGGATTTTCTCACCGGTGGTCATCTGCGGGCCATCTTTAGGCATAGTGCTTTTTAACAGCGCCAGCTGCATACCGTGCATCAGCACCATAAAGACCAGTGCGACGTTAACGAAGATGTTGAGCGGGCGTGGAAAGGGTTGGAAAATATTCAGTAGTAAAAATGCCCAGACGCACAGCATCAGCAGACGTCCCAGATTAATCAGCATCGCTTTCTCCTTGTGCTTCCCGTTGATACAGGCGGTATGCGACCTGCCCGGCCACTTTTTCACGATACAAAGACCAGTTTGCCGGGACGGGCGGCAGACCGTTTTCGACTTCGCTTTCAACGTAAATATACGCGTCATCAGCCAGCCAGCCGTGCGTTTCCAGCAGGCTTAACGTCTCTTCCAGCAGCCCTTTGCGAAACGGGGGATCGACAAACACCACGTTGTGCGGCGTACCGGTCTGCGCCAGAAAGGCCAGCGTATTGGCGTTGACCACGCGGGCGTTGCCTGCCTTTAGCGTAGCAAGATTCTTTTGTAACTGCTGTGACACGGCGCGATCCATCTCCAGCAACGTCGCGCCCGCCGCATAGCGGGAAAGCGCTTCCAGCCCCAGCGCGCCGCTTCCGGCGAAACAATCCAGACAGTGGGCGTCTACCATGACCGGCGCCAGCCAGTTAAACAGCGTCTCGCGAACCCGGTCGGTTGTCGGGCGCAGCCCTGGGCTGTCGGGAACCGGAAGTTTACGGCCCCGCCACTGTCCGCCAATAATGCGGATTTGACCGCTGCCAGAGTGATTCGGTTTTTTCATTTCTATTGCTCAATCCGCTGCTGACGTGTCATTCCAGGCGGTGATGTGAATTAAGTTAAGTGGTAGACTATTTCATCATTTTTTTAGCTTCCATGTATATAGCGCCAGATATTAACCGCGAGGAGTACAGTCGCAGATGGCAAAACAGAAAAAACGTGGCTTCTTTTCCTGGCTGGGCTTTGGTGAAAAAGAGCAGGAACAGGAACAAAAAACCGAAGAACAACAGCGTGTTGAAGAACAGTTAGCGCCAGAGACGCCGGTTGAGACGGCGGCAGACGCCGACGCGGAAACGCACGCCCACGGCAAGGCGGAGACCGACGCTTTCGCCGAAGCCGTGGTGAACGTCACCGAACAGGTTCAGGAAAGCGAAAAACCGCAGCCGGTTGAGCCAGAGCCTGTCGTAGAGCCTGTTGTTGACCCCGTGGTTGAAGAAGACATCGTTGAGCCGCAGGCGGTGGTGGAACATGAAGAACTGCCGCTGCCGGAAGAGGTGAACGTCGAAGAGACATCGCCTGAAGAGTGGCAGGCCGAAGCGGACACGGTAGAGATCGTGGAGGCGGTAGAAGAAGAGGCGCAAAACGAACCGCAACTGACCGACGAAGAACGGGAAGCGCAGGCGCTAGCGGTGGAAGCGGCGGAAGACGCGGTGGTTGTCGTGCCGGCGGCGGAAGAAGAGACGCCGGTTGAGGAGGTGATTCAGGAGCAAGAGAAGCCGACAAAAGAGGGTTTCTTTGCGCGTCTGAAACGTAGTCTTCTGAAAACAAAAGAAAATCTCGGTTCAGGATTTATCAGTCTGTTCCGTGGTAAGAAAATCGACGATGATCTGTTTGAAGAACTGGAAGAGCAGTTGCTGATTGCCGATGTGGGCGTGGAAACCACTCGCAAGATCATCGCTAACCTGACAGAGGGCGCCAGCCGCAAACAGCTGCATGACGCCGAAGCGCTGTATGGCCTGCTGAAAGACGAGATGGGCGATATCCTCGCAAAAGTTGACGAACCGCTTAATATTGAAGGCAAAACGCCATTTGTTATTCTGATGGTTGGCGTTAACGGCGTGGGGAAAACCACCACGATCGGTAAGCTGGCGCGTCAGTTCGAGCAGCAGGGCAAATCCGTGATGCTGGCGGCGGGGGATACCTTCCGTGCGGCGGCGGTAGAGCAGTTGCAGGTCTGGGGCCAGCGTAACAACATTCCGGTTATCGCCCAGCATACCGGCGCGGATTCCGCTTCCGTTATCTTTGACGCCATCCAGGCGGCGAAAGCGCGTAATGTGGATGTGCTGATTGCCGATACCGCAGGTCGCTTGCAGAACAAAGCGCACCTGATGGAAGAACTGAAAAAAATCGTTCGCGTGATGAAGAAACTCGACGAAGATGCGCCGCATGAAGTGATGCTGACCATCGACGCCAGCACCGGGCAGAATGCGATAAGCCAGGCCAAACTGTTCCATGAAGCGGTTGGCCTGACCGGTATCACCCTGACCAAGCTGGATGGCACGGCGAAGGGTGGGGTTATCTTCTCGGTTGCCGATCAGTTTGGCATTCCTATCCGCTATATTGGTGTGGGCGAACGTATCGAGGATTTACGTCCGTTTAAGGCGGACGATTTTATAGAGGCACTTTTTGCCCGAGAGGATTAACAATGATTCGCTTTGAACATGTCAGCAAGGCCTATCTCGGTGGGAGACAAGCGCTGCAAGGAGTCACATTCCACATGCAGCCAGGCGAGATGGCGTTTCTGACCGGTCACTCAGGCGCGGGGAAAAGTACCCTGCTGAAGCTTATCTGTGGGATTGAACGGCCGAGCGCCGGGAAAATCTTCTTCAGCGGGCATGACATTACGCGCCTGAAAAACCGTGAAGTGCCGTTTCTGCGTCGTCAGATCGGAATGATTTTCCAGGATCACCACCTGCTGATGGATCGTACGGTCTATGACAACGTGGCGATCCCGTTGATTATCGCTGGCGCCAGCGGGGACGACATCCGTCGTCGTGTGTCGGCGGCGCTGGATAAAGTCGGGCTGCTGGACAAAGCGAGGAATTTTCCCATTCAACTCTCTGGCGGTGAGCAGCAGCGCGTGGGGATTGCCCGTGCGGTGGTGAACAAGCCTGCGGTGCTGCTGGCGGATGAACCGACCGGGAACCTGGATGATGCCTTATCGGAAGGGATTTTACGTCTGTTTGAAGAGTTTAACCGCGTTGGGGTGACGGTATTGATGGCGACGCACGACATCGGGCTTATCTCCCGTCGTTCGTACCGTATGCTCACCCTGAGCGAAGGTCATTTGCATGGAGGCCTGGTCAGTGAATAAGCGTGACGCTATCAACCAAATCAGGCAGTTTGGCGGCAGACTGGACCGTTTTCGTAAATCTGGCGGTTCGTCCGGCGACGGCGGCCGCAATGCGCCGAGACGCGCAAAACCCTCGCCAAAGCCGAACTCGCGTAAAACCAACGTCTTTAACGAGCAGGTGCGCTATGCGTTCCAGGGCGCGTTACAGGATCTGAAAAGCAAGCCGCTGGCGACGTTTCTGACGGTGATGGTGATTGCCATCTCTCTGACGCTGCCAAGCGTCTGCTACATGGTCTATAAGAACGTCAACCAGGCGGCGACGCAGTACTATCCGTCCCCGCAGATCACCGTTTATCTGCAAAAGACGCTGGATGACGACGCGGCCGCCGGGGTGGTCGCACAGCTCCAGGCCGAGCAGGGGGTGGAGAAGGTCAACTATCTCTCCCGCGACGATGCATTGGGCGAGTTCCGCAACTGGTCTGGCTTTGGCGGCGCGCTGGACATGCTGGAAGAGAATCCGCTTCCGGCAGTGGCGGTGGTGATCCCGAAACTGGATTTCCAGGGAACGGAGTCGCTGAATACGCTACGCGATCGCATCTCGCAGATTAACGGCATTGATGAAGTGCGTATGGATGACAGCTGGTTTGCCCGTCTGGCGGCGCTGACCGGGCTGGTAGGGCGCGTTTCCGCGATGATCGGCGTGCTGATGGTGGCGGCGGTGTTCCTCGTCATCGGCAACAGCGTGCGCCTGAGCATTTTCGCCCGCCGTGACACCATCAACGTGCAGAAACTGATTGGCGCGACGGATGGATTTATCCTGCGACCGTTCCTGTACGGCGGCGCTCTGCTCGGTTTTTCAGGGGCATTTCTTTCACTGATTTTGTCAGAAATTTTGGTGATGCGCTTGTCGTCAGCGGTGACGGAAGTGGCGCAGGTTTTCGGCACGAAGTTTGATATCAATGGCTTATCGTTCGATGAGTGCCTGTTGCTGCTGCTGGTGTGCTCGATGATCGGCTGGGTTGCGGCGTGGCTTGCCACTGTGCAACATTTACGTCACTTTACTCCCGATTAATAAAAGCGTGGTATACTCTTTCCCTGCAATGAGTTCCCGTTCGCAGGGAAAGAGCATCAAAACATCTCATCCCCTGCCCACAGTGTTTTTTCATAGCGGTGTCACATTTTGTGCGTAATTTATTCACAACGTTGCATTGAACTTGTGGATAAAATCACTGTCTGATAAAAGAGTGAGTGCTATTCTCGTTGCTCATAAACGCTGGCACGTTTGTTGCTCATTTGCAGTGCCAGACGATATAAATTGAGAGGATTTGAATGACCAAAGAAATGCAAAATTTAGCTTTAGCCCCTGTTGGTAACCTGGAATCTTACATCCGGGCTGCAAACGCGTGGCCGATGTTATCGGCTGACGAAGAACGGGCACTGGCTGAAAAGCTGCATTACCAGGGCGATCTGGAAGCAGCTAAGACGCTGATTCTGTCTCACCTGCGCTTTGTTGTTCATGTTGCTCGTAACTATGCGGGCTATGGCCTGCCGCAGGCGGATCTGATTCAGGAAGGTAACATCGGCCTGATGAAAGCCGTGCGCCGTTTTAACCCGGAAGTGGGTGTGCGCCTGGTTTCTTTCGCCGTGCACTGGATCAAAGCGGAGATCCACGAATACGTATTGCGTAACTGGCGTATCGTTAAAGTCGCAACCACCAAAGCACAGCGTAAGCTGTTCTTTAACCTGCGTAAAACCAAGCAGCGTCTGGGCTGGTTTAATCAGGATGAAGTGGAAATGGTGGCGCGCGAACTGGGCGTAACCAGCAAAGACGTTCGCGAGATGGAATCCCGTATGGCGGCGCAGGACATGACGTTTGACATGTCTTCGGACGACGAGTCTGACAGCCAGCCGATGGCGCCAGTGCTGTATTTGCAGGATAAAACCTCTAACTTTGCCGACGGCATTGAAGAGGATAACTGGGAAGATCAGGCGGCAAACAAACTGACCCACGCAATGGAAGGTCTGGACGAGCGTAGCCAGGACATCATTCGCGCCCGTTGGCTGGACGAAGACAATAAGTCCACGCTACAGGAACTGGCCGACCGCTATGGCGTTTCTGCTGAACGTGTACGTCAGCTTGAAAAGAACGCGATGAAGAAACTGCGCGCCGCTATCGAAGCGTAATTTCCGCGAAGTGCCCGAAAAACCCTGGATGAGAATCCGGGGTTTTTTGTTTTACAGGCCGGATAAGGCACCGCCGCCATCCGGCAAACAGGCAAACATAAATGCCCGATGGCGTTTCGCTTATCAGGCTACGGGGATAACGCTTTTTTTCTCCCCCGCTCTGGCGAATTCTTCCCCCCTGGCAAACACTTACCGATGGGTTGTGCGCATCTTAGGGGGAGAAGGTGAAAAATAACGAACTGAATGAAAGACGGTTGCAGGCGACGCCGCGCGGCATCGGGGTGATGTGCGGTTTCTATGCCGACAGAGCGGAAAACGCCACGCTGTGGGATATTGAAGGCAATGAGGTGATTGATTTCGCCGCCGGAATTGCCGTGTTGAACACCGGGCACCGTCATCCAAAAGTCATCGCGGCAATTGAAAAACAGCTCCAGTCATTTACCCATACCGCGTATCAAATCGTGCCTTATGCAAGCTACGTTACGCTTGCCGAGCGTATTAACGAGCGCGTGCCGGTCAACGGCCCGGCGAAAACGGCTTTCTTCTCCACCGGCGCGGAGGCGGTCGAAAACGCGGTGAAAATTGCGCGCGCCTGTACCCGACGACCGGGGCTGATTACCTTTGGCGGCGCGTTTCACGGGCGAACCTTTATGACGATGGCGCTCACCGGTAAGGTCGCGCCCTACAAAATTGGCTTTGGGCCGTTCCCGGGATCGGTCTATCACGCGCAATATCCGAATCCTTTGCATGGCGTTACCACGGCGGATGCGCTGAACAGTCTCGAACGGATTTTTAAAGCCGATATTGCGCCGGACCAGGTGGCGGCCATTATCCTGGAACCGGTGCAGGGGGAAGGGGGCTTTAACGTCGCGCCAACGGATTTCATGCAGGCGCTGCGTACGTTATGCGATACCCACGGCATCTTGCTGATCGCCGATGAAGTGCAGACCGGTTTTGCCCGTACAGGCAAACTGTTTGCGATGGAACACTACGGCGTTCAGCCGGATCTCATCACGATGGCCAAAAGTCTGGCCGGCGGTATGCCGCTGTCGGCGGTATCCGGTCGCGCCGAGGTGATGGATGCGCCAGCGCCGGGCGGTCTTGGCGGCACCTACGCCGGAAACCCGCTGGCGGTGGCCGCCGCGCATGCGGTGCTTGATGTGATTGAAGAAGACGATCTCTGCACTCGCGCCACGCAGCTTGGTCAGCATCTGGTTGAGGTGTTGAACAAAGCGAAAGCCGCCTGCCCGTCCATTGCCGAGATCCGCGCGCAGGGCTCGATGGTGGCGGTAGAGTTTACCGATCCGCAAACCGGCCAGCCGTCCCCGGAATTTACCCGGCAGGTGCAGGATCGCGCATTGCAGGAGGGTCTGCTGCTGCTCAGCTGCGGTGTTTACGGCAACGTGATCCGCTTCCTCTATCCGCTGACGATCCCCGATGCGCAGTTCCGTAAAGCGCTGGAGATCATTACGCGTTCGCTGACACGATAAACCGACGCCGCCCGTTGCGGCGGCGCCCCGTTTTGTCATCAACTTGTTATCTGACTGTCAAATTAGCTATTCCAAAATCATAAAAATCGGGTATGTTTTAGCAGAGTATGCTGCTAAAGCACGGGTGGCTTACCATTAATTGAAATAAAGTGCTGAACAACAACATCACAACATACGTAATAACCACAATAATGGGGATTCTCAGGATGAATATGAAGGGTAAAGCGTTATTGGCAGGATGTATCGCCCTGTCTTTGAGCAATATGGCGTTTGCTAAGGATATCAAAGTGGCCGTTGTCGGCGCGATGTCCGGCCCGGTAGCGCAGTACGGCGATCAGGAATTTACCGGCGCGGAGCAGGCGATTGCCGATATCAACGCGAAAGGCGGCATCAAGGGCGATAAGCTGGTTGCCGTGAAATATGATGATGCCTGCGACCCGAAACAAGCGGTAGCCGTAGCCAACAAAGTGGTCAACGACGGCATTAAATATGTTATCGGCCACCTGTGCTCCTCATCCACGCAGCCTGCGTCTGATATCTATGAAGACGAAGGCATTCTGATGATTACCCCGGCTGCGACCGCACCGGAACTGACCGCGCGCGGTTATCAGCTGATCCTGCGCACCACCGGTCTGGACTCCGATCAGGGGCCGACGGCGGCGAAATATATTCTGGAAAGCGTGAAGCCGCAGCGCATCGCCATTATTCACGATAAGCAGCAGTACGGTGAAGGCCTGGCGCGCGCGGTGCAGGATGGCCTGAAAAAAGGCAACGCCAACGTGGTGTTCTTCGACGGGATTACCGCCGGCGAGAAAGATTTCTCCACCCTGGTGGCGCGCCTGAAGAAAGAGAACATCGACTTTGTGTACTATGGCGGCTATCACCCTGAGATGGGGCAGATCCTGCGCCAGGCTCGCGCTGCTGGCCTGAAAACGAAGTTTATGGGGCCGGAAGGGGTAGCGAACGTGTCGCTGTCTAACATTGCCGGTGAGTCTGCCGAGGGGATGCTGGTCACCAAGCCGAAGAACTACGATCAGGTTCCGGCGAACAAACCGATTGTAGACGCGATCAAAGCGAAGAAACAGGACCCAAGCGGCGCGTTTGTGTGGACCACCTACGCGGCGTTGCAGTCATTGCAGGCGGGTCTGAATCAGTCCGACGATCCGGCTGAAATCGCCAAATACCTGAAAGCGAATACCGTGGAAACCGTTATGGGGCCGTTGTCCTGGGATGAGAAGGGCGATCTGAAAGGCTTTGAGTTCGGCGTCTTTACCTGGCATGCCGACGGTACGGCAACCGACGCCAGGTAATTGAGTGCCGGGTGGCGGCTTCGCCTTACCCCCTGGAAAATTGCGTGAGAGTTGCGAAACACGTAGGCCGGATAAGCGTTAGCGCCATCCGGCTTTTTTATTACCGTTTTTCCCAGCCGTCCGCCTGCGCCGTAAACCCTAATGCCTGCATAAACGCCGCCATTACGCCTCGCTCTTCGACGCCGACATCTGCCATCCACCAGGCTGAAACGCCCGGATTATTGCGGATCACCTCTTCCACCAGATACTGCCCCACGCCGCGACGACGCGTGATCTCGCGAACCCGCAATGAATCCAGCGCGCCTTGCGTACCGCTTAGCGTTACCCGCACAGCGCCCAACAGACGCTCATTGAAACGCGCCGCGTAGATCCGGTGAGTATCATCTACGCTTAAAGACGAGGCGGAGTATTCCGGCCAGATTTTACCCAGATCGATGAGATCCTGGGCGCTAAAGTTTTCTAAACGAACGATGGTCAGCTTCATCGACAGCATGTCCAAATCACCAAAGAGAGAACCAGTGTACCGAAATAATGTGTTCCGACACTTTCTCTTTTTTATTTCATTTACCAGGCGATTAGTTTTTTGGCAACGATAAGTACAGTTTGAAACATCAGAGAATGAAAAACAGGCAGGATAATCCCCTGGAAGGCAGCGTTTTATTCCGCCCTTTGTACCGTTATTTTATGCTGACAAGTGCGCTTTTTTTTGTTTATCTATAGCTGAAATCAGAATATTATCTTTTCTTAATCGACTGAAAAATAGAGTGTTTACTCTGATTTTGCATAAAAAACTGTGCTAAACCATTAATGCAACAGGTAAAAATAGCATAGTTCAAAAAAAGCACAGTCTGCTTTTTAACCACATAAATACAAAATATATACACAAAATCATTCAAGGTGCATCAAGGCGGTAAGAGCGTGAATCCCCAGGTGCTTACATAAGTTAGTGACTGGGGTGAACGCACGTAGCCAACACCGGGGCAGCGTGAAGGATGAAGTGTAATAACGTCACGAATGGGGATTCAGTAAATGAAACGGAATGCGAAAACGATCATCGCAGGAGTGGTTGCACTGGCGATGTCGCATACGGCAATGGCGGACGATATTAAAGTCGCCGTTGTCGGGGCGATGTCCGGCCCGGTAGCGCAGTGGGGCGATATGGAATTTAACGGCGCGCGTCAGGCCATTAAAGACATCAACGCCAAAGGCGGCATCAAAGGCGATAAGCTGGTGGGCGTTGAGTATGACGACGCCTGTGACCCGAAACAGGCTGTCGCGGTGGCGAACAAAATCGTCAACGACGGCATTCAGTACGTTATCGGCCACCTGTGCTCCTCTTCCACACAGCCCGCGTCTGATATCTATGAAGATGAAGGCATCCTGATGATCTCCCCGGGCGCCACAAACCCGGAGCTGACGCAGCGCGGCTACGAACACATCATGCGTACGGCGGGCCTGGACTCCTCCCAGGGGCCAACGGCGGCGAAATACATTCTTGAGAAAGTGAAGCCGCAGCGTATCGCCATTATTCACGATAAGCAGCAGTACGGTGAAGGTCTGGCGCGTTCCGTACAGGACAGCCTGAAAGCGGGCAACGCCAATATCGTGTTCTTTGACGGGATTACCGCTGGCGAGAAAGACTTTTCCGCACTAATTGCCCGCCTGCAAAAAGAGAATATCGACTTCGTTTATTACGGCGGTTACTACCCGGAAATGGGCCAGATGCTGCGCCAGGCGCGCGCTATCGGCCTGAAAACCCAGTTTATGGGGCCAGAGGGCGTGGGCAATGCCTCACTGTCCAACATTGCTGGCGCGGCGGCAGAAGGCATGCTGGTGACGATGCCAAAACGCTATGACCAGGACCCGGCGAACAAAGGCATTGTCGATGCCCTTAAAGCCGACAAAAAAGATCCTACCGGCCCTTACGTGTGGATCACTTACGCTGCGGTGCAGTCGCTGGCAACCGCAATGGATCGTACCGGCAGCAAAGCGCCGCTCGATCTGGTGAAAGATCTGAAAGCACACGGGGCTGATACCGTGATTGGGCCGCTGAACTGGGATGAAAAAGGCGATCTGAAGGGATTTGAGTTTGGTGTCTTCCAGTGGCATGCCGACGGCTCATCGACCGTTGCCAAATAACGCCTGAAGACAAGTTATCCCTCCGCCCGCGCAAAACGGGCGGGTTGAGAAAGGTTACCTTATGTCCGAGCAGTTTCTCTATTTCTTGCAGCAGATGTTTAACGGCGTCACGCTGGGAAGCACTTATGCGCTGATCGCTATCGGCTATACGATGGTTTACGGCATTATCGGCATGATCAACTTCGCCCACGGCGAGGTCTATATGATCGGCAGCTATGTCTCTTTCATGATCATCGCCGCGCTGATGATGATGGGCATTGATACCAGCTGGCTGCTGGTCGCCGCCGGGTTCGTCGGGGCTATCATTATCGCCAGCGCCTATGGCTGGAGTATTGAACGGGTGGCCTATCGGCCAGTGCGCAGTTCCAAGCGACTGATTGCGCTCATCTCCGCGATCGGGATGTCTATTTTCCTGCAAAACTACGTCAGTCTTACCGAAGGTTCGCGTGACGTGGCGCTCCCCAGTTTGTTTAACGGCCAGTGGATTATCGGCAGCAGCGAGAACTTCGCCGCCAGCATTACCACCATGCAGTTGGTCATCTGGATCGTCACTTTCCTGGCGATGCTGGCGCTGACGCTGTTCATCCGTTACTCCCGTATGGGACGCGCCTGCCGCGCCTGTGCGGAAGACCTGAAAATGGCGAGTCTGCTGGGCATTAATACCGACCGCGTGATTGCGCTGACCTTTGTGATTGGCGCGGCGATGGCGGCGGTGGCGGGCGTGCTGCTCGGTCAGTTCTATGGCGTTATCAACCCGTATATTGGCTTTATGGCCGGGATGAAGGCCTTCACCGCCGCGGTGCTTGGCGGCATCGGCAGCATTCCTGGCGCGATGATTGGCGGCCTGATTCTGGGCGTCGCCGAAGCGCTCTCCTCTGCGTACCTGAGTACCGAATATAAAGATGTGGTGTCGTTTGCGCTGCTGATTCTGGTGCTGCTGGTCATGCCGACCGGTATCCTGGGCCGCCCGGAGGTAGAGAAAGTATGAAACCGATGCATTTTGCGATGGCGCTGCTCTCTGCCGCCATGTTCTTCGTACTGGCGGGCGTCTTTATGGGCGTTCAACTGGAACTCGATGGCACCAAACTGGTGGTGGGGACTGCTGCGGATATTCGCTGGCAGTGGGTGTTTATCGGTACTGCCGTGGTCTTTTTCTTCCAGTTGCTGCGACCGATTTTCCAGAAAAGCCTGAAGGGCATTTCTGGGCCTAAATTTGTTCTGCCAGCGATTGATGGCTCAACCGTGAAGCAGAAGCTGTTCCTGATTGCGCTGCTGGTCATCGCCGTTGTGTGGCCGTTTATGGTGTCGCGCGGCACCGTTGATATCGCCACGCTGACCATGATTTATATCATCCTCGGTCTTGGGCTGAACGTGGTGGTGGGGCTGTCTGGTCTGCTGGTGCTGGGCTACGGCGGTTTCTACGCCATTGGCGCGTATACCTTCGCGTTGCTGAACCACTATTACGGTCTGGGGTTCTGGACCTGCCTGCCGCTGGCGGGGCTGGTTGCGGCGGCGGCGGGCTTCCTGCTCGGCTTCCCGGTATTGCGCCTGCGCGGCGACTACCTGGCGATTGTGACCTTAGGCTTTGGCGAGATTGTGCGCATCCTGCTGCTCAATAACACCGAAGTGACCGGCGGGCCGAACGGTATCAGCCAGATCCCGAAACCGACATTCTTCGGTCTGGAGTTCAGCCGTACCGCCCGTGAAGGCGGCTGGGATACCTTCAGCAACTTCTTCGGCGTGAAATACGATCCATCCGACCGCGTGATTTGGCTTTACCTGGTGGCGTTGCTGCTGGTCGTCTTCTCGCTGTTTGTGATCAACCGTCTGCTGCGTATGCCGCTGGGGCGGGCATGGGAAGCGCTGCGTGAAGATGAAATTGCCTGCCGTTCATTAGGCTTAAGCCCGACGCGCATTAAGCTGACGGCGTTTACCATCAGCGCCGCGTTTGCGGGGTTCGCCGGAACGCTGTTCGCCGCGCGCCAGGGCTTTGTCAGCCCGGAGTCGTTCACCTTTGCCGAATCCGCTTTTGTACTGGCGATTGTGGTGCTTGGCGGCATGGGTTCGCAGTTCGCGGTTATTCTCGCCGCTATCCTGCTGGTGGTATCGCGCGAGCTAATGCGTGACTTCAACGAATACAGCATGTTGATGCTCGGTGGTTTGATGGTACTGATGATGATCTGGCGTCCGCAGGGCTTGCTGCCGATGACCCGTCCGCAGTTGAAACTGAAAAACGGGGAAGCGAAAGGAGAGCAGGCATGAGTCAGCCATTATTATCCGTTAACGGCCTGATGATGCGCTTTGGCGGTCTGCTGGCGGTAAACAACGTTGAACTGGAGTTGCATCCACGCGAAATCGTCTCATTGATCGGGCCAAACGGCGCCGGGAAAACCACGGTCTTTAACTGCCTGACCGGTTTCTATAAACCGACCGGCGGCACCATTATGCTGCGCGATCAGCATCTGGAAGGGCTGCCGGGTCAGCAGATTGCCCGTATGGGCGTGGTGCGTACCTTCCAGCACGTCCGCCTGTTCCGTGAGATGACGGTGATTGAAAACCTGCTGGTTGCGCAACATCAGCAGTTGAAAACCGGCGTCTTTTCGGGTCTGTTGAAGACTCGGGCGTTCCGTCGGGCGCAGAGTGAAGCGCTCGATCGTGCCGCCACCTGGCTGGAGCGTATCGGCCTGCTGGAGCACGCCAACCGCCAGGCCAGCAACCTGGCCTACGGCGACCAGCGTCGTCTGGAGATCGCCCGCTGCATGGTGACGCAGCCGGAGATCCTGATGCTGGATGAACCGGCGGCGGGTCTGAACCCGAAAGAGACCAAAGAGCTGGACGAATTAATTGCGGAGCTGCGTAATCATCACAACACCACCATTCTGCTGATTGAGCATGATATGAAGCTGGTGATGGGGATTTCCGATCGCATTTACGTGGTGAACCAGGGAACGCCGCTGGCGAACGGGACGCCGGAAGAAGTTCGCAACAACCCGGACGTGATCCGCGCCTATTTAGGTGAAGCATAATGGTGGTGACGCATAAGATGGAAAAAGTCATGTTGTCCTTTGACAAAGTCAGTGCCCACTACGGCAAAATCCAGGCGCTGCACGAGGTGAGCCTGCATATTCGTCAGGGAGAAATCGTCACCCTGATTGGCGCCAACGGCGCGGGTAAAACCACGCTGCTCGGCACGTTATGCGGCGATCCGCGCGCCACCAGCGGTCGGATTGTGTTTGATGGTAAAGACATTACCGACTGGCAGACGGCGAAAATCATGCGTGAAGCGGTGGCGATTGTCCCGGAAGGGCGTCGCGTTTTTTCTCGTATGACGGTAGAAGAGAACCTGGCGATGGGCGGTTTTTTCGCCGAGCGCGACCAGTTTCAGGAGCGCATTAAGTGGGTTTACGCGCTGTTCCCGCGTTTGCATGAGCGTCGTATCCAGCGTGCGGGCACCATGTCCGGCGGTGAACAGCAGATGCTGGCGATTGGTCGTGCATTGATGAGCCAGCCGCGTTTGCTGCTGCTGGATGAACCGTCCCTGGGTCTGGCGCCGATCATTATCCAGCAGATTTTCGATACCATCGAACAGCTGCGCGAGCAGGGAATGACCATCTTCCTCGTCGAGCAGAACGCGAATCAGGCGCTGAAGCTGGCGGATCGCGGCTACGTGCTGGAAAACGGTCATGTGGTGCTGGAAGATACCGGCGATGCGTTGCTGGCCAACGAAGCGGTGCGCAGCGCATACCTCGGAGGCTAAACCATCTGTGTGCCCGGTGGCGCTACGCTTACCGGGCCTACTCGATCCTGTAGGCCGGGTAAGGCGAAGCCGCCACCCGGCTTTTTGTTTCTTCCATATTATCTTCACCATTCCATCATCTTCTTATCATCCTGCTGACGTTTGGCTGTCATTTATTTGTAACTAAAAAGTTATTTTTCTGTCATTCGCGCATGTCATGTTACCTCGCGAGCATAAAACGCGTGATATCGCGCATCCGGCACAACAAGAGAGATAAGCGAATGACATCGTTACGACATACAGCGTTAGGACTGGCGTTAAGCCTGGCATTCGTGGGAAACGCCATGGCCGTTACCACCATTCCATTCTGGCATTCTATGGAAGGCGAGCTGGGGAAAGAGGTTGATTCTCTGGCGCAACGTTTCAATGCGGCCAATCCTGATTACAAGATTGTGCCGGTGTATAAGGGCAACTATGAACAGAGCCTGAGCGCAGGTATCGCCGCGTTTCGTACCGGTAACGCTCCGGCGCTGTTGCAGGTTTATGAAGTCGGCACCGCGACCATGATGGCGTCGAAAGCGATTAAACCGGTCTATGAAGTGTTCAGCGACGCGGGCATCAGTTTCGATGAGTCGCAGTTTGTACCGACGGTGTCCGGTTACTACACCGATTCCAAAAGCGGACATCTGTTGTCCCAGCCGTTTAACAGCTCCACACCGGTGCTGTACTACAACAAAGACGCTTTCAAAAAAGCCGGTTTAGATCCAGAGCAGCCGCCGAAAACCTGGCAGGATCTGGCGGAGTACACCGCAAAGCTGAAGGCGGCGGGAATGAAGTGCGGCTACGCCAGCGGCTGGCAGGGCTGGATTCAGATTGAAAACTTCAGCGCCTGGCACGGCCTGCCGGTCGCTACCCAAAATAACGGCTTTGACGGTACTGACGCGGTGCTGGAATTTAACAAGCCGGAGCAGGTGAAACATATCGCGCTGCTGGAAGAACTGAACAAGAAGGGTGATTTCAGCTACTTCGGGCGTAAAGACGAATCCACTGAGAAGTTCTACAACGGCGATTGCGCCATCACCACTGCCTCTTCCGGTTCTCTGGCGGATATCCGCCACTACGCCAAATTTAATTACGGCGTAGGCATGATGCCTTATGACGCGGATGCCAAAGATGCGCCGCAAAACGCCATTATCGGCGGGGCGAGCCTGTGGGTGATGCAGGGTAAAGACAAAGAGACCTACACCGGCGTGGCGAAATTCCTCGACTTCCTGGCGAAGCCGGAAAATGCTGCTGAATGGCATCAGAAAACCGGCTATCTGCCGATCACCAAAGCGGCTTACGACCTGACCCGCGAGCAGGGATTCTATGACAAGAACCCCGGTGCGGATATTGCCACGCGCCAGATGCTGAACAAGCCGCCGTTGCCGTTCACCAAAGGTCTGCGTCTGGGCAACATGCCGCAGATCCGCACCATTGTGGATGAGGAACTGGAAAGCGTGTGGACCGGGAAGAAATCCCCGCAGCAGGCGCTGGATGCCGCCGTTGAGCGTGGTAATCAGCTGCTGCGTCGCTTTGAGCAGTCAACGAAATCGTAACGCATGATATGCCCGGAGGCGCTGCGCTTACCGGGCCTACAAGACCGTAGGCCGGGTAAGGCGAAGCCGCCACCCGGCACTGTTCAGGAATCAAATCTTCATGTCATCATCCCGTCCGGTGTTTCGCTCGCGTTGGCTGCCGTATTTGCTGGTTGCGCCGCAACTGGCGATCACCGTCATTTTCTTTATCTGGCCTGCGGGCGAAGCGCTGTGGTATTCGCTGCAAAGCGTCGATCCGTTTGGGCTGTCCAGCCAGTTTGTCGGTCTGGATAACTTTGTCGCCTTATTCCATGACAGCTACTACCTCGACTCCTTCTGGACGACGATGAAATTCAGTGCGCTGGTGACGGTAAGCGGCCTGTTGGTCTCGCTGTTTTTCGCCGCGCTGGTGGATTACGTGGTACGCGCAAGCCGCCTGTATCAAACGCTGATGCTGCTGCCTTACGCCGTTGCGCCAGCGGTGGCCGCCGTACTGTGGATCTTCCTGTTCAACCCCGGGCGCGGGCTAATCACCCATTTTCTTGCCGGGTTCGGCTATGACTGGAACCATGCGCAACACAGCGGCCAGGCCATGTTTTTGGTGGTGTTCGCTTCAGTCTGGAAGCAGATTAGTTACAACTTCCTGTTCTTTTTTGCCGCGTTGCAATCCATTCCCCGCTCGCTGACGGAAGCGGCAGCGATTGATGGGGCGGGTCCGGTTCGGCGCTTCTTTAAACTTTCGCTACCGCTGATTGCGCCGGTGAGTTTCTTCCTGCTGGTGGTCAATCTGGTGTATGCCTTCTTCGACACCTTCCCGGTGATCGACGCCGCTACCGCAGGCGGACCGGTACAGGCGACGACCACGCTGATTTATAAGATCTACCGCGAAGGCTTTGCCGGACTGGATCTCTCCGCCTCTGCCGCACAGTCGGTGGTGCTGATGTTCCTCGTCATCATTCTGACGGTTATCCAGTTCCGCTATGTGGAAAGTAAGGTGCGTTACCAATGATTGAGAACCGTCGCGGGCTGACGATATTCAGCCACACTATGTTGATTCTGGGGATTGTGGTGATCCTGTTTCCCTTGTACGTCGCCTTTGTGGCGGCGACGCTGGACAACCGCGCGGTGTTCGATACGCCGATGACGCTCATCCCCGGAACGCATCTGCTGGAAAACATGGCAACGATCTGGGTTAACGGCGTGGGTGTGAACAGCGCGCCGTTCTGGCTGATGATGCTTAACAGTTTCATCATGGCTTTTGGCATTACGGTGGGGAAAATTACCGTTTCTATGCTGTCAGCGTTTGCCATTGTCTGGTTTCGTTTTCCGCTGCGTAATCTGTTTTTCTGGATGATCTTTATCACCCTGATGCTGCCAGTTGAGGTGCGTATTTTCCCGACGGTGGAAGTGATTGCCAATCTGAAAATGCTCGACAGCTACGCGGGTCTGACCCTGCCGCTGATGGCCTCAGCGACCGCCACCTTTCTGTTTCGCCAGTTCTTTATGACGCTGCCGGACGAGTTGATTGAAGCGGCGCGCATCGACGGCGCTTCACCGATGCGCTTTTTCCGCGACATTGTGCTGCCGCTGTCGAAAACCAATCTCGCGGCGCTGTTCGTCATCACCTTCATCTACGGCTGGAACCAGTACCTGTGGCCGTTGCTGATTATTACCGACGTTGATCTCGGCACCGCCGTTGCGGGGATTAAAGGCATGATCGCCACCGGGGAAGGCACCACTCAGTGGAATCAGGTGATGGCGGCGATGCTGCTGACCCTGATTCCCCCCGTCGTTATCGTTTTAGCCATGCAGCGCGCGTTTGTACGCGGCCTGGTGGACAGTGAGAAGTAGGAAATTTTATGGCTGGTTTGAAATTACAGGCAGTAACCAAAAGCTGGGACGGCAAAACCCAGGTCATACAGCCGTTAACGCTGGATGTGGCGGATGGCGAGTTTATTGTGATGGTTGGGCCGTCCGGCTGCGGTAAATCGACGCTGCTGCGTATGGTGGCCGGGCTTGAGCGGGTAACGAGCGGCGATATCTGGATTGACCGCCAGCGCGTTACGGAGATGGAGCCGAAAGACAGGGGCATTGCGATGGTGTTCCAGAACTACGCGCTCTACCCACACATGAGCGTAGAGGAGAACATGGCGTGGGGGCTGAAGATTCGCGGCATGGGCAAAGGGCATATTGCTGAACGGGTGAAAGAGGCGGCGCGGATTCTGGAGCTGGACGGTTTGCTCAAACGCCGTCCACGCGAGCTTTCCGGCGGCCAGCGCCAGCGTGTGGCAATGGGGCGTGCGATTGTGCGCGATCCGGCCGTCTTCCTGTTTGATGAGCCGCTGTCCAACCTTGACGCTAAATTGCGCGTCCAGATGCGCCTTGAGTTACAACATCTGCATCGCCGCCTGAAAACCACCTCGCTGTACGTGACGCACGATCAGGTCGAAGCGATGACGCTCGCCCAGCGGGTGATGGTGATGAACAAAGGCGTGGCGGAGCAAATCGGTACGCCGGTAGAGGTGTATGAGAAGCCCGCCAGCCGCTTTGTGGCGAGCTTTATCGGCAGCCCGGCGATGAACCTGCTGGAGGGGCGCATCAGCGCCGCAGGCACCCATTTTGAGCTGGAGAGCGGGATGGCGCTGCCCGTTAACTGGAACTATCGTCGCTATGCCGGGCGGAAAATGACGCTGGGTATCCGTCCTGAGCATATTGCGCTAAGCTCGCAGGCGGAAGGCGGCGTACCGCTGGTGATGGACACGCTGGAGATGCTGGGGGCGGATAACCTGGCGCACGGACGCTGGGGCGATCAAAAAATGGTCGTGCGGCTGGCGCATCAGCAACGTCCGACGGCAGGCGGCACGCTATGGCTGCATTTGCCGGAAAATCATCTGCATCTTTTCGATGGCGAAACAGGACAACGAGTATGAGTAACTGGCCTTATCCCCACATCGTCGCGCATCGCGGTGGCGGAAAACTCGCACCGGAAAACACGCTGGCGGCGATTGACGTGGGGGCGCGGTGCGGACACACGATGGTTGAGTTTGACGTGAAGCTGTCGAAAGACGGTGAGATCTTTCTGCTGCATGACGACAACCTGGAGCGCACCAGTAACGGCTGGGGCGTGGCGGGGGAAGTCAACTGGCAGGATCTGCTGCGCGTTGATGCCGGGAGCTGGTTTAGCGGCAAGTTTAAAGGCGAGCCGTTGCCGCTGTTGTCTCAGGTAGCGGAACGCTGCCGCGAGCACGGCATGATGGCGAATATTGAAATTAAACCGACGACCGGCACCGGGCCATTGACGGGGAAAGTGGTGGCGCTGGCGGCGCGGGAGCTGTGGTCTGGAATGACCGCGCCTTTGCTTTCATCGTTTGAAATTGATGCCCTGGAAGCGGCGCAACAGGCGGCACCAGAGCTACCGCGCGGTTTACTGCTGGATGACTGGCGTGACGACTGGCATGCGCTGACGACCCGACTGGGCTGCGTCTCTGTTCATCTCAACCATAAATTGCTCGATGAAGCACGGGTAAAAGCGCTCAGGGCGGCGGGACTGCGCATTCTGGTTTACACCGTCAACAAACCCCAGCGCGCGGCGGAACTGCTGCGCTGGGGCGTGGACTGCATCTGTACCGATGCCATTGATGTGATTGGGCCGGATTTTACTGCGGCGAGTTATTGAGCATATCGCCACTCTGTCGCTGGGGCAGCAGATGTTGCTGACCGCTGCTCTGGCGGGTTCCACCGCTTAACATACCGCCATTGTTGTTTGGTAAAACCTGCTCACGCACCTGGCCCTGCTGGACCCGCTGCGCGTTATTGTTCATCTGCGTTTGCAGATGCTGTTGCTGAAGCTGGGTCTGCGTTTTTAACTGCTGGTTAAGCATTCCTTTCTGCTGGGTCTGCTGCGTCTGCATTTGGGTTTGCATCCGCTGTTGACTCGGGATCTGATACCCCGGCTGATTCGGGTTATTCATGGTGTTGATGGGCTGCGCAAAGCCGGAAAACGGCAGTAGCGCCGCTAAAATTAAGAGTCGTTTCATCGTCTTTCCTCCTCTGGGGGGATCTATTAAGTTTACTCCTTTCCCGCCGCAACGATGATTATTTCAGAGTTATGCACCAGGCTTAGTGGGGGGCTGACCCCGTATCTCTGGAGAATAACGATGATGAAACCGACGTTTTTGCGCCGGGTAGCCATTGCTGCTCTGCTCTCAGGAAGTTGTTTTAGTGTTGTTGCCGCGCCGCCTGCGCCACCTCCGGTGTCATACGGTGTTGAAGAGGATGTTTTCCACCCTGTTCGTGCGAAGCAGGGGATGGTGGCATCCGTGGATGCGATGGCGACCCAGGTCGGCGTCGATATCCTTAAGCAAGGGGGAAATGCCGTCGATGCGGCGGTTGCCGTTGGCTATGCGCTGGCGGTGACGCATCCGCAGGCGGGGAACCTCGGCGGCGGGGGTTTTATGCTGCTGCGCACCAAAGACGGGAACACCACGGCGATCGACTTCCGCGAAATGGCGCCAGCCAATGCCACCCGCGATATGTTCCTGGACGATCAGGGCAATCCTGACAGTAAAAAATCGCTGACGTCGCACCTGGCGACCGGTACGCCGGGCACCGTGGCCGGATTCTCGCTGGCGCTGGAGAAATACGGCACCCTGCCGCTCAACAAAGTGATACGCCCGGCGATGAAACTTGCGGATGAGGGATTCGTCGTCAACGATGCGCTGGCGGATGACCTGAAAACCTACGGTAGCGAGGTGCTGCCGAATTATGAAAACAGCAAGGCTATTTTCTGGAAAGACGGCGAACCGCTGAAGAAGGGCGACAAGCTGGTGCAGAAAAACCTGACGAAAAGTCTGGAGATGATTGCTGAGAATGGCCCGGATGCCTTCTACAAAGGGGCAATAGCCGACCAGATCGCACAGGAGATGCAGAAGAACGGGGGGCTTATCACCAAAGAGGATCTGGTGGCTTACAAAGCGGTAGAACGCACGCCGATTAGCGGCGACTATCGCGGGTATCAGGTCTTTTCGATGCCGCCTCCGTCCTCCGGCGGCATTCATATCGTGCAGATCCTCAATATCCTTGAAAACTTCGACATGAAGAAATACGGGTTTGGCAGCGCCGATGCCATGCAGATAATGGCTGAAGCGGAGAAATATGCCTATGCCGATCGGTCGGAGTATCTCGGTGACCCGGATTTTGTGAAGGTGCCGTGGCAGGCGCTGACCAGTAAAGCGTATGCGAAATCCATTGCCGATCAGATAGATATCAATAAAGCCAAACCGTCCAGCGAGATTCGCCCCGGTAAACTGGCGCCGTATGAAAGCAATCAGACCACCCATTTCTCGGTGGTGGATAAAGACGGCAACGCGGTGGCCGTCACCTACACCCTGAACACCACGTTTGGTACCGGGATTGTGGCGGGAAACACCGGGATTCTGCTCAACAATGAGATGGATGACTTCTCCGCGAAACCTGGCGTACCAAACGTTTACGGTCTGGTGGGCGGTGATGCTAACGCCGTAGGGCCGAAGAAACGTCCGCTGTCGTCAATGTCGCCGACCATTGTGGTGAAAGACGGCAAAACCTGGCTGGTGACAGGCAGCCCTGGCGGTAGCCGGATTATTACCACCGTGCTGCAAATGGTGGTCAACAGCATCGATTTCGGGATGAATGTCGCTGAGGCGACCAACGCACCGCGTTTCCATCATCAGTGGCTGCCGGATGAGCTGCGCGTGGAAAAGGGCTTTAGCCCGGATACGCTGAAACTCCTGGAACAGCGTGGGCAAAAAGTCGCGCTGAAAGAAGCGATGGGCAGCACCCAGAGCATCATGGTCGGGCCGGATGGTTCGCTGTACGGCGCGTCTGACCCGCGCTCAGTCGATGATTTAACGGCGGGATATTGAGGTAAGTGGCCCTCTTCGGTGGAAGGGGGCTTATCAGGGAGTTCTGGCTGTAACCTTGTTTTTCAACAGCATTATTCTGCACGGCGATTATGGTACGTTATTGTCAGTATCAGTATTCTTGATTAGCCTGTATCCTTTTTCAGATACGCGATAGTAAGGCATGGACTTATGCCCACTATCTTCAATATTTACCAGACACTCGCTAGCCAATTTATTCACAATATTAACGACATTGCTGAACCCCGGGATTCTTTTCATGGAAAGCGTGCGATCCAGATTCATCCAGTTCCAGTTAATATCTTTTTCGGCCATAACTTTCAGTACGTTAAGTTCAGTTTCAGTTATCATAGTTAATCGTATCTGGGTAAGCTTAGCTTCGTGCTTTTTTGCTCTCTTCGTAGTCTTTTAAATATTTCTCCAGCGGCCAGGCAGTACCTAAATCAAAGATTTCACCGCTATCTTTATCGATGATGAAAGGAGTGTTTCCTGCCAGGCGGGAAGCGTTGTCTCCGGTTTCGAGATACTCCATTGATTCGAAACAAAAAACAACCTTCTGTAAATCTTCCGTGGAGTGTGATGACGACAGGAGTATCTGCATCGTAAAGATACTTATTGGCTTTGTTTATAGCTTTTTTGTAAGTGATCATTAGCATTCCCCTTAAAGCGCATAACTTTATTATCTGGATTTCTACTTTTTCCGCTCAAGCCCAATATATTCTACAAAACCTTCTCCTGAATAAATATTCATTCTTATTCTAAGTATGTCTATTGTATCTTTTGCTAGCTCTTTAGGAATGAACAGCACAAAAACTCTGTCGTCACCATCAATAATTACTCCTGAAGCCAATTGTGAAAATATATTGTCTGGCAATATATAATCACCCAATGTCTTTCTGCTAATTTCTTTTGCTTTTCGTTCTAAAATGTCTAAAGGTATTTTTTTCATTCTATGGTCTCCATTCTGGGCTAATTAAATCGCCATCAGGTGAAAAGTTGAACCTGCGTCCATAAGGATCAGATATAGAACTCTTACTATTCAAATTGTGATCCTTAAATATCTTCAAAATCGCTCTATCACCAAGAGAAGATCTTAAGGTTCCATCTGGATGAACATGGCTGGACCATCGCCAACCTTTAGTAGCAAGCTCTTCAGCTTCAACAATACCTATTGGTACTCCGGTTGCATTTCCGCGAATAATCAATCTTCTACCACCTGTTGTAAACATTGCAAACTCGTCACCTGTAGCTGCACTAAGCGCTGCTAAATCATTCTGTCCAAAGCCTTTGGTTACAATAATTCTTGAGCCCATTTTGGGCAATTGTGTCAGCGTTTTTGTTTGTGCAACACTCAAGTCTTCAGCACCAGCGGCAATTGCGCGGTAATTTTGTCCTGTTGTTGCAATGGTAGTGGTGTCAATGCTATCTGGAACTGATAGTGTCTTCCAGACTTTTGCCTGTCCGAACTTTTCCACCTCCGAAGCTAATCCTAACCGCCCCATACCAAAGACAGAAGCGATTGATGCTAAGGCTATTATGGTTCCTTTCGTTTGATCATTCAGGACGTGATCATATCCCTTAATCGCATCTCCTCCCAACTTTTCTGCCGTTTCCCTGAAACCTTCGATATTCCCGTTGTAGATACCTCCGGCGGCAAGCAATCTGCCAACCCCTTTGCTGTTTAACGTTTTGAGGCTGTTATCTGCGGGTGTTTTTGGACGGGGGATAAACAGGCGGTTGTAGTTCTCGGGCAACGCCAGGTAGCTAAACTCAGTGTTGGCAATAAGGTGTTTGCAGAGGATATATTCATAGCTGATGGTTATTGTTTCTGTATCTAAATTATTTTCGCTGAATTGGTGTTGAATACCTGATAGAAATGCTCCCCGCAGTTGAATATAATAATACTTCTCCCATCTACCGAATCTATTGATGCGGTAGAAATAAAACTCCATATACAACTGCTCGTTGTTGTTAATAGCATTAACAAACAACGGTGTGCTTTTATCGATCAGTTTACAAAATCGCAGTCCATGCAGTTGAGAACCTTTACCAGTACTGGTTATGCTATTCGAGAGTGAAAATACGAAAATTTCATCCTCGTGTCCGGTTTGCCAGCGGTTGCCCACTGAGGCAGTGCTTCCACATCCATCGGAAATAGCACCTTGCAGCTCCCCTGCAATTGTCAGGTAGACAATATTTCCCATTATTATCTTATCCTTTAATAACGGCATGCTAAATGTATTAGCCGTGAATCCTTTCTTTATTATCTGTTTACGCTCTATTCTCAGATTCGTATACAGAATTAATAAATGTTTTCACTTTAGCCAAATATTATTGAGGATATTCTGAATTGGGCCGGACTACTTTTAATTACGGGATATTCCCCTCTCCTGGAGAGAGGGGAGGCGAAAATTACTTCACCCGCGCCATAAAGTATGCGTCGACATACTCACCGTTACGCAGTGCGTACTTCTTGCCGGAGCCTTCAATCTCAAAACCATGCTTCTTGTAGACCGCCACGGCGGGTTCATTATCGACAAATACCGTTAGCTCGATACGCTCCACGCGCAGCCAGTTATCGCACATGTCGATCATGGTACGGAGCAGCGCGCTGGCGACCCCACGGTTTTGCCACCGCGCATCAACGCTGATGCCAAAATCGGCGACATGGCTGCGGCGCGGACGCTGGATGACCGCAATGGTGAGATGCCCAACGACAGTATCGTCAATACAGGCGACCAGCTGTTTGATGCCGGGCTGGTCGGCTAACCGCTCCTGCCACATCGCACTGGAAGGATGAGGAACCTGTAGCGTGTTGTGATACACCTCCGGCTGGGCATGGATCTGACGAATTGCGTCGTAATCTTTTGGTTCCGCGTGGCGTATCACTATCTCGCTCATTTCTGTGTCCTTAGCAGGTTAAAAGTCCTTTTAAACATCATTGACTTTAAAAACGGAGTCAACTGCATTTTTTTGCAAAAAGTATTGGACAAGTGCGAATGAGAATGATTATTATTGCTCTGCGTTCAGGGAGACCCTTGCGGAGAACCTGAAAGCACGACATTGCTCACATTGCTTCCAGTATTACTTTAGCCAGCCGGGTGCTGGCTTTTTTTTTGAGCTGGGTGTTCGGCCTGGCTTACTTGTCATTTTGTCCCCGGGAAGTGCTCGTGCTCCTCACGTACATTTAGTACGCTCCGGGCCCTGCGCGCTTGCCGTGAACAAACTGACCGCGACGCCGACGACCGATCTTGAGGCTTCTTCTTTTGTAGGCCGGATAAGGCAAAGCCGTCATCCGGCAATGGCTCTTGTGACGCCGGATGGCGCTTATGCTTATCCAGCCTACGATCGTTTCACCGCTATTTCCCACATGTTGTTTGCGCTATGGTGTATGCAATCACCTTTCAAAAAGGACACTCCCATGACCTTACACTGCGCATTTATTGGCTTTGGTAAAAGCACCACCCGCTACCATCTGCCGTATGTTCTTAACCGTAAAGGCAGCTGGCATGTTGCGCATATCTTCCGCCGTCACGCGAAGCCGGAAGAGCAGGCGCCGATCTACTCGCATATTCACTTCACCAGCGATCTTGATGAAGTGCTGAACGATCCGCAGGTAAAACTGGTGATCGTCTGTACCCATGCGGACAGCCATTTTGACTACGCCCGGCGCGCGCTGGAGGCGGGAAAAAACGTGCTGGTGGAAAAACCGTTTACGCCAACGCTTGCCGAGGCGAAAGTGTTGTTCGAACTGGCGCGGAGCAAAGGGCTGACCGTCACGCCGTACCAGAACCGCCGCTTTGACTCCTGTTTCCTGACCGCCAAAAAAGCGATTGAGAGCGGTAAACTGGGCGAGATTGTTGAAGTTGAAAGCCACTTTGATTACTACCGACCGGTTGCGGAAACCAAACCTGGCCTGCCGCAGGATGGCGCGTTTTACGGCCTCGGCGTGCATACGATGGATCAAATTATTTCGCTGTTCGGACGCCCGGACCATGTGGCCTATGACATCCGCAGCCTGCGCAATAAAGCCAACCCGGATGATACGTTCGAAGCGCAGCTGTTTTACGGCGATCTGAAAGCCATCGTTAAAACCAGCCATTTAGTGAAGATCGATTACCCGAAATTTATCGTTCACGGCACCAGAGGCTCGTTTGTGAAGTACGGCATCGACCAGCAGGAAACCAGCCTGAAGGCCAATATCATGCCCGGCGAACCGGGGTTTGCGGCGGATGATTCTGTCGGCCTGCTGGAATACGTTAATGACGAAGGCGTGACGGTGAAAGAAGAGATGAAACCGGAGGTCGGCGACTATGGCCGCGTTTATGACGCCCTGTTCGAGACCCTCACGCATGGCGTGCCGAATTACGTCAAGGAATCTGACGTTCTCACCAACCTTGAGATCCTTGAACGGGCGTTTGAACAGGCGTCTCCGGCCACAGTAACCCTTGCGAAATAAACAAAATCAACGTCTCTGGGCTTGTTCATAATTTTTGAACAGAGGAGTCAATTTTCACCCTCTATGATCCCGTCTGGATTGGGTTCACACTTACTCCATCGAAAACATCTGGGGGGTGAATACAATGATCTACTTACGCAAAGCAAACGACCGTGGTCATGCGAATCATGGCTGGCTGGATTCCTGGCATACTTTTTCTTTTGCAAACTACTATGACCCTAACTTTATGGGCTTCTCGGCACTGCGCGTGATTAACGATGACGTTATTGAAGCAGGCCAGGGCTTTGGGACGCACCCGCATAAAGACATGGAAATCCTGACCTATGTGCTGGAAGGCGCAGTGGAACACCAGGACAGCATGGGTAACAAAGAGCAGGTTCCTGCCGGTGAGTTCCAGATAATGAGCGCCGGGACGGGCATTCGTCACTCGGAATACAACCCGAGCAATACCGACCGCCTGCGTTTGTATCAGATTTGGATCATGCCGCAGGAAAACGGGATTACGCCGCGTTACGAGCAGCGTCGTTTTGACGCCGTACAGGGCAAACAGCTGGTGCTGTCGCCGGATGCGCGCGACGGTTCGCTGAAAGTGAATCAGGATATGGAGCTGTACCGTTGGGCGCTGCTGAAAGACGAACAGTCGGTACACCAGATCTCCGCCGAACGCCGCATCTGGATTCAGGTGGTGAAAGGTAACGTCACCATTAACGGCACCAAAGCGTCTACCAGCGACGGTCTGGCGATTTGGGATGAGCAGGCGATCTCCATCCATGCCGACAGCGATAGCGAAGTGTTACTGTTCGACCTGCCGCCAGTTTAAAAATACACGTCATCCTTCAAGCCGCATCTTTGTTGGCTTCCTGGCTTACCCCGGTCGCGTACTTGATGTACGCTTCCGGGGATTTAATGAGGGACATCCTTGTCCCTCACCAGAGGCAACCTTCGGTTGTTCAAATTCGTTCCTGACGAATTTGTCACTGCGTCGCCGCCTTGATGCAACTCGAATGATTTAGTGTATTTCTCACAATACAAAAACAACCTTAGTTTTCTCTGCGAAGGTTCATGCACGTCCGTGGTAAACTGGGGAAATCTATCCCTTTTATGCCTTTCAGGACGATGAAAAAGAAAAGACCCGTACTTCAGGATGTGGCTGACCGCGTAGGCGTGACCAAAATGACGGTCAGCCGTTTTCTGCGTAACCCGGAGCAGGTCTCCGTCGCGCTGCGGGGCAAGATCGCTGCTGCACTTGATGAACTGGGTTACATTCCCAATCGTGCTCCCGATATTCTTTCTAACGCGACCAGCCGTGCGGTGGGCGTTCTGCTGCCGTCGTTAACCAACCAGGTTTTCGCCGAGGTGTTACGCGGAATTGAGACCGTCACCGATGCCCACGGCTATCAGACGATGCTGGCGCACTACGGCTATAAGCCGGAAATGGAGCAGGAACGTCTGGAGTCGATGCTGTCATGGAACATTGACGGGTTAATCCTCACTGAACGTACCCATACGCCGCGCACGCTCAAAATGATTGAAGTCGCGGGCATTCCGGTGGTGGAGCTGATGGACAGCAAATCGCCATGCCTCGATATCGCCGTCGGTTTTGACAACTTTGAAGCCGCGCGTCAGATGACCGCCGCGATTATCGCGCGTGGCCATCGTCATATCGCCTATCTGGGGGCGCGCCTCGACGAACGTACTATCATCAAACAGAAGGGCTATGAACAGGCCATGCTGGACGCCGGGCTGGTGCCCTACAGCGTGATGGTGGAGCAATCGTCGTCTTACTCTTCCGGGATTGAGCTGATCCGCCAGGCAAGACGTGAATACCCACAACTGGACGGTATTTTCTGTACCAACGATGACCTTGCCGTCGGGGCGGCGTTCGAATGCCAGCGTTTAGGGCTCAAAATTCCTGATGATATGGCGATTGCCGGTTTCCACGGCCACGACATTGGTCAGGTGATGGAACCGCGTCTGGCCAGCGTACTCACGCCGCGTGAGCGGATGGGCAGTATCGGCGCAGAGCGCCTGCTGGCGCGCATACGCGGTGAAGCGGTGACGCCTAAAATGTTAGATTTAGGTTTCACCTTGTCACCGGGTGGATCTATTTAGTCCAACAAATTTGAAGTAGCTCACACTTATTCACTTCTGCCACGAATGGATATTGCTTCTATTCTGGTCCGGCCGGACAATGTTACCGATAACAGTTACCCGTAACAATTCCTGATCCTTGTACTGTGGGGGCACCACTTTGAGCACGACTAACCATGATCACCACATTTACGTTCTGATGGGCGTATCAGGCAGTGGCAAATCCGCTGTCGCCAGCGAAGTGGCGCATCAGCTGCATGCCGCGTTTCTTGATGGCGATTTTCTCCATCCGCGTTGCAACATCATGAAAATGGCCTCCGGCGAGCCGTTGAATGACGACGACCGCAAGCCGTGGTTACAGGCGCTGAACGATGCGGCGTTTGCGATGCAGCGAACCAATAAGGTATCGCTGATTGTCTGTTCCGCACTGAAAAAACACTATCGCGACCTGCTGCGCGACGGTAATCCAAACCTGTCTTTCATCTACCTGAAAGGGGATTTTGACGTTATCGAAAGCCGCCTGAAGGCACGTAAAGGCCACTTCTTTAAAACGCAGATGCTGGTAACTCAGTTTGACACGCTGGAAGAGCCGGGCGCTGACGAGAGCGATGTACTGGTGGTGAATATCGATCAGCCGCTGGAAGGTGTCGTGGCAAGCACCATTGAGGTCATTAACAAAGGCAGTAAGTAGTGAGTACATTAACGCTTGTTTTAACAGCAGTAGGTTCTGTTTTACTGCTGCTGTTTTTAGTGATGAAGGCGCGTATGCACGCCTTCGTTGCTTTGATGGTGGTGTCTATTGGCGCAGGTCTCTTTTCCGGTATGCCGCTCGATAAAATCGCGGCGACGATGGAAAAAGGGATGGGCGGTACGCTTGGCTTCCTGGCGATTGTCGTCGCACTGGGCGCCATGTTCGGCAAAATTTTGCATGAGACGGGCGCAGTCGATCAGATTGCCGTCAAAATGCTCAAATCTTTCGGCCACAGCCGCGCGCATTACGCGATTGGTCTGGCGGGGCTGATTTGCGCGCTGCCGCTGTTCTTTGAAGTCGCCATTGTGCTGCTGATCAGCGTCGCATTCTCTATGGCGCGCCATACCGGAACAAACCTTGTGAAGCTGGTCATTCCGCTGTTTGCGGGCGTGGCGGCGGCTGCGGCGTTTCTGCTGCCCGGGCCTGCGCCGATGCTGCTGGCGTCCCAAATGCACGCTGATTTTGGCTGGATGATCCTGATTGGTCTGTGCGCGGCAATCCCTGGCATGATCATCGCCGGGCCGCTGTTTGGTAATTTCATTGGCCGCTATGTGGAACTGCATGTCCCGGACGACATTACCGAACCGCATCTGGGCGAAGGTAAAATGCCGTCATTTGGCTTCAGCCTCTCGCTGATCCTGCTGCCGCTGGTGCTGGTGGGGCTGAAAACGATCGCCGCGCGCTTTGTCGCGGAAGGTTCCAGCGCTTACGAATGGTTTGAGTTTATCGGCCACCCGTTCACCGCGATTCTGGTGGCGTGCCTGGTGGCAATCTATGGCCTGGCGGTGCGTCAGGGGATGGCGAAAGATAAAGTCATGGCGATCTGCGGTCAGGCGCTGCAACCGGCGGGCATTATTCTGTTGGTGATTGGCGCAGGCGGCGTGTTCAAGCAGGTTCTGGTGGATTCCGGCGTTGGCCCGGCGCTGGGCGAAGCGTTAACCGGCATGGGCTTGCCGATTGCCATCACCTGCTTCGTGCTGGCGGCAGCGGTGCGTATCATTCAGGGTTCCGCGACCGTCGCGTGCTTAACGGCGGTGGGGCTGGTGATGCCGGTGGTGGAACAACTGAACTTCTCCGGCGCGCAGATGGCGGCATTGTCTATCTGTATCGCGGGCGGTTCTATCGTGGTCAGCCACGTAAACGACGCCGGTTTCTGGCTGTTCGGTAAATTCACTGGCGCGACCGAAGCGCAAACGCTGAAGACCTGGACGATGATGGAAACTATTCTCGGCACCGTCGGCGCGATTGTCGGTATGGTTGCGTTCCAGCTTCTGAGCTGAGTCTTGTTGCCCGGTGGCGCGCCGCTTACCGGGCCTACAAGTGAGCACATATCCACACCGTAGGCCGGGTAAGCGCAAGCGCCACCCGGCTTTTTTACATCCTCAGCCTTTCATCCACATCCGAATGCCGTCCAGGAACATTTGGGTCGCCATCATCACCAGAATCAACCCCATCAGACGTTCCAGCGCGTTAACCCCTTTCTCGCCCAGCAGACGCAGGAACAGCGACGATTGCAGCAGAATCACAAACGTGCCGCCCCAGGCGATCAGCAGAGCGATGACCAGATGCCCCATCTGGTTCGGATACTGATGCGATAACAGCATCAGCGTCGCCAGGATGGTCGGGCCCGCCACCAGAGGGATAGCCAGCGGTACGATAAACGGTTCTTCGCCCGCCGGGAGTCCGGCGCTGTTGCCTGATGCGCTGGGGAAAATCATCTTAATGGCGATCAGGAACAGAATAATCCCCCCGGAGATCGACACGGTTTCCGCCCGCAGGTTGAGAAAGGCCAAAATTTTCTCGCCCGCAAACAGGAAAATGAGCATCAGTAAAAGCGCAATAAACAGCTCGCGAACCATAATCGCCCGGCGGCGCTTTGGTTCGGTATGTTTCAGTACGGACATGAAAATGGGCAGGTTTCCGAGTGGATCCATAATCAGGATCAATAAAACTGCCGCTGAAATGATTTCATTCATAACTCAAATTCCCTGATAATTACTGCGGACTTTCTGCTTGCTTAGGAAGCGGGATAAGTCGCATTACTGATGGCTTCGCTATCATTGATTAATTTCACTTGCGACTTTGGCTGCTTTTTGTATGGTGAAGGAAGAACCAGTAGGACACTGGTTTGCATACACAGCACACATCTTTGCAGGAAAAAAACGCTATGAAAAATGTTGGTTTTATCGGCTGGCGCGGTATGGTCGGCTCTGTACTCATGCAACGCATGGTTGAAGAGCGCGACTTCGATGCCATTCGCCCTGTTTTCTTTTCTACTTCCCAGCTTGGGCAGGCAGCGCCGACGTTCGGCGGTACGCCCGGCGGCACACTTCAGGATGCCTTTGATCTCGACGCGCTGAAGGCGCTTGATATCATTGTGACCTGTCAGGGCGGCGATTATACCAACGAAATCTATCCAAAGCTCCGTGAAAGCGGCTGGCAGGGCTACTGGATTGACGCGGCATCCTCGCTGCGCATGAAAGACGACGCCATCATTATTCTTGATCCGGTTAATCAGGATGTCATTACCGACGGCCTGAACAACGGCATTAAAACCTTCGTCGGCGGTAACTGTACCGTCAGCCTGATGCTGATGTCGCTGGGCGGTCTGTTTGCTAATGACCTGGTGGACTGGGTTTCTGTTGCGACTTACCAGGCGGCGTCCGGCGGCGGCGCGCGTCATATGCGCGAACTGCTGGCGCAGATGGGCCACTTGTACGGTCACGTAGCCGATGAGCTGGCGACCCCTTCTTCCGCGATCCTCGACATTGAGCGCAAAGTGACGACCCTGACCCGCAGCGGCGACCTGCCGGTTGATAACTTTGGCGTACCGCTGGCGGGCAGCCTGATTCCGTGGATCGACAAACAGCTCGATAACGGCCAGAGCCGCGAAGAGTGGAAGGGCCAGGCGGAAACCAACAAAATTCTCAACACCTCTTCCGTGATCCCGGTGGATGGTCTGTGCGTGCGCGTCGGCGCGCTGCGCTGCCACAGCCAGGCGTTCACCATTAAACTGAAAAAAGACGTGTCTGTTCCGACCGTGGAAGAACTGCTGGCCGCGCACAACCCGTGGGCGAAAGTGGTACCCAACGATCGTGATATTACCCTGCGTGAGTTAACCCCGGCAGCCGTTACTGGCACGCTCACCACGCCGGTTGGCCGCCTGCGTAAGCTGAACATGGGGCCGGAGTTCCTCTCCGCCTTTACCGTTGGCGATCAGCTGCTTTGGGGCGCGGCAGAACCGCTGCGCCGTATGCTGCGTCAGCTGGCGTAATTGTGATGGCCTGGTGGCGCGACGCTTATCAGGCCCACCAATAACGTGAATCATCAGGCCGGATAACGCATCGCCGCCATCCGGCAAACAAAACAGAGTTTAAATGTTGGGTGCTGAGTCACCCTTTTTTTGCGTAATACAGGAGTAAGCGCAGATGTTCCAATATTTACCAGGAGTAAGATAAAGCATTGGCTATTCTTTAAGGGTGTCTTAATACCGGAGGTATTAAGCCTTAGCCTGAAGGTGGGACGGGGCAGAGAGGATGCACATTGGTGCTGCGCCGTTCAGGTCAAAGAAGTGTCACAACCTGATGTCGAAGATCAGTTGGAAGGGGTGACACCATAAAACAGGAAGACAGCCATGTCCGATCGTATCGATAGAGACGTGATTAATGCGCTAATTGCGGGCCATTTTGCGGACCCTTTTTCCGTACTTGGTATGCACCAAACCACCGCGGGACTGGAAGTCCGCGCCCTATTGCCTGATGCCACCGAAGTGTGGGTGATTGAACCGAAAACCGGACGTAAAGTCGGCAAACTGGAATGTATCGACTCACGCGGTTTTTTTAGCGGTGTGCTCCCCCGACGCAAAAATTTCTTTCGCTATCAGCTCGCTGTTGTCTGGCATGGACAGCAGAATCTGATTGACGATCCTTACCGTTTTGGCCCGCTGATCCAGGAAATGGATGCCTGGTTACTGTCTGAAGGCACGCATTTACGCCCGTATGAAACGCTGGGCGCACATGCCGACACAATGGACGGCGTTACTGGAACCCGTTTTTCCGTCTGGGCGCCGAATGCCCAGCGCGTCTCCGTCGTTGGGCAATTCAACTACTGGGATGGCCGCCGCCACCCGATGCGCCTGCGCAAAGAAAGCGGTATCTGGGAGCTGTTTATTCCCGGCGCGCAACACGGTCAGTTGTACAAGTTCGAGATGATCGATGCGCATGGCAAGCTGAGAATCAAAGCCGACCCGTATGCGTTTGAAGCGCAAATGCGCCCGGAAACGGCCTCGCTGATCTGCGGTCTACCGGAAAAAGTGGTGCAGACGGAAGAGCGCAAACAAGCCAACCGGTTCGATGCGCCAGTCTCCATCTATGAAGTGCATCTGGGCTCGTGGCGTCGTCATACCGATAACAATTTCTGGCTGAGCTACCGCGAACTGGCGGATCAGCTTATTCCATACGTAAAATGGATGGGCTTTACCCACCTCGAACTGCTTCCTGTTAATGAACATCCCTTTGATGGCAGCTGGGGCTACCAGCCGACCGGGCTGTATGCGCCGACCCGCCGTTTCGGCACGCGCGATGACTTCCGCTATTTCATCAATGCCGCTCATCAGGCGGGTCTGAACGTCATTCTTGACTGGGTGCCGGGCCACTTCCCGTCGGATGATTTTGGTCTGGCGGATTTCGATGGCACCAAACTGTATGAGCACAGCGACCCGCGCGAAGGGTATCACCAGGACTGGAACACGCTTATCTATAACTACGGGCGCCGTGAAGTCAGCAACTATCTGGTCGGGAACGCGCTTTACTGGATTGAGCGTTTCGGCATTGATGCGCTGCGTGTAGACGCCGTGGCGTCGATGATTTACCGCGACTACAGCCGCAAAGAAGGCGAGTGGATCCCCAACGAGTTCGGCGGGCGTGAGAACCTGGAAGCCATTGAGTTCTTACGCAATACCAACCGTATTCTGGGAGAACAGGTGTCTGGCGCGGTGAGCATGGCCGAGGAGTCCACTGACTTCGCTGGCGTGTCCCGACCACAGGATATGGGCGGACTGGGTTTCTGGTACAAATGGAACCTGGGCTGGATGCATGACACGCTGGACTACATGAAGCTGGACCCGGTTCATCGCCAGTATCATCACGATAAGCTGACCTTCGGCATGCTCTACAACTACACCGAAAACTTTGTCCTGCCGCTGTCGCATGACGAAGTGGTGCATGGCAAAAAATCGATTCTCGACCGTATGCCTGGCGACGCCTGGCAGAAATTCGCCAACCTGCGCGCCTATTACGGCTGGATGTGGGCGTTCCCCGGTAAGAAACTGCTGTTTATGGGCAACGAGTTCGCCCAGGGGCGCGAGTGGAACCACGACGCCAGCCTTGACTGGCATCTGCTGGAAGGCGGCGACAACTGGCACCACGGCGTACAGCGGCTGGTGCGCGATCTCAACCATACCTATCGCCACCATAAAGCGCTGCATGAACTTGATTTTGACGCTTACGGTTTTGAATGGCTGGTGGTGGATGATAACGAACGTTCGGTGCTGATTTTTGTCCGCCGCGATAAAGTCGGCAATGAAATCATCGTCGCCAGCAACTTTACCCCGGTGCCGCGCCATGACTATCGTTTTGGCATCAATCAGCCAGGGAAATGGCGGGAGATTGTGAATACCGACTCCATGCACTACCACGGCAGCAATACCGGCAACGGCGGGGTGGTGCACAGCGACGAGATCGCCAGCCACGGCCGCCAGCACTCATTGAGTCTGACGCTGCCGCCGCTGGCCACCATCTGGCTTGTGCGGGAGGGTGAATGACGCAACTGGCAACCGGCAAAGCGACACCGCATGGCGCGACGTATGACGGTCATGGCGTCAACTTCACGCTTTTTTCGGCGCATGCAGAGCGCGTTGAACTGTGCGTGTTTGATGCGCTCGGCAATGAGCAGCGGTATGACCTGCCGGGGCGCAGCGGCGATGTCTGGCACGGCTACCTTGCCGACGCCAGACCCGGCCTGCGCTACGGGTATCGCGTACACGGCCCGTGGCAACCCGCGCAAGGGCACCGCTTTAACCCGGCAAAACTGCTTATCGATCCCTGCGCTCGCCGCGTTGAAGGAGAGCTGAAGGATAACCCGCTGCTGCACGGCGGGTACGACGAGCCGGACCATCGTGATAATGCCGCCGTTGCCCTGAAGTGCGTTGTCACCGCCGACCGCTATGACTGGGAAGATGACGCCGCGCCGCGCACGCCGTGGGGCAACACGGTCATCTACGAAGCGCATGTGAAGGGGCTGACGTACCTGCATCCGGCGATCCCGTCAGAGATTCGCGGCACCTGGAAGGCGCTGGGCCATCCGGTGATGATCGCGTATTTCAAGCAGTTGGGCATTACCGCGCTGGAGCTGTTGCCGGTGGCGCATTTTGCCAGTGAACCGCGCTTACAGCGCCTGGGGCTGTCGAATTACTGGGGCTATAACCCGGTGGCGATGTTCGCGCTGCATCCGGCTTATGCCTGCTCCCCGGAAACGGCGCTGGATGAGTTTCGCGATGCCATCAAAGCGCTGCATAAAGCCGGTATTGAAGTCATTCTTGATATTGTGCTGAACCATAGTGCGGAGCTGGATCTCGACGGGCCGCTCTTCTCCCTGCGCGGAATCGACAACCGTAGCTATTATTGGATCAAGGAGGATGGCGACTATCACAACTGGACCGGCTGCGGCAACACCCTCAATCTGAGCCATCCCGGCGTGGTGGAGTTTGCGTGCGAGTGCCTGCGCTACTGGGTTGAAACATGCCATGTGGACGGTTTTCGTTTTGATCTGGCCTCCGTGATGGGGCGCACCCCAGCGTTCCGTCAGGATGCGCCGCTGTTTACCGCCATCAACAATTGCCCGGTATTGTCGAGCGTGAAGCTCATTGCTGAGCCCTGGGATATCGGCGAAGGCGGCTATCAGGTGGGGAATTTCCCGCCGCCGTTTGCCGAGTGGAACGACCATTTCCGTGACGCGGCCCGCCGCTTCTGGTTGCAACGCAATCTGCCCCTCGGTGAGTTTGCCGGACGTTTCGCCGGTTCCAGCGATGTGTTTAAACGCCACGATCGCCTGCCCAATGCGTCCGTCAATCTGATCACCGCGCATGACGGTTTTACGCTGCGCGACTGTGTTTGTTTCAATCAGAAACACAATGAGGCGAACGGTGAGGAAAATCGGGACGGCACCAACAACAATTACAGTGATAATCATGGTAAAGAGGGATTAGGCGGCACGCTGGATCTGATTGAACGGCGGCGCGACAGCATTCACGCCCTGCTGACCACGTTGTTGCTCTCTCAGGGAACGCCGATGCTGCTGGCGGGCGATGAACACGGCCATAGCCAGCACGGCAACAATAACGCTTACTGCCAGGATAACGCGTTAACCTGGCTGGACTGGCAGCAGGCAAACAGTGGGCTAACCACCTTTACCGCTGCATTGATTCATCTTCGCCAGCAGATACCGGCATTAGTGGGAAATCGCTGGTGGGAAGAAAATGACGGCAATGTTCGTTGGCTGAATAAAAATGCAGAGCCCTTAAGCGCGGGCGAGTGGGAAAACGGGCCGAAACAGATGCAGATCCTGCTTTCAGACCGCTTCCTTATCGCGATAAACGCCACGCTTGAGGTGACAGATATCGTTTTACCTGAAGGGGAGTGGCACGCTATTCCCCCATTCGCTGGAGAGGATAATCCGGTGATTACGGCTGTCTGGCAGGGACCTGCGCACGGACTGTGTGTGTTCCAGAGATGATAAAAAAGGAGTTAGTCATGGTGAGTTTAGAGAAGAACGATCGTGTAATGTTGGCGCGCCAGCTGCCATTAAAATCTGTTGCCCTGATCCTGGCCGGTGGCCGTGGTACACGCCTGAAAGATTTAACCAACAAACGTGCCAAACCTGCCGTGCACTTTGGCGGTAAGTTCCGCATCATCGATTTTGCCTTATCCAACTGTATTAACTCCGGGATCCGCCGTATTGGCGTGATCACGCAATACCAGTCTCATACTCTGGTACAGCATATTCAGCGCGGCTGGTCATTCTTCAGCGAAGAGATGAACGAATTCGTCGACCTGCTTCCCGCCCAGCAAAGGATGCAGGGCGAAAACTGGTATCGTGGAACGGCGGATGCCGTGACCCAGAACCTGGACATCATTCGTCGCTATAAAGCGGAATATGTGGTGATCCTCGCGGGCGATCATATCTACAAGCAGGACTACTCGCGCATGCTGATCGACCACTTCGAAAAAGGAGCGCGCTGTACCGTGGCGTGTATGCCGGTGCCGATTGAAGAGGCCACCGCGTTTGGCGTGATGGCGGTGGACGAGAGCGACAAGATCATCGAGTTTGTTGAAAAACCGGCGAATCCGCCAGCCATGCCTGGCGACGCGACGAAATCTCTCGCCAGCATGGGGATCTACATTTTCAACGCCGATTATCTGTATGAGTTGCTGGAGGAGGACGACAAAGACGACACCTCCAGCCACGATTTCGGTAAAGATATCATCCCAAAAATCACCAAAGCTGGTATGGCATATGCGCATCCATTCCCGCTGTCCTGCGTGCAGTCCGATCCCGAATCTGAGCCTTACTGGCGCGATGTGGGCACGCTGGAAGCCTACTGGAAAGCCAACCTCGACCTGGCCTCGGTGACGCCGGAACTCGACATGTATGATCAGGACTGGCCGATCCGCACGCACATGGAGTCTCTGCCGCCTGCGAAATTTGTTCAGGATCGCTCCGGCAGCCACGGCATGACGCTCAACTCGCTGGTCTCCGGCGGGTGCATTATATCCGGTTCGGTGGTGGTGCAGTCCGTCCTGTTCCCGCGCGTGAGGGTGAACTCATTCTGTAACATCGATTCGGCAGTCCTGCTGCCAGAGGTCTGGGTTGGACGCTCATGCCGCTTGCGTCGTTGCATCATCGATCGCGCCTGCGTAATCCCGGAAGGGATGGTGATTGGCGAAAACGCGGAAGAAGATGCCCGTCGTTTCTACCGTTCAGAGGAAGGCATTGTGCTGGTCACGCGTGAAATGCTGCGCAAATTGCAGGTCAAACAGGAGCGATAATGCAGGTTTTACATGTATGTTCAGAGATGTTCCCCCTGCTAAAAACAGGTGGTCTGGCGGATGTGATTGGCGCGTTGCCTGCGGCACAGATTGCGGATGGTGTGGATGCTCGTGTGCTGCTTCCTGCATTTCCTGATATTCGTCGGGGCATCCCGGATGCGCAGGTAGTGACCCGGCGCGATACCTTTGCGGGAAGAATTACACTCCTGTTCGGGCATTATAACGGCGTGGGAATCTACCTGATTGATGCGCCGCATCTGTATGACCGTCCAGGAAGCCCTTATCACGATACGAATTTATTCGCCTATACCGATAACGTCCTGCGGTTTGCGCTGTTGGGATGGGTGGGATGTGAAATGGCCTGCGGGCTTGATCCATTCTGGCGCCCGGATGTGGTGCATGCGCACGACTGGCATGCAGGCCTGGCGCCTGCGTATCTGGCTGCGCGCGGGCGTCCGGCGAAATCGGTGTTTACCGTACACAACCTGGCCTATCAAGGCATGTTTTATGCACATCACATGGATGACATCCAACTGCCATGGTCGTTCTATAACATGCATGGTCTGGAGTTTAACGGGCAGATTTCATTCCTGAAGGCGGGGTTGTATTACGCCGACCATATTACGGCTGTGAGCCCGACCTATGCGCGTGAAATTACCGAGCCGCAGTTCGCGTACGGGATGGAAGGCCTGCTGCGTCAGCGTCATCAGGAAGGGCGTCTGTCCGGCGTGCTGAATGGCGTGGATGAGAAAATCTGGAGCCCGGAAACGGATCTGCTGCTGGCGGCGCGCTATACGCGTGACTCGCTGGAGGAGAAAGCGGAGAACAAGCGCCAGCTACAGATTGCGATGGGGCTGAAAGTGGATGACAAAGCGCCGCTGTTCGCCGTGGTCAGCCGTCTGACCAGCCAGAAAGGGCTGGATCTGGTGCTGGAGGCGTTGCCGGGATTGCTGGAGCAGGGCGGGCAACTGGCGCTGCTGGGCGCGGGCGATCCGGTATTGCAGGAAGGATTTTTAGCGGCGGCGGCGGAACACCCTGGTCAGGTGGGCGTGCAGATCGGCTATCACGAAGCCTTCTCTCACCGCATCATGGGCGGGGCGGATGTCATTCTGGTGCCCAGCCGCTTTGAGCCGTGCGGCTTAACGCAGTTATACGGACTGAAGTACGGCACGCTGCCGCTGGTGCGGCGTACCGGTGGGCTTGCTGATACGGTGTCGGACAGTTCGCTGGAAAACCTGGCGGACGGCATCGCCAGTGGGTTTGTATTTGAAGATAGTAATGCCTGGTCTCTGTTACGGGCGATCCGGCGTGCTTTCGTGTTGTGGTCCCGACCTTCGCTCTGGCGGTTTGTGCAACGGCAGGCTATGGCCATGGATTTTAGCTGGCAAGTCGCGGCGAAGTCTTACCGCGAGCTTTACTATCGCTTGAAATAGTTATCCAGGAATCACCTATATGAATGCTCCATTTACTTATGCATCGCCCACTCTTAGCGTAGAAGCGCTTAAGCATTCTATTGCCTACAAACTGATGTTCACGATTGGTAAAGATCCGGTCATTGCCAATAAACATGAATGGCTGAACGCCACGCTGTTCGCGGTGCGCGATCGCCTCGTGGAACGCTGGCTGCGTTCTAACCGTGCTCAACTGTCGCAGGAAACCCGTCAGGTCTATTACCTGTCGATGGAATTTTTGATTGGCCGAACCCTCTCCAATGCCTTGTTATCGTTGGGTATTTATGACGATGTTAAAGGGGCGCTGGAAGCGATGGGGCTGGATCTCGAAGAACTGATTGATGAAGAGAACGACCCCGGTCTTGGCAACGGCGGTCTTGGCCGTCTGGCGGCGTGCTTCCTTGATTCGCTGGCGACCCTGGGCCTGCCGGGGCGCGGCTATGGAATTCGCTACGACTACGGCATGTTCAAGCAGAACATTGTCGAGGGGCGGCAGAAAGAGTCCCCGGACTACTGGCTGGAATACGGCAATCCGTGGGAGTTCAAACGCCATAATACGCGCTACAAAGTGCGTTTCGGCGGGCGAATTCAGCAGGAAGGCAAGAAAGCCCGCTGGATTGAAACCGAAGAGATTCTGGCGGTGGCCTATGACCAGATTATCCCGGGCTATGATACCGACGCCACCAACACGCTGCGCCTGTGGAGCGCTCAGGCCAGTAGCGAAATCAACCTTGGTAAATTTAACCAGGGCGACTATTTCGCGGCGGTAGAGGATAAAAACCACTCTGAAAACGTATCCCGCGTGCTTTACCCGGATGACTCCACCTATTCGGGACGCGAGCTGCGCCTGCGTCAGGAGTACTTCCTGGTTTCCTCAACGGTACAGGACATTCTGAGCCGCCACTACCAGCTGCATAAAACCTATGACAACCTGGCGGATAAAATCGCCATTCACCTCAATGATACCCACCCGGTGCTGTCGATCCCGGAACTGATGCGCTTGTTGATTGATGAGCACAAATTCAGCTGGGACGATGCGTTTGAGGTGTGCTGCCAGGTCTTCTCCTACACCAACCACACGCTGATGAGCGAAGCGCTGGAAACCTGGCCGGTGGATATGCTGGGTAAAATCCTGCCGCGTCATTTGCAGATCATCTTTGAGATTAACGACTACTTCCTGAAAACGTTGCAGGAGCAGTATCCCAACGATACCGCTCTGCTGGGGCGGGCGTCGATTATCGATGAGTCCAACGGTCGTCGCGTCCGTATGGCGTGGCTGGCGGTAGTGGTGAGCCATAAAGTGAATGGCGTGTCGGAGCTGCACTCTAACCTGATGGTGCAGTCGCTGTTTGCTGATTTTGCGAGTATCTTCCCGACCCGCTTCTGCAACGTGACCAACGGCGTGACGCCGCGCCGCTGGCTGGCGCTGGCGAACCCGTCGCTTTCTGAGGTGCTGGACGAAAATATCGGGCGCACCTGGCGTACGGATCTCAGCCAGCTAAGCGAACTACAGCAGCATTGCGATTTCCCGCTGGTGAATCACGCGGTGCGCCAGGCGAAGCTGGAAAACAAAAAACGGCTGGCAATACTCATCGCTCAGCAGTTGAACGTGGTGGTCAATCCGAAGGCGTTGTTTGATGTGCAGATTAAACGTATTCACGAGTACAAACGTCAGTTGATGAATGTGCTGCATGTGATTACGCGTTATAACCGCATCAAGGAAGATCCTGAGGCGGAATGGGTGCCGCGCGTGAATATCTTTGCCGGTAAGGCGGCTTCGGCCTATTACATGGCGAAGCACATTATTCACCTGATCAATGACGTTGCTAAGGTGATCAACAACGATCCGCAGATTGGCGATAAGCTGAAAGTGGTGTTTATCCCGAACTACAGCGTGAGCCTGGCGCAGGTCATTATTCCTGCCGCCGACCTGTCTGAGCAGATTTCGCTGGCGGGTACGGAAGCGTCCGGCACCAGTAACATGAAGTTTGCGCTTAACGGCGCGCTGACCATCGGTACGCTGGACGGCGCAAACGTCGAGATGCTGGAGCATGTGGGGGCGGAGAATATCTTTATCTTTGGTAATACGGCGGAAGAAGTGGAAGAACTGCGCAAGCAGGGCTATAAACCGCGCGAGTATTACGAAAAAGATACGGAGCTGCACCAGGTGCTGACGCAGATCGGCAGCGGCGTGTTCAGCCCGGAAGAGCCGGGGCGCTACCGTGATCTGGTGGATTCGTTGATTAACTTTGGCGACCACTATCAGGTGCTGGCGGATTATCGTAGCTATGTTGATTGTCAGGATAAGGTGGATGAATTGTATCGTCATCCCGAAGAGTGGACCGCGAAAGCGATGCTCAATATCGCCAATATGGGGTATTTCTCTTCCGACAGGACGATCAAGGAGTATGCCGAAAATATCTGGCACATTGATTCGGTAAGGCTGTAACAAGGGACAGGACTAGCTGTAGGCCGGATAAGACGTTAGTCGCCATCCGGCAAAAGGCCCGGTGGCGCTGACGCTTACCGGGCCTGTGGACTGTTTTGTAGGCCGGATAAGGCGTAGCCGCCATCCGGCATTGTCATTACGACGCCAGCGACAACTGACGTTTGCCAATATATTCCGCCAGCCACTGGCTCACGCGGGACTGCTGCTCGGCGTTGAGCCACATCCCTTCTTTGGTGCGGCGCCACAACGCGTCGTCCGCGCGACGTACCCATTCGTGATCCACCAGATACTTCAGCTCCGCTTCGTAAAGTTCGTGACCGAAATCTTCACCTAACTCGGCAACGGAGGTGGCTTCGCCGAGTATCCACTCGGTATTGCTGCCGTAGGTGCGGGAATAATGACGCGCCAGCGACTCCGTCAGGAACGGATAGCGGCGGCGCAGTTTGGCCGCGTAATCTTCACGATCGCCGCCGATATCCCCGCCAGGAAGCACGCACTCTTTAGTCCAGGCCGGGCCAATGCCCTGGTAATAGGACGACAGTTTTTCCATTGCGTGTTCGGCCAGCTTACGATAAGTGGTCAGCTTACCGCCGAATACCGACAGCAGCGGCGCTTTGCCGTTTTCATCGTGGATATCCAGCGTGTAGTCACGGGTGATCGCCTGCGGAGAATCGGACTCGTCATCGCACAGCGGACGCACGCCGGAGTAGGTCCAGACGATATCGTCGCGGCCCAGTTGTTTCTTGAAGTGCGCGTTATAGACTTTCAGCAGGTAATTGATTTCGCTTTCATCAATTTTCACTGCTTTCGGATCGCCTTTGTACTCCACGTCAGTGGTGCCGATGATTGAGAACTCATCCATCCACGGAATCACAAATACGATACGCTTATCTTCGTTTTGCAGGATATAAGCCTGTTTCTGCGTATGCACGCGCGGCACCACAATGTGGCTGCCTTTGATCAGACGAATGCCGTAGGGTGAAGGCAGGTGCATACCGTCGTCGAAGAACTGTTTTACCCACGGCCCCGTGGCGTTGACCAGACCACGCGCCTGCCAGGTGTGCTTTTTACCGGTATCGATATCTTCCGCTTCTACGATCCACAGACCGTTTTCACGACGGGCAGAGGTCGCTCGGGTACGGGTTAACACTTCCCCGCCTTTACGCACCACCATTTGGGCGTTTGCCAGAACCAGACGCGCATCGTCTACCCAGCAGTCAGAATATTCGAAACCGCGCACGATCTCCGGTTTCAGCACCGAATCTGCGCCAAAACGCAAACCGGTTGAACCGGGCAGACTGGTGCGTTTGCCCAGATGATCGTACATAAACAAACCAATTCGGATCATCCATGCCGGGCGCAGGTGCGGGCGGTGAGGCAGGCGGAAGCGCATCGGGAAGGCGATGTGCGGCGCCATTTTCAGCAGCACTTCACGTTCGGCCAGCGCTTCGCTGACCAGGCGGAATTCGTAGTGTTCAAGGTAGCGCAAGCCACCGTGAATTAATTTAGAGCTGGCGGAAGAGGTTGCACAGGCCAAATCCTGCGCTTCCAGCATGAGCACGGATAAACCACGTCCGGCGGCGTCTGCCGCGATACCCGCACCGTTAATGCCCCCGCCTATCACAATCAGATCTTTGGTTTCCATGCTACCCTCTTGCACTTTCGTTAAAGCTCAAAAATGTTCGTTATCGAGCATAATAGCAAAAAAACGAGCTGGTGGTAACATCGAAAAAACATTTTAGAGTGATACATATAACATTATGGCGTTTACTTACCCCGGCGACGTACACTGAACGGTAAAATAGCCATCTGCATATAAAGCCTGCATATAAAAGAAAGAGAGACTCATGGATCAGTTTGAATGTATTAATGTCGAAGAAGCTCACCAGAAGCTGCACCAGGGAACGGCGGTGCTGGTGGATATCCGCGATCCGCAAAGCTATGCGATGGGCCACACGCCGCAGGCATTCCATCTGACCAACGATACGCTGGGCGCGTTTATGCGCGACCATGATTTCGATACCGTGGTGATGGTGATGTGCTATCACGGCAATAGCAGCAAAGGCGCGGCACAGTACCTGCTACAACAGGGTTATGACGCGGTTTACAGTATTGATGGCGGGTTTGATGCCTGGCACCGCCATTTCCCCTCAGAGGTGGCATTTGGCGCTTAAGCCCACAAAGATGCAGCCTGAAGCCGGAAGGGCCTATATACTGTCCTCTTTTGTGTGGACTAAGCGACAGCAACAATGTTGATGATTACCTCTTTTGCTAACCCCCGCGTGGCGCAGGCATTTGTTGATTACATGGCGACGCAGGGCGTTATCCTGACGATTCAACAACATCATCAAAGCGATGTCTGGCTGGCGGACGAATCTCAGGCCGAGCGCGTGCGGGCGGAGCTGGCGCGCTTTCTGGAAAATCCCGCCGATCCGCGTTATCTGGCGGCAAGCTGGCAGTCCGGTCATACCGGCAGCGGGCTGCACTATCGCCGTTTCCCGTTTATCGCCACATTGCGCGAGAGGGCGGGCCCGGTCACCTGGCTTATTATGATCGCCTGTATCCTGGTGTTCGTTGTGATGAGCATCGTCGGCGCGCAGAGCGTCATGGTGTGGCTGGCGTGGCCGTTTGATCCGTCACTGAAATTTGAGTTCTGGCGCTATTTCACCCATGCGTTTATGCATTTCTCGTTAATGCATATCCTCTTCAACCTGTTGTGGTGGTGGTATATCGGCGGGGCGGTGGAAAAACGTCTGGGCAGCGGAAAACTGATTGTTATTACCGTCATCAGCGCATTGCTGAGCGGTTATGTACAGCAGAAGTTCAGCGGCCCGTGGTTTGGTGGGCTTTCCGGCGTGGTTTACGCGCTGATGGGCTACGCCTGGCTACGTGGTGAACGCGATCCGCAAAGCGGCATATATCTACAGCGTGGGCTTATTGCTTTTGCGTTGATCTGGATTGTTGCCGGGTGGTTTGATGTGTTTGGCATGTCGATGGCGAACGGTGCGCACATCGCCGGGCTGGCCGTGGGGCTGGCGATGGCATTTGCTGACACGGTGAATGCGCGAAAACGAACATGATTGGGGTTGCGCCGGATGGCGGCGAAACGCCTTATCCGGCCTACTAAAAATGCACGGTCGGTAGGCCGGATAAAACGCCAGGCGTCGTCATCCGGCAAAATTCCAGGGAATAACAATGAAACAGACACAACGTCATGACGCTATCATCGAACTGGTAAAAAAGCAGGGATACGTCAGCACTGAAGAACTGGTGGAACATTTCTCCGTCAGCCCACAAACCATCCGTCGGGATCTCAACGACCTGGCGGAGCAGAATATGATCCTGCGCCACCACGGCGGCGCGGCGTTGCCTTCCAGCTCGGTCAACACGCCGTGGCACGATCGTAAAGCGACGCAAACGGCGGAGAAGGAACGTATTGCGCGGAAAGTCGCCACGCAAATCCCCAACGGTTCAACGCTGTTTATCGATATCGGCACGACGCCGGAAGCGGTGGCGCATGCCTTGTTGGATCACAGTAACCTGCGCATTGTGACCAACAATCTCAACGTGGCGAACACGCTGATGGTGAAAGAGGATTTTCGCATTATTCTCGCTGGCGGTGAGCTTCGCAGCCGTGACGGCGGCATTATTGGCGAAGCGACGCTCGATTTCATCTCTCAATTCCGCCTGGATTTTGGCATTCTGGGGATCAGCGGTATCGACAGCGACGGGTCGCTGCTGGAATTTGATTATCACGAAGTACGCACGAAACGCGCGATTATTGAAAATTCACGCCATGTGATGCTGGTTGTGGATCACTCTAAGTTTGGTCGTAATGCGATGGTGAATATGGGCAGCATTAGCCTGGTGGATGCCGTCTATACCGATATGACGCCGCCAGCAGGGGTATTGCAGGTACTTACCGACCACCATATTCAGTTAGAGTTGTGCTGATCGTGATTGTAGGCCCGGTAAGCGTAAGCGCCACCGGGCAATCATCACACCCCGTACCCCATCATTTTCAAAAGCCTCTGCGCATGTTGTACGGCGTCCTGACGATGCGCGACGCCGAGCTTCTGATATAAATTGCGAATGTGCGTTTTGATGGTCGTGGCCGCAACCGCCAGCTCGCCGGCGATTTGCTCGTTGCTGTAGCCGGAATAGATCAGCCCCAGAACCTGCCACTCACGCTGCGTTAGCGGGCTGGTGCGGATCAGCTCCGGTACGTCCGGGTGATTTAACAGCCGCTCCACAAAGCCTTCGTCAAAATGGGCGAACTTATGTCGATGGTGCTGGTTAATTTCCCGCAGGATGCGCTGTGCGCGATGTTGTTCAAGCTCCGGCAGCGTATTCAACTGAATCAACTGACGCAGTTGCTGCGCCATCGCTTCGCCTTCAATCACAAAGTGGCTGATGAAACCGGTACGGTTCGCCAGTTGCAGCGCATCAAGCAACACCCGCTGGGCGTCGTTTTTACGTCCGGCCTGCCAGTACAGTTGATTAAGCAACAGCAGGTTACGGTTAAGATCGCTCATTAAACGCAGGCTACGGGCGTTCTCGTTTAGCTCTTCCAGCACAATCTCTGCGGATTCAAACTCACCCAGCAGGATCTGCGCCCTGGCGATATTACGCCACTGGCCTTGCAGGAAGTGGTTGTTGGCAAATTCTGGTTTCGGCGTATGACGCAGCCAGTTGGCGGCGGACTTCTTATCGCCCGTCATCTGCCAGTAAATCACGCGAACCTTATCGGCATTGGAAATCCAGTCGCTGTGATACTGGCCGTTGCCCAGCAGGTTCTCCAGACGGTTCAACTGCGTGCGGGCATTATCCAGATCGCCGCGCGCCAGCGAGCACTGCACCAGCAGCGCCAGACACTGCAATTGCTGCTGCGGCTGGAATGCGGAAAGCACATCAATACCGCTGCGGGCGGAGGCTTCCGCTTCGTCAAGACGCGCCCATGCCCACAGAAGCTGCGCGCGAATGCGCATCAGGAACTCGTGCATCGGCAACTGTTCGAGATGTTGCTCTTTAATCAGCTGGAACGCTTTCTCCTGGGTTTCCCAGGCGGCCTGCAAAAAGCCCTGGGCGAAGAGAATTTCACTTTGTTGGAGCAGGCTCCAGAGGGCGTAATGCCAGACGTCATGATGACGTGACATTTGCTCAGTTTGCTGCATCAACGACAGTGAACGGGAGAGATCGCCTTTACAGTGCAGCACTTCGCCGTGTACGGAGGTGGCGACAATACGGCTGTAAAACCAGGCGATCGGCAGCTCATCCAGCGCCAGTTTTGCCAGCCGTTCCGCTTCATCCGGGTTGCCGTCGTTAATCGCGACCTGAGCGCGCAGGGCGTTAAATTCCGCATGCAGCGTACCGTCCATCATGCCCTGAATTTCTTGCTCAGCGCGCGCCAGCAGAGTATTCACTTCGCTGTAGCGGTGCTGGCTTTGCATCAGCCATGCCTGCAACAGAACCAGCCGCGGGTTTTCCAGCAAACTTTCCCACGGCAGGGCCTTTAATGACTCTTCCAGCAGCGCCAGCTCACTGTGGTTAAACAGCCCCCACGCATGATTCAGCAGGATATCGCGCAGCATATGCGCATCGCCCGCCGCCAGGGCATGGTGAATGGCTTCGCTGGGGAAACCTTGCGCCATCCAGCTTTCGGCGGCAGCGCGGTGGATATCCGGCAGCTCGGTCGCCAGTTCCCACTGGCAACGCTGACGCAGGAAACTGCCAAACAGCGGGTGATAGCTGAACCATTCGCCCGTATCGTCCATGCGTTGCAGGAACAGCCCCTGACGCTCAATCTCCTCCAGACGCATCTGCCCGTTCTCTTCGCCCGTCACGCGCACGATCAGCGCATCGTTCATCGAACGCAGGATGGCGCTTTTCAGCAGAAAATGCCGGGTACTCACGTCCACGTTGTCCAGCACTTCATCGACCAGGTAATCAGACAGATGGCTGGCGTTGATTCCCGCCAGGCGTCGCGCAGACTGGTGCGCGGAGTTATTGTTCTGGCGGGCGGAAAGGGCGATAAGCTGTAGCGCGGTTGCCCAACCGGCGACGTCGTCGCACATCCGGCTGCTCTCGGCGGCTTCGATAGGCGAGGACAGACGGCGGTCAAAGAACTGTTTTGCTTCCTGATGGTTAAAGGCTAATTGCTGGCTGCCGATTTCCAGCAGCTGATCGCGAACGCGCAGATTAGCGATGCCGAGCTGCGGTAAATTACGCGACAGCACGACCAGCGTGAGATTTTCGGGCTGATGGCGCAGGAAAAAGCGCATCGCGTCGTGGATCACCGGGTTTGTGATCAGATGGTAATCATCAATGACCAGATAAAGCGGGCGATGCCACTCAGCCAACTCAATAAAGAGTTGCGCGAAAAGGGAGGTCAGGCTGACGTACTGGCGTTTTTGCACCATGACTTCACTGGTGGAGCAATGCCCGCCCGTTGCCTGCTGAAGCGCGGCAATTAAATAACTGGCGAATCGCTCCTGCTGGTTGTCGCCTTCATCCAGCGAGAACCAGCCTAACTCGTTTTTCCCGGCTGCCCACTGTGAAACAAGCGTGGTTTTCCCATAGCCCGCAGGGCTTGTTACCAGGGCCAGCCTGAAATTGTTCGCGCCGGAAAGTTTAGCCAACAGGCGCTCACGAACCACCGTATGGTCGAGTCGAACCGGACGACTTAATTTAGACGGAATCAACATAGTAATCACTTCACTGTGAGGAAATGGGGAAATGCGATTTTTTTTGCGCTTCGTAATTAATAGATATAAGGTCGGACAGAAACCGGTTTAATGCAAGCTATGCAAGTTTTTTGTGTGTCTGAATTTGCACTCTGTCACAATTCTAAATATCCATTGCAAGAAACGGTTTAGCACGGTCTGAGTGTGCGTGGAGACTGGGATAGTGCCCGATCCTGCCTGCCCCAAATAATGCCATTTCCTCTGTGTGGTTACTGTGCTTTTTAATGAAAGTCAGGAAGTAATGAACTCAGGGAATTATTCAGGAACGGAAATAACTGAATGGGTTTGATATTTCAGGTTAGAAACTATTTCCGCATTTACATATTCACTTTCAATAAACCTCCGCGATTTAATTATTTGTGTCATCGTGCGTAAAACGGCGTGCAGTCGCAGGTATGCTGTGCGGTAATTCGACGTATTCACCGGCAATCCACTACCTTTAAGTGGCGGCGATCACACTTTTATGCTCATCCCCACTACTCCTCCCTGCCTAATCCCGGGTGGGATGAGGAAGGTCAACATCGAGCCAGGCAAACTAACGATAACGTTGTTTTATTACCTGAGGATTCGGAATTTCTATGTCACAGCCTACCTTCAACAAAGATCACTTTCAGGCTGCCCTGATGCGTCAGTGGCAGCGTTTCGGTTTACTGTCGGCTCATGAGATGACATCTCGCCAGTGGTGGCAGGCCGTTAGCGGCGCACTGGCTGAATTGCTCAGCGCGCAACCTGCGGCGAAACCGGCTAAAAACCAGCGTCATGTTAACTACATCTCGATGGAATTCCTGATTGGCCGCCTGACCGGGAACAACCTGTTGAATCTGGGCTGGTATCAGGCGGTGAGCGATGTGCTGAAAACGCACGACGTCAACCTGACCGACCTGCTGGAGGAAGAGGTTGATCCTGCGCTGGGCAACGGTGGTTTAGGACGTCTGGCGGCATGTTTCCTGGACTCTATGGCGACGGTAGGCCAGTCCGCAACGGGCTATGGTCTGAACTACCAGTATGGGCTGTTCCGTCAGTCTTTTGTCGATGGGCAACAGATGGAAGCGCCGGATGACTGGCATCGCGGTAGCTACCCGTGGTTCCGTCACAATGAACAGCTTGATGTTCAGGTCGGTATTGGCGGTAAAGTGACGAAGGACGGGCGTTGGGAACCGGGTTTTGTGATCACCGGGCAGGCGTGGGACTTGCCGGTGCTTGGCTACCGGAACGGCGTCGCACAGCCGCTGCGTTTGTGGCAGGCCGCGCATGCGCATCCGTTTAACCTGACCAAATTCAACGACGGCGATTTCCTGCGCGCGGAGCAGCAGGGGATCGACGCGGAAAAACTGACGAAAGTCCTCTATCCGAACGACAACCACACCGCAGGCAAAAAGCTGCGCCTGATGCAGCAGTATTTCCAGTGCGCCTGCTCGGTAGCGGATATTCTGCGCCGTCACCACCTGGCGGGGCGCAAACTGCATGAGCTGGCGGAGTATGAGGTCATTCAACTCAACGATACTCACCCGACCATCGCTATCCCTGAACTGCTGCGCGTGCTGCTCGATGAGCACCAGCTAAGCTGGGACGACGCCTGGGCTATCACCAGTAAAACGTTCGCCTACACCAACCATACGCTGATGCCGGAGGCGCTGGAGTGCTGGGATGAGAAACTGGTGAAAGCGCTGCTGCCGCGCCATATGCAGATCATCAAAGAGATTAATGACCGCTTTAAGAAACAGGTTGATAAAACCTGGCCGGGCGATAAGCAGGTGTGGGCGAAGCTGGCGGTAGTGCACGACAAGCAGGTGCGGATGGCCAATATGTGCGTGGTCAGCGGCTTTGCGGTCAACGGCGTTGCGGCGCTGCACTCCGATCTGGTGGTGAAGGATCTGTTCCCGGAATATCACCAGCTGTGGCCGAACAAATTCCACAACGTGACCAACGGCATTACGCCGCGTCGCTGGATCAAACAGTGCAACCCGGCACTTGCGGCGCTGCTGGATAAGTCGTTGAAGAACGAGTGGGCTAACGACCTCGATCAGCTGATCAACCTGGAGAAATTCGCCGACGACGCGGCGTTCCGCAAAACGTATCGTGAGATTAAACAGGCGAATAAAGTCCGCCTGGCCGAATTTGTGAAAATACGCACCGGGATTGAAATCAACCCGCAGGCGATTTTCGATATCCAGATTAAGCGCTTGCACGAATATAAGCGCCAGCACCTGAACCTGCTGCATATTCTGGCGCTGTACAAAGAGATCCGCGAAAATCCGAAAGCAGACCGCGTGCCGCGCGTGTTCCTGTTTGGCGCAAAAGCGGCGCCGGGCTACTATCTGGCGAAAAACATCATCTTCGCCATTAACAAGGTGGCGGAAACCATCAACAACGACCCGAAAGTCGGCGATAAGCTGAAAGTGGTCTTCCTGCCGGACTACTGCGTTTCGGCGGCGGAAATGCTGATCCCGGCGGCGGACGTCTCTGAGCAGATCTCTACTGCCGGTAAAGAAGCCTCCGGCACCGGCAATATGAAGCTGGCGTTGAACGGCGCGCTGACGGTCGGTACGCTGGATGGGGCGAACGTTGAGATCGCCGAACAGGTCGGGGACGAGAACATCTTTATCTTCGGTCATACCGTGGAAGAGGTGAAACGGCTGAAGGCCAAGGGTTACGACCCGGTGAAATGGCGTAAGAAAGACAAAGTGCTGGACGCGGTGCTGAAGGAGCTGGAAAGCGGCAAATACAGCAACGGCGACAAGCACGCTTTTGATCAGATGCTGCACAGCATTGGCAAACAGGGGGGCGATCCGTACCTGGTGATGGCGGACTTTGCCGCCTACGTTGCGGCACAAAAGCAGGTGGACGTGCTGTATCGCGACCAGGATGCCTGGACCCGGGCGACGATCCTGAACACCGCGCGTTGCGGGATGTTCAGCTCGGATCGCTCCATCCGCGATTATCAGGCTCGTATCTGGCAGGCAAAACGCTAAGGAAGCGCCATGGAACGCAAACGTCTGGATAATGCCGCGCTGGCGGCGGGGATCAGCCCCAATTACATCAATGCCCACGGTAAACCGCAGTCGATTGGCGCCGAAACCAAACGGCGTTTGCTTGATGCGATGCACCGCGCCACCGCCGCCACGAAGGTGGCGGTAACGCCAGTGCCGAATGTGATGGTGTATACCGCAGGCAAGAAGATGCCGCTGGCGGTAGAAGGCAGCGGCGATTTTAGCTGGCTGCTGACCACCGAGGAGGGCGTACAGCACAAGGGGCACGCCACCGGCGGTAAAGCCTTTACGCTTCCGGCAAAGCTGCCGGAGGGGTATCACACGCTGACCCTGACTCAGGGCGAACAGCGCACGCACTGCCGGATCATCGTGGCGCCGAAACGCTGCTATGAGCCGCAGGCGCTGCTGACCGGACAGAAGCTATGGGGGGCGTGCGTTCAGCTTTATACCCTGCGTTCGGAAAAAAACTGGGGGATTGGCGACTTTGGCGATCTCCAGTCGATGCTGACGGATGTTGCGAAACGCGGCGGCGCATTTATTGGCCTGAACCCGATTCACGCCCTCTACCCGGCAAACCCGGAGAGCGCCAGCCCGTACAGCCCCTCATCCCGCCGTTGGCTGAATGTCATTTATATCGACGTGAATGCCGTTGACGATTTCCGGTTGAGCAAAGAGGCGCAGGCCTGGTGGAACATGCCGGCGACGCAACAGACATTGCAGCGCGCACGGGACGCCGAATGGGTTGATTATTCTGCTGTTACCGCGCTGAAAATGACCGCCCTGCGGATGGCATGGAAAGGTTTTGCGCTTCGTGATGACGAGCAGATGGCGGCGTTTCGCCACTTTGTCGCCCAGGAAGGCGACAGCCTGTACTGGCAGGCGGCATTTGACGCGCTGCACGCGCATCAGGTGAAGGAAGATGAGTTGCGCTGGGGCTGGCCGGTCTGGCCGGAAGCGTATCAGTCAGTGAACTCGCCGGAAGTGAAACAGTTCTGTGAAGATCACCGTGATGAGGTGGACTTTTACCTCTGGTTACAGTGGCTGGCGTATACCCAGTTTGCCGCCTGTTGGGCGGTATGCCAGGGTTATGATATGCCGATTGGCCTGTATCGCGATCTGGCGGTAGGGGTTGCGGAAGGTGGGGCGGAAACCTGGTGCGACCGTGAGCTGTATTGCCTGAAAGCGTCGGTGGGCGCGCCGCCGGATATCCTCGGCCCTCTGGGGCAGAACTGGGGACTGCCGCCGATGGACCCACACATCATCGCCGCCCGCGCCTATGAGCCGTTTATTGAACTGCTGCGCGCCAATATGCAGAACTGCGGCGCTTTGCGTATCGATCATGTTATGTCGATGCTGCGTCTGTGGTGGATTCCTTACGGTGAAACGGCGGATCACGGGGCGTATGTGCATTACCCGGTGGACGCCCTGCTCTCTATTCTGGCGCTGGAAAGTAAACGTCATCGCTGCATGGTGATTGGCGAAGATCTGGGGACGGTGCCGGTGGAAATCGTGGGTAAACTGCGCGACAGCGGCGTTTACTCGTATAAAGTGCTCTATTTCGAGAATGATCATGAGAAGAACTTCCGCGCGCCGAAAGCGTACCCGGAACAATCAATGGCAGTCGCGACGACGCATGACCTTCCTACGCTGCGTGGCTACTGGGACAGCGGCGACCTGACGCTCGGCAAAACGCTGGGGCTTTACCCGGATGAAGTGATATTGCGTGGGCTGTATCAGGATCGTGAGCTGGCGAAGCAGGGTCTGCTGGACGCGCTGCACAAATACGGTTGCCTGCCGAAACGCGCGGGGCATAAGGCGTCGCTGATGTCGATGACGCCGATCCTCAACCGTGGAATGCAGCGTTACATCGCGGACAGCCATAGCGCATTGCTGGGGTTGCAGCCGGAAGACTGGCTGGACATGGCGGAGCCGGTCAATATTCCAGGCACCAGCGACCAGTACAAGAACTGGCGGCGCAAGTTGTCCACGACGCTTGAGAAGATGTTTGCCGATGACAAGGTGAATAAACTGCTTAAAGATTTGGACAAGCGGCGAAAAGCGGCCGCGAAGAAGAAGTAAAAAAAGCCGGGAAATTCCCGGCTTTTTTATGGTGACAACACGTAGGCCTGATAAGCGCAGCGCCATCAGGCAATTCTGGCGCACATTGCCGGATGGCGGCTTTGCCTTATCCGGCCTACAGGCCGTCTCGGTTACACCACCATTCCCAGCAGCAGACACCCAATCAGGCCGCAGACGGAGATAATGGTTTCCAGCATTGACCAGGACTTGATGGTTTCGCCGATGGTCAGGTTGAAATACTCTTTGAACAGCCAGAAGCCTGGATCGTTTACGTGAGAGAAAATGACGCTACCGGAACCGACGGCGATAACCATCAGCTCAGGGCTTACGCCCGTCGTCGCAATCAGCGGCGCCACGATACCACCCGCGGTAATTGCGGCCACGGTGGCAGAACCGAGCGCGATACGCAGTACGGCTGCGATGGACCATGCCATGAACAGCGGAGAAACGTTGGTTTCGTTCATCATGGACGCGATGTATTTGTCTACGCCGCTATCAACCAGTACCTGCTTAAACGCGCCGCCGCCGCCGATGATCAGCAGCATCATCGCGATGATTTTGATTGAGGAACCCAGCGTGTCGTTAATCTGATCCATTGAGCGGCCACGGTTCAGACCGAACGTAAACATCGCAATCAGTACCGCAATCAGCGTTGCCATTACCGGGTCGCCAAAGAACTCAGCAACCGGCAGGAAGGCATGACCTTTTGGCAGCACCATTTCTGCAACGGCGCGCATGGCCATTAAAATAACCGGCACCAGAGAAGTCCAGACGCTGACGCCAAAGCCAGGCATCTCTTCTTCAGTAAAGTTTTTTGCGCTGTACAGACCTTCCGGGATCGGCTTATCGATGCCTTTCAGGAAGCGGGCAAATACCGGGCCAGCGAGAATTACGGTCGGGATAGCCAGAATCGTACCGAACAGCAGGGTTTTACCCATATCGGCGTGGAAGATCGTGGCGATAGCGGTCGGGCCCGGGTGCGGAGGCAGGAAGCCGTGGGTAACGGACAGCGCTGCCGCCATCGGTACGCCGACATACAGCAAAGGAATGCTGGCCGCCGCTGCGATGGTGAATACCAGCGGCAGCATCAGCACGAAACCCACTTCATAGAACAGTGCGAAACCTACCGTGAAGCCGGTTAATACCACTGCCCACTGGATGTGTTTTTTACCAAATTTGGCAATCAGCGTGGTCGCGATGCGCTGTGCGCCGCCGCAGTCTGCCAGCATTTTGCCCAGCATGGCGCCGAAACCCATAATCAGGGCGAGGCTACCAAGAGTACCACCAACACCAGCTTTAATAGAGCCAATGACTTTATCCAGCGGCATTCCTTGCATCAATCCAACAGCAAGTGCCACCAGGACGAGAGCGATGAAACCGTTCATTTTGAAGCGGATCATCAGGAGTAATAACAAAATTACACCGATAGCGACGATGACTAATGGCATGATTTACCTGGCCTTTCATTTGTTATGGGTAACGTCGGTGTGTCGACGAAAAATTCCGCTTGCCCCAACCGGGAACAGAAGCGTAACGGCACCAACACTGATTGACTTTAACACTATCTGGTTTAGTCGGCTGTTATGGGGATGTTTGGTGCCCATATGAATGATACGGGTAACATATAGCGATTGAGAATCACCCTGGCAGGCAAAATTTAAATTATGAGAGGCAGGTCATGTTATCGAAGGGGAAAAGCGGAAGATATCATCACGCCGGATGGCGGCGTAAACGCCTTATCCGGCCTACGGGATATGCATTGTAGGCCCGGTAAGCGACGCGCCACCGGGCAGAATCTTAGTAGTAAGAGTGCTCGCCGCGCTGGTGTTCGGTCAGATCGCGAACGCCTTTCAGCTCAGGGAATTCATTCAGCAGCTGCTTCTCGATCCCTTCTTTCAGGGTCACATCGACCATCGAGCAACCGTTACAGCCGCCGCCAAACTGCAAAATGGCGTAGCCTTCGTCGGTGATCTCCATCAGAGAGACGCGACCGCCGTGACCGGCAAGCTGCGGGTTGATCTGCGATTGCAGCATGTACTCCACACGTTCCATCAGCGGCGCATCATCAGCAACCTTACGCATTTTGGCGTTTGGCGCTTTCAGCGTCAGCTGAGAACCCAGCTGATCGGTGACGAAATCGATCTCGGCATCTTCCAGATACGGCGCGCTCAGTTCATCAACATAAGCGGTCAGCAGGTCAAATTTCAGGGCAGTGTCGCTTGCTTCCACGGCGTCCGGCGGACAATAAGAAACGCCGCATTCAGCGTTAGGCGTACCGGGATTGATCACAAATACGCGGATTTGTGTCCCTTCTTCCTGATTTGCCAGCAGTTTGGCAAAGTGCGCTTGTGCAGCATCGGAAATATGGATCATAGTAATGGCCTAATAGTTGACTATTTTACTTGGTTATAATACGCCCATCATCGAGGCTCTACAAGGTTCGACACAGGCACCATACCTGGACAGTCGCCGCGCCGTTGCGCAAAAGCAGCTGCGCGATCTCCGCGACGGTACTTCCGGTAGTGACGACATCATCCACAATGACCATATGGAGTCCCTGTACCGGCAATTCAAGGCGAAACGCATTTTTCAGGTTATGTTTGCGCAATCGGGCGCTGAGATGGTGCTGAGTGGCGGTGGCGCGAAGGCGCGTGACGCTTCGGCTGTCCCAGCCGCAGCCCAGCCAGCGCGCCAGGGGGCGACACAGCAGATCGCTTTGGTTAAATCCCCTGCGCCAGTGACGGCGCTGCCAGAGCGGCACGCTGACTAAGCGATCCGGTAGCGGAAGCGTCGATGCGCGGTGCGCGTGTAAGACTTCCAGCAACAGCAGGCGTGAAAGGGCGGCGGCGACGTCGCTGCGGCGAGAGAATTTTAGCTGGTGGATAAGTAAACTTAATGGCGGTACGTAGTCGCTGACCGTCACCAGACGCTGCCACGGCGGGGGTTTTTGCAGACAACGCCCGCAGGGAATGGCGGCGTGCGCAGCGGGTAATCCACACTGCGGGCACAGGCTGACGCGGCGACGCGCCGCTCTCGTGCAAACCGAACAAATCCCCCAGTGACTCAACGCCAGCGGCATTCGGCATAGCCAGCATAATCCCGGTACTGTTAGCATATGTTCATCCTTGTTAGCCAAAAGAGAACAGTAACTGATGAATGACATCTGGTGGCAGACTGAAGGTCAGGGAAATTGCCATCTTGTGCTGCTGCACGGATGGGGACTGAATGCGGAAGTCTGGAATTGCATTCGTGAGGAACTCAGCGCGCATTTCACGCTGCATCTTGTCGATTTACCCGGATTTGGCCGCAGCCAGGGTTTTGGCGCGATGTCGCTGGAGCAGATGGCGAAGCATGTGCTGAAACAGGCGCCTGATAAAGCCGTCTGGCTTGGCTGGAGTCTGGGAGGGCTGGTGGCGAGCCAGGTGGCGTTAACCCATCCTGAACGCGTTCAGGCGCTGGTGACCGTCGCGTCATCGCCCTGTTTCAGCGCTCGCGAAGCGTGGCCGGGTATTAAGCCGGATATCCTGGCGGGATTTCAACAGCAGCTCAGCGAAGATTTCCAGCGTACGGTGGAACGTTTTCTGGCGCTGCAAACGTTAGGCACCGAAACCGCGCGTCAGGATGCCCGCACGCTGAAAAGTGCCGTGCTGGCGTTGCCGATGCCGGAGGTTGCGGTACTGAACGGTGGGCTGGAGATATTGAAAACGGCCGACCTGCGCGAGCCGCTTAAATCGCTGACCATGCCGTTCCTGCGTCTGTATGGTTATCTGGATGGTCTGGTGCCGCGCAAAGTCGTGCCGATGCTGGATGCCGCATGGCCGGAGAGTGAATCGCAGGTGTTTGCAAAGGCCGCCCATGCGCCGTTTATTTCGCATCCCGGCGAATTTTGTCAGGCGTTGATGGCGTTAAAGCAGAAGATATAATTATTGTCTATGCAGTGCCGGATAGCGGCGTAAACGCCTTATCCGGCCTACAGGTTAGCTACCGTTCGCCATCCGGCATAACGTTAACGCAACGTCCACCACTCCCGGAGACAGGCTTTTCCTTCCGGGCAGCTTTTGCAGCTACCGGACAGGCAGCCGTCGGGATCTTCCTGAATCCGCACGGCCCTGCCCATATTCTCCAGCTGATTCAGCATCGCGTCGATCATCGGCTGCGGCGTATGCAGCGTGCGGCTAATCTGCATTGCCTCCATACGCCCCTGCAAAGCCAGTAAATCACGAACCTGAATAAGTGACGCCATTGTTCTCAACCTTAGTGACAGTTACCGGCAGGGCTTGCGCAGCAGGCGCTGGCCGTTTTACGCGTCGCCAGCAGTTCGATATCCACCCGGCTACGGGCGCGCCGTAACAGCCCCAGCACCACGATGTTAAACAGGATGACCGCCAGAATGCAGACCAGGCTATAGGTCGGATGCTGGCTAAAGCTTGCAACCTGATAGAACAGGGTAGACAGCGAGTAGGCGATATTCAGCCCCCACAGAATCGAGAAGCTCATCCAGCCGCGGCTGGATTCACGCGCGATAGCCCCCATCACCGAGATGCACGGTACATACAGCAGAACGAAAATCAGATAGCTGTATGCGGCAGCGGCGCTGCCAAACTTCGCGTCCATCACGCCCATCGCCCCGGTCGCCATTTCACCGTCGCCTTTGCTGGCTTCGATTGGGTTAGCCAGTACGCTAAGGCTGAAGGTGTCTTTCAGGCTTTGCCAGGTTTCATCGACCGCGCCCAGCAGCTCGTCGCCGAGATGGAAGTCAGCCGGGTTAAACTCTTCTTCCTGAATATTTTCAGCGGTATAGAGGGTGTTCAGCGTCCCTACCACCACCTCTTTCGCCATTGCGCCGGTGAACAGGCCAACGGTCGCCTGCCAGTTATCTTCATGAACGCCAATCGGTTTAAAGACAGGCGTAATCACGCGGCTGATGGACGCGAGCGCAGAGTCGTTGATGTTATCGACGATTTTTCCGCTCAGGGAGAAGCTGTTAAACGCGCTGAGGAAAATACTGACGATGATGATGACCTTACCGGCACGCAGCACAAAGCCTTTCAGGCGTTGCCAGGTCTGGATCACCAGGCTTTTGATGTGCGGCACATGGTAGACCGGCAGTTCCATCACGAACGGAGAGGCTTCGCCGCGCATAATCGTGTGTTTAAGCATCAGGCCGGTCAGTACCGCCATCACGATACCCAGCACATACAGCGAGAAAACCGCCAGCGCGCCGTTTTGCCCAAAGAACGCGGCGGCAAACACGGCGAAAATCGCCAGACGTGCGCCGCAGGACATAAACGGCGCCATCATAATGGTCATCAGGCGTTCACGCGGCGCGTCCAGGGTACGGGCGCCCATCACGGACGGGACGTTACAGCCAAAGCCGACAATCAGCGGCACGAACGATTTACCCGGCAGCCCTAGTGCCTGCATCAGACGGTCCATAACGAACGCCGCGCGCGCCATGTAGCCGGAGTCCTCCAGGAAAGAGAGAAACAGGTACATCATGCCGATCTGCGGCACCAGCGGCAGAACGGTATTGATACCGCCGCCCAGCCCCTGCGCGAGGAAAATGGTGAGCCAGTCCGGGAAGTGCAGCGTGTAGCCGATCCACTGGATGCCGTGAATAAAGAGCGCCACGGAACCCACGTCGAACAGCGGTTGCAGCGCGCCGCCAATGTTAATGGCGAGCAGGAACATCAGGTACATGACGAACAGGAAAATCGGCAACCCGAGGAAACGGTTCAGGATGACCTTATCTACCGCTGCGGTGAAACGGCTGGGTTCCGCCGTCAGGGTGTTGCTGACCACGTCGCAAATCGCGGCGATGCACTGATAACGCGCATCAGCGATGTGTAGCGCCGGGTCATCCATCTCTTTGCTCAGGCGAGTGAGCGACGCCTCAAGGTTTTGCGCGGCATTACCGGCGTAAACGCGGCTGTAGATATCGCCTTCCAGCATCTGCAAGCCCAGCCAGCGGCGCTGTTGCGCCGGCATATCCGCCGCCATGACGTCGGCCAGCGATTCGGCCTCGCGCAGCAACGGCCGGGCATAATGTACCAGCTCAACGTTTTCGTTTTCTTTATAGCGATCGATAGCCAGTTTCAGGGCTTCAATCCCACGGCCGCGCGTGGAAACCAACGGCACAACCGGGCAACCAAGGCGTGCGGACAGCGCGTCGATATCAATGCGAACCTGCTGTTTCTCCGCGATGTCGAGCATGTTGAGCGCCACAATGCAGGGAATGCCCAGCTCAAGCAGTTGCAGCGTCAGGTAGAGGTTGCGCTCAAGGTTAGAGGCATCCACCACGTTGATCAGCAGGTCTGCGTCGCCGCTCAGAATGTAATGGCAGGCGATTTGCTCATCGAGGGAAGTTTGTGACGAAATGGTGGTCAGTGAATAGGTGCCGGGTAAATCGACCAGCGTGACCTGATGGTCGGTTGTTGCGAACTGACCTTCTTTGCGTTCAACGGTAACACCCGCCCAGTTCCCCACACGCTGACGCGCGCCGGTGAGCTGGTTAAATAATGTTGTCTTGCCGGAATTTGGATTACCAATTAAACCAATGGTTAATTTTTTCATTTTTATAGACTCACCGAATTAACAGGAAACCGCTTCCACTTCTAATAACGCCAGATCTTTCTTACGTAATACCAGGCTCACGCGGCGAGTTTCGATATGAATAGGATCGCCTAATGGGGCGACGCGCACTACGTTAAATGAAGAACCTGGCAACATGCCGAGTGAAAGCAGTTTCTGACGGTATGCCGGGCTGATTTCATGGGAAAAGCCGGTAATTTTCCACGCCGTGTCTGGAATGAATTGCATAGGGGGCCTACTTGTTTCTCGCTAACTGGACGTATACCTCATGCGCGCTCAGAAGGCGGCATAAGACCAGATGATTAGCCAACGAAAGAAAGATTAAATAATCAACAAGACAATGATAATGAGAATGGTTTTTATCATCAATGATTAAAATGTGACGGAATGTAGAAATGGATAATAAATTGAGTCAGTTTTGACATGGCTCAACATTTATTCGTCTTAAAAAGAACGTGTTGATTTAAACATTATTCAGCGTTGCTAATGTTTAATTAAGGTTTCATCTGTTAATGAATTGATAATTACCAGTACTGGCAACAGGCGGGTAATGAATTAAGCAATTTAATTCGTAAGATTTAATTGTTAATTTCAAATATAACGGCCGGATGGCGGTATAGATACCTCATCCGGCCTACAAGCATAAGGCTTGATTAGCGTTTTTTACCCATTGCGGCCGCCAGCGCGTCCATCATGGCGCTGTTGCCCGCAGGCTGCGCATCACGACCACGCGGCTTCGCCGCTTTTGCCGCCGGGCGGTTGCCCTGGGCGCGATCGTTGCCGCCGCCGCGACGGGCGTTGGTTTCACCCGGCTGCTCGTCCAGACGCATGGTCAGCGCGATGCGCTTACGTTGCAGGTCAACCTCCAGCACTTTCACCTTCACGATGTCGCCCGCTTTCACCACGGTGTGTGGATCTTCGACGAACTTATTCGACAGGGAAGAGATGTGCACCAGACCGTCCTGATGTACGCCGATATCCACAAACGCGCCAAAGTTGGTGACGTTGGTTACGGCGCCTTCCAGAATCATGCCCGGTTGCAGATCGTTCATGGTTTCTACGCCATCAGCAAACTGCGCGGTTTTGAACTCTGGACGCGGGTCGCGGCCCGGTTTTTCCAGCTCTTTGATGATGTCGGTAACGGTTGGCACGCCGAATTTGTCGTCGGTGAAATCCACCGCTTTCAAATTGCGTAGCTCGCTGCTGTTGCCCATCAGCGCTTTCAGCGCCTGTTGGGTGGCGGCAAGAATACGCTCGACCACCGGGTAGGCTTCCGGGTGAACGGTAGAGGCATCCAGCGGGTTATCGCCGTGGTTGATGCGCAGGAAGCCCGCGCACTGTTCAAAGGCTTTCGGCCCCAGACGGCTCACTTTCAGCAACTGCTGGCGGTTCTGGAACTGACCGTTTTCATCACGCCAGGCGACGATATTCTGCGCCATCATGCGCGTTAAGCCTGCCACGCGGGTCAGTAACGGTACGGACGCGGTATTGAGATCGACGCCGACGGCGTTTACGCAGTCTTCCACAACGGCATCCAGCTTACGGGCAAGCTGGGTCTGGCTGACGTCGTGCTGATACTGGCCGACGCCGATGGATTTCGGATCGATTTTCACCAGCTCTGCCAGTGGGTCTTGCAGACGACGGGCGATAGAGACCGCGCCGCGCAGCGAAACGTCCAGATCCGGGAACTCCAGCGCCGCCAGCTCGGAAGCGGAATACACCGATGCTCCGGCTTCGCTGACGATCACTTTCTGCGCCGTCACTTTCGGGAACTGTTTCTGCACGTCGAGGAAGAAGCGCTCGGTTTCGCGCGATGCCGTGCCGTTACCAATCGCCACCAGCTCAACGTTGTGTTTTTCGCACAGCGCGGCAACCGCCACCGCAGCTTTAGCTGCCTGACCGGTATGTGGATAAATGGTGTCGGTGGCGACCAGTTTACCGGTGCCGTCCACTACAGCGACCTTCACGCCGGTACGCAGACCCGGATCGAGACCCATAGTCGCGCGCAGGCCAGCAGGCGCCGCCATCAGCAGATCGTGGAGGTTGCGGGCAAAGACGTTAATGGCTTCATCTTCCGCGCGTTCACGCACGGTGCCCATCAGTTCGGTTTCGAGATGCATCAGGACTTTTATACGCCATGTCCAGCTCACCACGCCTTTGCGCCAGCTATCCGCCGGAGCGTTGTTCAGACGCAGGCCGAGGTGATCCTGGATGATCTGCTCGCAGTGGCTCTCTTTGGGCGGCTCATCGAATTGCGGGTCGGCATTCAGCGACAGTTGCAGCACGCCTTCGTTGCGGCCACGGAACATCGCCAGCGCACGGTGTGAAGGGACGGTGGCGATTGGTTCGTGATGATCGAAGTAATCTCGGAATTTCGCCCCTTCCTCCTCTTTGCCGCTTACGACGGTCGCGACCAGGTGGGCGTTCTTCCACAGATAATCGCGCACTTTCGCCAGCAGCGCCGCGTCTTCGGCAAAACGCTCCATCAGAATATAGCGCGCGCCATCAAGGGCTGCTTTGGCGTCCGCCACGCCGTTGTCAGCGTCGATGTATTTTGCCGCTTCCGTTTCCGGGGTGTGGGACGGGTCTGTCCACAGCAGGTCGGCCAGCGGTTCAAGTCCGGCTTCGATGGCGATTTGCCCGCGCGTGCGACGCTTGGGTTTGTAGGGCAGGTAGAGGTCTTCGAGTTCGGTCTTACTTAACGTGCCGTTGATGGCGTTAGCCAGCTCATCGGTCAGCTTGCCTTGCTCGGAAATGGACTTGAGAATGGCCTGACGTCTGTCTTCCAGTTCACGCAGATATCCCAGACGGGTCTCCAGATTACGCAATTGCGTGTCATCCAGCCCGCCGGTGATCTCCTTACGATAACGTGCGATAAACGGCACGGTGTTCCCTTCGTCAAGCAGGCGAACGGCAGCGTCTACCTGTTCGGCGCGTGCCTGAATTTCACCCGCGATAATGCGGCAGAAAGAATCATTCATCATGGATTTAGTTTCATCTGAGTAAAAAATCAGGGGATAGTTATACGGATTGACTGGCAAAATTGCCAGTCATCAGCGGGGGCTTCGGATTGTTCCGGCGCTATTTTACGTATTCGATCTCATTAACGTACCAGCTGGCCTCGCCGGCGGGCGTGTGTACTACCGCGAGATCGCCCACTTCTTTTTTCAGCAACGCCCGCGCCATAGGCGAGTCGATGGAGATGTAATCCTTACGACCGAAAATTTCATCGTAGCCGACGATGCGAAAGCGGCGGATATCGCCCTCATCGTTTTCGATCTCCACCCACGCGCCGAAGAACACTTTGCCTTCCTGCTGCGGGGAATAATCGACGATTTTCAGGTTTTCCATGCATTTGGTCAGATAACGAACACGACGGTCGATCTCACGCAGGCGCTTTTTATTATACTGATAGTCAGCATTTTCGCTGCGGTCCCCAAGACTCGCAGCCCAGGTCACTTTTTTGGTGACTTCCGGGCGCTCTTCCCGCCAGAGATAATTCAGCTCGTGTTTGAGTTTTTCGTACCCTTCCCGGGTAATCAGGGGCGTTTTCATCTCGTTGATTTACCTTTGACTATTTGGCGATGCGCACAATACGTATTACGTGATCGCCGCAGCAGAATAAATAATGTGTCGCAAGATTAATTGTATACTTAAGCTGCTGTTAAATATGCTTTGTAACAATTTAGCCTGGAATTTATACCAGAATTCGCTGGTGACGAACGTAAGCTTTTTTAAGAATACACACATTCAATTGTTGCGAACCTTTGGGAGTAAAACAATGCAAGAGAATTATAAGATTCTGGTGGTGGATGACGATATGCGCCTGCGCGCGCTACTGGAACGTTATCTGACCGAGCAGGGCTTCCAGGTTCGAAGCGTGGCAAACGCCGAGCAAATGGATCGTCTGCTGACCCGTGAGTCCTTCCACCTTATGGTACTGGACCTCATGCTGCCTGGCGAAGACGGCCTGTCAATTTGCCGCCGTCTGCGCAGCCAGAGCAACCCTATGCCGATCATCATGGTGACGGCGAAGGGCGAAGAAGTGGACCGCATTGTGGGTCTGGAGATCGGTGCCGACGACTACATTCCGAAGCCGTTCAACCCGCGTGAACTGCTGGCGCGTATTCGCGCTGTGCTGCGCCGTCAGGCGAACGAACTGCCGGGCGCGCCTTCGCAGGAAGAAGCGGTAATCGCTTTCGGTAAGTTCAAGCTGAACCTCGGCACCCGCGAAATGTTCCGCGAGGACGAACCGATGCCGCTCACCAGCGGTGAATTTGCGGTACTGAAAGCGCTGGTCAGCCACCCGCGCGAACCGCTCTCCCGCGATAAGCTGATGAACCTGGCGCGCGGTCGTGAATACTCTGCGATGGAACGCTCCATCGATGTGCAGATCTCCCGTCTGCGCCGCATGGTGGAAGAAGATCCGGCGCATCCGCGTTACATTCAGACCGTCTGGGGCCTGGGCTACGTCTTTGTACCGGACGGTTCTAAAGCATGAGGCGAATGCGCTTCTCTCCGCGAAGTTCATTTGCCCGCACGCTACTGCTCATCGTCACCTTGCTGTTCGTCAGCCTGGTGACGACTTATCTGGTGGTGCTGAACTTTGCGATTCTGCCGAGCCTCCAGCAGTTTAATAAGGTTCTGGCCTACGAAGTTCGTATGCTGATGACCGATAAGCTGCAACTGGAGGACGGCACGCAACTGGTGGTGCCGCCTGCGTTCCGCCGGGAAATCTATCGTGAGCTGGGGATTTCTCTCTATTCCAACGAGGCTGCCGAAGAGGCCGGGCTGCGTTGGGCGCAACACTATGAATTCTTAAGCCATCAGATGGCGCAGCAGCTGGGCGGCCCGACGGAAGTGCGCGTTGAGGTCAACAAAAGCTCGCCGGTGGTCTGGCTGAAAACCTGGCTGTCGCCCAATATCTGGGTGCGCGTGCCGCTGACGGAAATCCATCAGGGCGATTTCTCCCCGCTGTTCCGCTATACGCTGGCGATTATGCTGCTGGCGATAGGCGGCGCATGGTTGTTTATTCGTATCCAGAACCGACCGCTGGTCGATCTTGAACATGCCGCGTTGCAGGTGGGGAAAGGCATGATTCCGCCGCCGCTGCGCGAGTACGGCGCGTCGGAGGTGCGCTCTGTGACCCGCGCCTTCAACCATATGGCGGCGGGTGTGAAGCAACTGGCTGATGACCGTACCTTGCTGATGGCGGGCGTGAGCCATGATTTGCGCACACCGTTGACGCGTATCCGCCTGGCTACCGAAATGATGGGTGAAGAGGACGGCTATCTCGCGGAGTCCATTAATAAGGACATCGAAGAGTGCAACGCCATTATCGAACAATTCATCGATTACCTGCGTACCGGTCAGGAAATGCCGATGGAGATGGCCGATCTGAATGCCGTGTTGGGTGAGGTTATTGCGGCGGAAAGCGGCTACGAGCGGGAAATTGATACTGCGCTGCAACCGGGCAGTATTCAGGTGAAAATGCATCCGTTGTCGATTAAACGCGCGATCGCCAATATGGTGGTCAACGCCGCCCGTTATGGCAATGGCTGGATCAAGGTCAGCAGCGGTACGGAACCGCATCGCGCCTGGTTCCAGGTTGAGGACGATGGGCCAGGCATTAAGCCGGAACAGCGTAAGCACCTGTTCCAGCCGTTTGTGCGTGGCGACAGCGCGCGCAGCACCAGCGGCACCGGGTTGGGTCTGGCGATTGTGCAGCGTATTGTGGATAACCATAACGGTATGCTGGAGATTGGCTCCAGCGAGCGCGGTGGGCTTTCTATTCGCGCCTGGCTGCCGATTCCGGTCGCTCGCGTGCCGGGTTCAACGAAAGACGCATAAGAAAAGGGAGGCGAAATGCCTCCCTTTTTATTTCTCAGCGCCCGGTGGCGCTACGCTTACCGGGCCTACGACAGCGTGTGCTCCGTAGGCCGGATAAGGCGCAGCCGCCATCCGGCGTGTTTCTTTACAGCTTCGGCCCGGCGCTGACCAGCGCTTCACCGGCTGGGGTATCGGTGTATTTCTCGAAATTCTCGACAAACAGTTTCGCCAGCGCGGTGGCTTTTTCCTGCCACTGTTCCGGTGACGCGTAGGTGTTACGCGGGTCAAGAATACGTGTCTCTACGCCCGGCAGCTCGGTCGGGATCGCCAGGTCAAACATCGGCAGATTAAAGGTTTCCGCATTATCCAGAGAGCCGTTCAGGATGGCGTCGATAATCGCGCGCGTATCTTTGATGGAGATACGTTTGCCCGTGCCGTTCCAGCCGGTGTTTACCAGATACGCCTGCGCGCCGGATGCCTGCATGCGTTTGACCAGCACTTCAGCGTACTGCGTCGGGTGCAGCGACAGGAACGCCGCGCCGAAGCAGGCAGAGAAGGTTGGCGTCGGTTCGGTAACGCCGCGCTCAGTACCGGCCAGTTTAGCGGTAAAGCCAGACAGGAAGTGGTACTGCGTCTGGTCAGCCGTCAGGCGTGAAACCGGCGGCAGCACGCCGAAAGCGTCGGCAGTCAGGAAGATGACTTTGGTTGCATGGCCCGCTTTTGATACCGGCTTAACGATGTTATCGATGTGATAAATCGGGTAGGAGACGCGGGTGTTCTCGGTTTTGGAACCATCGTCGAAATCGATGGAGCCATCTTCGCGAACGGTGACGTTTTCCAGCAGCGCATCGCGACGGATAGCGTTGTAGATTTCCGGTTCAGCTTCTTTAGACAGCTTGATGGTTTTCGCGTAGCAGCCGCCTTCAAAGTTAAACACGCCGTCGTCATCCCAGCCGTGTTCGTCATCGCCGATCAGACGGCGTTTCGGGTCGGTGGAGAGGGTGGTTTTCCCGGTGCCGGAAAGCCCGAAGAAGACCGCGACGTCGCCTTTCTCGCCCACGTTGGCGGAGCAGTGCATGGAAGCAATGCCTTTCAGCGGCAGCAGGTAGTTCATGACGGAGAACATCCCTTTTTTCATTTCGCCGCCGTACCAGGTGCCGCCAATTAACTGAATGCGTTCAGTCAGGTTGAAGGCCACGAAGTTTTCAGAGTTCAGCCCCTGTTCCTTCCACTGCGGGTTGGTGCATTTCGCGCCGTTCATCACGATAAAGTCTGGTTTGAAATCCACCAGTTCTTCGTCCGCAGGACGGATGAACATGTTTTTGACAAAATGCGCCTGCCAGGCGACTTCCGTGATGAAGCGAACGGAGAGACGGGTATCCGCGTTAGCGCCGCAGAAGGCGTCAACGATGAACAGGCGTTTGCCGGAGAGTTGCTGAGTTACCAGCCCTTTCAGGTGCTGCCAGGTTTCCTGGGACAGCGGTTTGTTGTCGTTCTTGCCTTTGCCTTTGTCGGACCACCAGAGCGTGTCACGCGTGGTGTCGTCACGGACAATGTATTTATCCTTCGGCGAACGTCCGGTAAAGATACCAGTATCAACGGCAACGGCGCCCAGATTCGTTAATACGCCGCGCTCGTAACCTTCCAGAGTAGGATCAAGTTCCTCCTGGTACAGCAGGTCGTAGCTGGGGTTGTAAACGATATCCTGAACGTCATTGATACCATAAGCCTTGAGATCTTGCGGGGTTAAGCTGTTAACGCGCATGTCACTACTCCTTAGCCAATATGTATTACCTGAAATTGTAGGGTTTTTTAGGGTTTGTTAACCGCGACGAGGCTCATAGATTTACGTATCTGGACAAAATCACGATTGACCGAAAACGCTGTGACTCCTGTCACGAAGCGGCGCTTATTATGGCAGAGAACCCTTTTTTGTTGTGGAAAATGTTCTTAAAACGTTAAAAATGAGTGTATTCTGCGGGAATGTTGTGAGTGTAATCGCATTCATGTAAGAAATTTACGAAACTCTTACATATAAAATATCGATTCACCACGAAGGAAAAAATGAACAAAAAGTGCGGAATTTTGCGGAGCAGGCCGGATGACGACGCGGATGCGTCTTATCTGACCTGTAAATGAGTAAGCCTGATGAGCGATTCGCCATCAGGCTTTTTACTGGTGATTAATGCACCTGCGGGTCGGCAGGGGAGGCGTTGTTGCGGATTTCCGCAATGTCCATCGCGTTGAACAGATAGTGGCTACCGCAGTAATCGCAGTGCATATCGATCTCGCCTTCTTCCGCCAGGATGCTGTCCACTTCTTCATCCGGTAGCGTTTTCAGCGCGCCCGCACAGCGTTCACGAGAACAGGTACACTTGAACTCAACGTCCTGCGGGTCGTAGAGCGTGACTTCTTCTTCATGGTACAAACGCCACAACACATCGTTAGCCGGAAGGGTCAGCAACTCTTCGGTTTTGATGGTTCCGGTCAGCGTCGCCAGGTGATCGAAGTCGTCCGCCTGCGCGTTCTGCGCGGGCATTACCTGTAGCAGCATTCCGCCCGCCGCCGGTTTGCCTTCCACCTCGCCAGTGCGGATGAACAGGCGTGTCGGCAACTGTTCGGAACGCAGGAAGTAATCTTCCAGACACGCTGCCAGCGTGTCGCCTTCCAGACCGACCACGCCCTGATAACGCTCGCCTTCTTCCGGCGTAATGGTGATCACCAGATAGCCGTTGCCCACCAGCGTTTTCAGATCCGCGTTTTCCGGCACTTCGCCCTGTACGCGAGCGACGCCGCGCATCTGCTGGTTGTTATTGCCGTTGATCACCGCCAGGCTCAGCGGGCCGTCGCCCTGTAGCTGTACGGTAATGTCACCGGCAAATTTCAGCGTGGCGGTCAGCAGGCTGGTGGCGACCAGCAGCTCGGCCAGCACGGTTTTTACCGGCTGCGGATAGGCGTGGTTTTCGAGGATCTGTTGCAGGGTTTCCGATACGGTCACCAGTTCGCCGCGCACGGCAAAGTTTTCAAACAGATAACGATGTAATTGGTCATGTTGCGGCATAATCATCTCTCTTGCGGGTGACAGTCACTCACTGTCGCCGTGTTTAAATCGTAACAGGTCGCGGCGCTCTTTTTTATCCGGTCGCCTGTCCGGGTGCGGCATGGTTAATGCGTTAAGTTTGCGTGCCTGCGCCATTTTTTCGCGTTTTTCCACGCTCTCCGCTGTTTCTTCATACAGCGTAACGGCTTCGCTCGCCGGACGGCGCTGCTCGGTAATGCCTTTAATGACTACCGTCCGCTCGTCGTTGCCCTGGCGCAGGGTCAGCGTCGCATTCAGCTCGACAATCTTGCCCGGCTTGCTGCGCTGCCCGTTATAGTGCACCTTACCGCCTTCAACCATTTCGCGGGCCAATGCACGGGTTTTATAAAAGCGTGCGGCCCACAGCCATTTATCCAGTCGGACCTCAACAGAGGGCTTTTCTTTCATGGCGTCTCCTTCACATCAGTGAGGGGATCAGTCGGCGGTAATCATTCAACGACGGATGGCGTGCATACTGCTTTTCCGCAATGCCGGAGTCGGGATTGGTCACGCCGAGGCAGTAACGAATGCCGAATTGGGCGGCGGCGTCGAGAATCGGTTCGCTGTCGTCGATAAACAGCGTTTTCTCTGCGCTTATTCCCGTTTCTTCAGCCACTGCGTGCCATAACCGCTGATCCTCTTTGGGATAACCAAATGTGTGGGTGGAAAGTAATAAATCAAGGTGTGATGCCAGACCGGTATGTTCCAGCTTCACCGCCAGGTTATGCGGGTGCGCGTTGGTCAGCAGAATGCGGCGTTTACCGCGGGCTTTTAACGCATCCAGAAACGGCACGGTATCTTCGCGCAGCACGGCGCGCGGCCCCTGTGCCGTCGTCATGGCGCAAATGTCCAGACCCAGCCGCTCGCTCCAGTAATCAAGACAGTACCAGTTTAGCGTATGCTGCACGGCATGATACTGCTGGCGAATATAGTCCTGGGCTTCCTGTGCAGTGATTCCCTGCTGTGCGCCATAGGTTTCCGGCACCAGTTTCTGCCAGAAATAGTTATCGAATGCCAGATCGAGCAGCGTGCCGTCCATGTCCAGCAAAACGGTATCGACGTCCTGCCAGGCAATATCAATATGCATGGGAATTCTCCAGATGAGATTGCCGCCAAATCCTGGCGGCTTTTGCCGGATATGCGCTACAGGGTAGCATACCGTGAGCTGTCAGATGAGGCTTTCCGGGGAGGCGATCAGCTTTGGATTCAGGCAGTTTTCATAATATTCCTGAATTTCCGCCATACGGGTGCGGTTACGCTGATAACGTCTGAACGCCTGAATACCGTTGTAAGCGGCGCAGCCCAGCATGGTGAGCATCAGCAACGTCGTGCCAAGGTAGCGCCATAAACCGGAACGATCCGGGATGCGGTGCAGGCCGATGTGCTGCGTGCCGTTGGCGTCGGTGTAGACACGGGTGACGATCCCTTCGGCGCTAAACGGCGTTTGCATTAACATCTGCGCCAGGCGCTGGAATGCGCCCCACTGTTCCTGCGCGGGGTAATCGTACAGGGACATCGACGGCCACGGCTGATCAACCAGATCGCTGCCTTCATCGCTGATAATCAGGAAGCCGCCCGGCGCGGGGCTGTTAAGCGCCTGTGCGGCGCGCGCGGTTTCACGGGAGATAAACGGCGCGGTTGAGGTCGTCACCAGGTTATCGAGCGACTCCGCGCTGACGGGGCGCAGCAGAACGTTCACGCCGTCAAGTTTGCCCGCATTCGCGCGTTTGACCAGCGCGGCCCAGTTTTTGCTGTTGCCGAGGTTCACCAGCGCATTTTTCAGGCGCACGCATTCATCTTCGGCGGCGCACAGATCGGCGGTCTTTAATACGATGTCGCCGAAATCATCCAGCAATACCATCCCGGACTTTTGAATCGCCGAACGCAGCGACGCGCTAACGCGGGAGTCATCTTCCGGCTTCGGGTGCAGCTGGCGGTTGATGGCCTGGGTCAGCGCTGTGGCTTTGTGGACGAGATCGGACTCGGGCAGCGGCAGCGTCCGCGCGTCATTCCAGATGATTTGCGAGCAATCAAACGGCATAAAAGGGGAGTTCGGCTGCGCAGTCCAGCTACCAGACTGATGGATATTACACATGCCTTTGCCGCTCAGATGCAGCGTATCGCCCACGCGAACTCCGGCGTCGTGGAGCTGCTTAACGCTGGTGGCCTCAATGGTTTGCGCGCCTTTCATCCACGACAAGGTGAATTTGATCGGCATATCCAGCGGGATCCAAAAGAGCAGCATAAACAGCACCAGCAGCGATCCGCCCGCAATAACGGCGCTACGCAGCCAGTGTTGCAACGGGAAATTTTTCACCTCGTCATGCAGGGAGAGAAAACGCCCTTGCCGCGCGACGTGGCGATCCAGATAGATATCAATATCCGTTTGCTGCCCGAGATCCTGTGCGATATAGGGTTGCCAGTGGGCAGGGTAAATCAGGTCAATAATCCCCAGCGAAATATTGTTGATCTGCTCCTGATCGTTTTCGCCAAACAGCCCCCAGCGACGCGGGGTTCCCCGCAGGCAGTGAATCTCCCGCAGCGAGGTTTTAGATGGCGGTGCAAACAGCCCCCAGAGACCTGCGGCGAGCAGCAGAATTGCGCCGCCTGCAATCCACGGCACGAAGACATCCGGCGTAATTAAGCAACAGAAGAACAGCAGGAATGAGGCCACAATCAGCGACGCTTCGCGCAGCCCCGCAGGGCGGCTGAGCGCATACTCTTCGTGAGTTTCCTGACGAATGTTCAGCAGTTCAATTTGCTCGCTCTCTTCGCCACGAATCGACGCCTGGGTGGAGGAGGTATGCTGTAGCGCATAGCCGCGCGTCTCCTGCATGTACTCCTGCAACGTGTGGCCGTTAAGCGAGATGACTAAAGGAAGCGTATCGGTATGGATCAGCTCAACGTTATTTTCGTCATTGATGTACTGTTCCCAGAACGGCGGTAAATGAACCTCAACGGAATCAAGGTAATATCGCCATTTATTGGGATCGTCGGTCGTAATGCCGTAACGCGTAATGGAATGGGTCAGAATAATGACGTTATTACTCTGGGCATTCAGCGTTAACGACACGGGAGCGGTGCTGGCGCCTGTCGGCCCCGGCACCTGCTGAATCTGGCTGAGGTTGTCGAGATAGTTTTCAACCGCACTGCGCTCTTCCGGCGTTAGCTTGCGCGTCGCGGCGTCTGAAAAGGCGCTGATCCAGGGCAGATTCTGCCGCCTGGCTCTTACTCTGAGTAGCCATCCTGCCAGTAGAGAGCAGGCCAGCAAAGCAGCTAAGAAAATCAAAATGGTGCTCATGCTTTCCCCATCTTACTAAGTCTGTCAGGCGTGGTCAGTCGCACCCTGTCGAATAAATGTGATGCTGTGGTTGGCTATCGGCAAGCGTGGAGTTGAACTTGAGCATTTTTACGCGCATCCCAGTGAACGCGGATCATAGCAAACCCACCAAAAGCGGAATATCAGCAAATTCCTGGAGTTATTTCAACCTATTGACTTTTAATTTTAAATGGGAATTAATTTTTACTACGTTACATAAATGTAAATAAACGGCAATTCACATTGCCGAAACCGTGCTGTATATCGCACAATGGCACCAGATTTCACTGCATAGATTCTCACGATGAGCAAATCATTACAAAAACCCACCATTTTGAAAGTTGAAACTGTCGCGAAATCCCGGCTGTTTAACGTCGAAAGTGTGGATCTCGAATTCAGCAACGGCGTGCGCCGCGTCTATGAGCGTATGCGTCCGTCCACTCGTGAAGCGGTAATGATTGTGCCGATCGTAGACGATCACCTGATTCTGATTCGTGAATATGCCGTGGGCACGGAGTCTTATGAGCTGGGGTTCTCCAAAGGGTTGATCGACCCTGGTGAAACCGTTTTTGAAGCGGCGAACCGGGAACTGAAAGAAGAAGTTGGGTTTGGCGCGAACGATCTGACGTTCCTCAAAAAGCTCAGCATGGCGCCGTCCTATTTTTCCAGCAAAATGAATATTGTGATAGCGGAAGACCTCTATCCTGAATCACTGGAAGGCGACGAGCCGGAACCGCTGCCGCAGGTGCGCTGGCCGCTGACGCATTTAATGGATCTGCTGGAAGAACCGGATTTCAGTGAAGCGCGAAACGTCAGCGCGCTGTTCCTGGTCCGTGAGTGGCTGAAGGGGCAGGGGCGGTTGTAATTTATATTGCCGGATGGCGGCTGACGTTTTACCTGGCCTACAACAAAATGTAGGCCGGATAAGACGTTTCAGGCGTCGCCATCCGGCAAAAGATCAAAACAGTTCGTGTGTCTCACCGTTATCGATAATGGTGGTGCCCACCTCATGCACCGCCTGCTGCGTTGGCTGAGTGCCTTCGATAAAGTATTCCGCGCGGCTGTTACCGCCGTTTGCCAGTTGCCCGGTGCTTCTGTCGATATTGATCGTCACGATGCCCGGAGGCGGCGTCAGCGGCTCTTCAGGAACCCCTTCCAGCACGGTTTTCATGTAAGCATCCCATGCGGGTTGCGCACTTTTCGCGCCGCCTTCGTAACCAGAAATCTGGTCTTTGATCGCCCCGGACGCGGTAGTGCGCCCCAGATCGCGACGGTGATCGTCAAAGCCGATCCACACGGAAGTCACCACGCCCGGGCCGTAACCGGAGAACCAGGCATCTTTCGAGCTGTTGGTGGTCCCGGTTTTTCCGCCGATATCATGACGTTGCAGGTCGCGACCCGCGCGCCAGCCGGTGCCCATCCATCCGGGTTCGCCGAAGATGTTGCTGTTCAGCGCGCTCTTAATCAGGAAGGCCAGCGGCGTGTTGATCACATGCGGAGCATATTCCTGCATTCCGCTTTGCGCCACTAACGCCTGGTTAGCCTGCTCCAGTTTTGGCATTGGCACGGTGGCGTTTTGCTGCTCCTGAGAGATGGCGACATCTTCAACGTTATTGTTTTCCAGCACGTTGGATTTCTGGGTATCACCGTAAATGACCGGGATATCGCAATCCGGGCAGGCGATTTTCGGCTTCGCTTCGAAGATCACGCCGCCCTGGTCGGTCTCTATCTTGCTGATGAAATACGGGTCTACCAGGAAGCCGCCGTTAGACATTACCGCATAACCGCGCGCCACCTGCATCGGGGTGAAGGACGCGGAGCCCAGCGCCAGCGATTCGGTATGCACGATGTTCTGCGCCGGGAAACCGAAGCGTTGCAGATACTCTGCGGCGTAATCCACGCCCATCGCGCGCATCGCCCGCACCATCACCACGTTTTTCGACTGACCCAGACCCTGACGTAAGCGGATTGGCCCGGCATACTGCGGCGGGGAGTTTTTTGGCCGCCAGTCGGAACCGGCGCCTGCGTCCCAGCGGGAAATCGGCACGTCGTTCAGCATACTCGCCAGCGTCAGACCTTTATCCATTGCGGCGGTATAGAGGAACGGTTTGATGTTCGACCCGACCTGACGCAGCGCCTGCGTGGCGCGGTTGAATTTACTCTGGTTGAAGTCAAAACCGCCGACCAGCGCCAGAACCGCGCCGTTTTGCGGGTTGATGGAAACCAGCGCTGAGTTCACATCCGGGACTTGCGCCAGCCACCAGGCATCACCCATCTGGCGAACCCAGATTTGTTGGCCTGTCTGTACGGCGTCGGTCACTTTACGCGGCGTCGGGCCCTGTTGGGTATCCGAACGGTAAGGGCGCGCCCAGCGTACGCCTTCCATCCGCAGCGACACGGAGGTGCCATCAGCGAGCATCGCGGTGGCTTCCTGCGGATTCGCGCCGGTAATGACGGCGGGCAGCAACGGCCCGTAGGTTGGCAGGGCTTTCAGCGTGTCGGTGATTTTTTTGTTGTCCCAGGCGGTTTCGCCTACTTTCCACAGCACGTTCGACGGCCCGCGATAGCCGTGGCGCATGTCGTAGTCCAGCACGTTGTTACGCACGGCTTGCTGCGCCGCCTGCTGTACTTTGCGGGTGATTGTGGTGTAAATGCGATACCCGTCTTCATAGGCGCTTTCGCCATAACGGCTGTACATTTCCTGGCGCACCATTTCCGACAGATACGGCGCTGAGAACGCGATTTCCGGCGCATGGTAATTGGCGTCAATCGCTTCGCCGCGCGCCTGATCGTACTGCGCCTGGGTGATGTAGCCTTCGCTCAACATACGAGACAGCACCACGTTACGACGCGCCGTCGCCCGATCCATCGAGTAGAGCGGGTTAAATGTGGAAGGGGCTTTCGGCAGACCGGCAATCACCGCCATTTCGCTCAGGGTGAGCTGATCGACCGTCTTACCGAAATAGACCTGCGCCGCCGCGCCGACGCCGTAGGCACGGTAGCCGAGGTAGATCTTGTTCAGGTAAAGTTCGAGGATCTCATCTTTGCTCAGCATCTGCTCAATGCGGATTGCCAGGAACGCTTCCTTAATTTTACGCATCAGCGTGCGTTCCGGGCTCAGGAAGAAGTTTCTCGCCAGTTGCTGGGTGATGGTACTTGCCCCCTGTGAGGCATGGCCTGAGAACAGCGCGACGCTGGCCGCACGGAAGATCCCTACCGGATCGACGCCATGATGCTCGTAAAAGCGGCTGTCTTCCGTAGCGATAAAGGCTTTAACCATTTCCGGCGGCATCTGGTCAAGCGTGACCGGGATACGACGTTTCTCGCCATACTGCGCGATCAGCTCGCCATCCGCGCTGTAAACCTGCATCGGAATCTGCAAACGCACGTCTTTTAAGGTCGCGACGTCAGGTAGTTGCGGCTCGATATAGCGGTAGAGGCCATAAATCGAGCCTGCTCCCAGCAGGATGCAACATACTGCAAGGATCAATAAATACTTTACGAACTTCACTGGAGATTTCCCATTTAGTGTCATTTGGGCAGTTTATAAACAAACGCGCGGTAGTATAAAGGCAAGCCAGACGCATTGATATACCCGTAAGAGCGACCATTGATAAGGAGATCATAAGCAATGGCTTTCAGGTTCTGGCAAATTGGCCTTCATATTCAGCAGCATGAGGCGCTGGCTGTCGCCGTGGTTCGCGGCGCGTCAGGCTGGTCTTTACAACGCTGGTGGCGGGTGCCGCTGGCGGGACGTACCTTCGTTGACGGGCATCTCCGCGAGCCAGAACAGCTCGTCGATGCATTGCTTCCGTGGCGTCGTTCGCTTCCTCACCGGCATCATATTTATCTCTCTTTCCCTGCCAGCCGGACGCTGCAAAAGCATTTTCCGCGCCCGGAAATGGCGCTGCGCGAACGTGAACAAACGGCGTGGCTGACCGGCGCGATGGCGCGTGAGCTGGATATGCCCCCCGACGCCCTGCGCTTTGACTATCGCGAAGATACCCTGACTCCGGCATTTAACGTGACCGCCGCCCAAAGCAAGGAGGTGGCGACCTTATTAACGCTGGCGCAAAAACTGAAAATGCAGGTGACGGCGATTACGCCGGATGCCTGCGCATTACAGCGCTTTATTCCTTATCTGCTGGCGCACCAGCAGTGTCTGGCCTGGCGTGACGAAGAACAGTGGCTGTGGGCGACGCGCTATGCGTGGGGGCGTAAACCGCTACAAGAGGCGGCCTGCGCCGACAGTCTTGCCGCGACGTTGTCCATTGCGCCGGAAAGTCTGACAGTGTGCGGCGCGGGCGGCTTCGAACCCTGGTGCGCGGTTGCCATTCGCCAGCCTCCCGTTCCGCCGGAAGGCCATACCTTTGCCATCGCGCTGGGATTAGCAATGGGGGCGCCGCGCTGATGAGTCATCCGGTCAACTTTTTGCCCTGGCGTCAGTCCCGGCGGCGCGAATGTCTGCGATTCTGGAGCGTTATGTTCAGCGGTTCACTGCTGCTGACCATCGCGCTGGCGTGCATCCATGAGGTTACGCTCACGGCGCAAAAGCGGGTGGATGCGCAGTGGTCGATCGCAGAAAAAGAGCGCGCCGCCGCGCTGCTGGCGATCCAACCCCGCTTACAGCAGCGGCAGACCGCGTGGCAGCAAGCGTTGCAGCGGCAAACGGAATATGAGCAGACGCGGCGCTGGCAGAGCGTGCTGGAAGGGATGGCGGCGCTGTTGCCCGAGCAGGCGTGGCTAACCCGGTTATCCTGGCAGCAGGGAACGCTGGAACTTGAGGGATACGCGACGACATTTCTCGCGTTAAACACGCTGGAAACCGCGCTGCGTCGTCATCCTGATTTCCTGTTAGCCGGGAGTGGGGCAACGCAGCAGGATGCGCAGGGACGCTGGCAATTTCATTACCCGTTAAAAAGGAGCCTCGCAGATGGCCGCGCTTTTTGACCTCTGGTGCGGGTTATTGCCGCGAACCCGCCTCTTCTGCTGGTTAGGCTGGAGTCTGGGGCTGGGATTACTGGCGTGTTTATGTGCGTTTTCTTCGGGTGCGCAGCAACAGGAGCAGCAACGAACGGCGCTGGCGCAACAGCGGGCGGCTATCGACCGGCAGTGGCGGGGTCTGCGCCAGATCGCCGCATCAATGGATATGTCTCGTTTAGCGTCGGCCAGCAAGCGCGTGCCTTTTTCCCCTCTGGATTTTCAGCGCTCTCCGGTACGCCTTCTTCACTGGCAGCCTTCCGCGCAGGGAGGCGAGCTGGCGCTGGCATCCTCCTGGGAGGCGGTTCCGCAACTGTTCAGTCGGCTGGCGGAGCGTGGCATGCGCATTAACCGCTTTTCGCTTGTTCCGCAGGAGACGGAGCTGCTGTTGACGCTACAGCTGGAGCGGCTGACTGATGACTAAGCGCTGGCTGTTGGTCTGTAGCTGCCTGCTGATGCTGACCGGAATGCGCGACCCCTTCAAACCGCCGGAGGACCGATGCCGGATCGCTGAACTGCCGATGTGGCGTTACCAGGGCGTGGTGAGTCAGGGAGAGCGCCTGACTGGCATTCTCAAAGACAGCCAGCAGAAGTGGCGGCGCGTCGAACAATATCAGGTGCTGGAGAACGGCTGGACGATTTCCCGACTGACGGCAGACAGCATAACGCTTGAGACCGGTAAAGGCTGTGAACCATCGCAGTGGCGGTGGCAACGACAAGGAGAAGTGAATGAAGCGATGGATAGCCGCAGCGTTGATCGCCGTGATGCCCGCCGTACAGGCGGGGAAAGCGCAAAACGTGACGCTGGTGGTGGATGATGTTCCTGTTGTTCAGGTGTTGCAGGCGCTTGCCGCGCAGGAGAAGAAGAATCTGGTGGTCTCGCCTGACGTCAGCGGTTCGCTGTCGCTGAGTCTGACGGATGTGCCGTGGAAGCAGGCGGTGCAGACGGTCATAAAAAGCGCCGGGCTGGTGCTGCGCCAGGAGGGGAATATTCTGCATGTTCACTCGGTTCACTGGCAAAACGAAAACGCCGCGCGGCAGGAGGCCGAGCAGGCAAGGCTTCGGGCCAACTTACCGCTGGAGGATCGCAGTATTTCTCTGCAATACGCCGATGCCTCCGAACTGGCAAAAGCGGGAGAAAAGCTGCTGAGCGCCAAAGGCAGTATGACGGTAGATAAGCGCACCAACCGGTTATTGCTTCGGGATAACAACGCTGCGCTGGCGGCGCTGGAAACGTGGGCGGCGCAAATGGATCTCCCCGTTGAGCAGGTTGAACTGGCGGCGCATATCGTCACCATAAATGAAAAAAGTCTGCGTGAGCTGGGGGTAAAGTGGACGCTGGCGGACGCGCAACTGGCCGGGTCGCCAGGGCAGGTGACGTCGCTTGCCAGCGATCTGTCCGTCGCGGCCGCCACGTCTCGCGTCGGGTTTAACATCGGGCGCATCAACGGTCGCTTGTTGGATCTTGAGCTTTCCGCCCTGGAGCAGAAGCAGCAACTTGATATTATCGCCAGCCCACGACTGCTGGCTTCGCACCTGCAACCTGCCAGTATTAAGCAGGGGAGCGAAATCCCGTATCAGGTCTCCAGCGGCGAGAGCGGGGCGACGTCCGTGGAGTTTAAAGAAGCGGTGCTGGGGATGGAGGTGACGCCCACCGTTTTGCCGAAGGGGCGCATTCGTCTGAAGCTTCACATCAGCCAGAACGTTCCCGGTCAGGTGCTACAGCAGGCGGATGGCGAAGTGCTGGCGATCGATAAGCAGGAGATCGACACGCAGGTCGAGGTTAAAAGCGGCGAAACGCTGGCGCTGGGCGGCATCTTTTCGCGCAAGAACAAATCCGCTAAAGATAGCGTCCCGCTGTTAGGCGATATCCCCTGGCTTGGTTCCCTTTTCAGCCATGATGGAAAAGAGAACGAGCGGCGCGAACTGGTGGTGTTCATTACCCCCAGACTGGTTGCGGCAGAATAATTTATGCCTGAAATCGCGCTGTTTTTGCACTGAACACGTTTCAGGGATTTGACGTGGGGGTGTATTTAGCATACAAGGAGTACCGATTTGAGAGTTGGTTCTTCTCGTCGCTATCCGGCGACGCTGCCTCCGGGGTTGTCTACAATATGTCTTGGTAATTTATTCAGTTGCCAAACCCGTTGGAGTATTGAGATAATTTTCAGTCTGACTCTCGCAATATCTTATGAGGTTTCAGTTCATGTCCTGCTGCGCAAGGTGTCTGCGACGCGGGTTTATCATTAACGAATTGTCTTAGTAGTACCGAAAAAATGGCAGAGAAACGCAATATCTTTCTGGTTGGGCCTATGGGTGCCGGAAAAAGCACTATTGGGCGCCAGTTAGCTCAACAACTCAATATGGAATTTTACGATTCTGATCAAGAGATTGAGAAACGAACCGGAGCTGATGTGGGCTGGGTCTTCGATGTAGAAGGTGAAGACGGCTTCCGTGATCGCGAAGAAAAAGTCATCAACGAGTTGACGGAAAAACAGGGTATTGTGCTGGCAACCGGCGGTGGCTCTGTAAAATCACGTGAAACGCGTAACCGTCTCTCCGCGCGTGGCGTCGTGGTGTATCTTGAAACGACAATCGAAAAACAACTTGCGCGTACGCAGCGCGACAAGAAACGCCCGCTGTTGCAGGTAGAAGCTCCGCCTCGTGAAGTTCTGGAAGCGTTGGCCAACGAACGCAATCCTCTGTATGAAGAGATTGCCGACGTGACCATTCGTACCGACGATCAGAGCGCTAAGGTCGTGGCAAACCAGATTATTCATATGCTGGAAAGCAACTGATTCTGGCTTAATACATACTCGGTAAGCGGGTACAAGTAACTAAGGTGGATGTCGCGTCATGGAGAGGATTACAGTTACTCTCGGGGAACGTAGTTACCCTATCACCATCGCGGCTGGTTTGTTTAACGAACCAGCTTCATTCTTACCGCTGAAATCGGGCGATCAGGTTATGTTGGTGACCAACGAAACCCTGGCTCCCCTTTACCTTGATAAGATCCGTAGCGTACTTGAACAGGCGGGGGTTAACGTAGATAGCGTTACCCTGCCCGATGGCGAAAAGTATAAAAGCCTGACGGTACTTGATACGGTTTTCACCGCGTTACTGCAAAAACCGCACGGTCGCGATACCACGCTGGTTGCCCTCGGCGGCGGCGTGATTGGCGACCTTACCGGTTTCGCCGCCGCCAGCTATCAGCGTGGCGTGCGCTTTATCCAGGTCCCGACGACATTGCTGTCGCAGGTCGACTCCTCCGTAGGCGGGAAAACCGCTGTAAACCATCCCCTCGGCAAGAACATGATCGGCGCGTTCTACCAGCCTGCTTCTGTGGTGGTGGATCTCGACTGTCTGAAAACGCTTCCTGCGCGTGAGCTGGCATCGGGTCTGGCGGAAGTGATCAAATACGGCATCATTCTTGACGGTGAATTTTTCACCTGGCTTGAGGACAATCTGGACGCGTTATTACGTCTGGAAGGTCCGGCAATGGCGTACTGTATCCGCCGTTGTTGTGAGCTGAAAGCCGAAGTTGTCGCAGCAGACGAGCGCGAAACGGGCTTACGTGCTTTACTGAATCTGGGACATACCTTTGGTCATGCCATTGAAGCTGAAATGGGTTATGGCAATTGGTTACACGGTGAAGCCGTCGCCGCTGGTATGGTGATGGCGGCGCGCACGTCAGAGCGTCTCGGTCAGTTTAGCGCTGCGGATACGCAACGCATTATTACGCTGCTCCAGCGCGCAGGTCTGCCTGTACACGGGCCGCGTGAGATGTCTGCTCAGGCGTATTTGCCACACATGCTGCGCGATAAGAAAGTCCTGGCGGGCGAGATGCGCTTAGTGCTCCCGCTGGCGATAGGGAAAAGTGAAGTACGCGGCGGAGTGCCGCACGAAATCGTTCTCAGCGCTATTGCTGACTGTCAGCAGGCGTAACAACAAGAAAGGTCGGACTGATACTGCACGGTATTGGTCATTTAAATTCAGGTTAACTGCAACGTCGTAAGCATTAACCTTTGAGTGGGGTGTTAAATGGATGAATTCAAACCAGAAGACGAGCTGAAACCCGATCCCAGCGATCGTCGTACTGGTCGTACTCGTCAATCTTCTGAACGCGATAATGATCCACAGATCAATTTCGATGACGTCGACCTGGATACGGACGATCGTCGTCCAGGGCGTGCGCGAAAGGCGCGTGAGGAAGAGCAGTACAGCGAAGACGATTATGAATCCGATGATGCAGTGGATGAAGAACGCGTAGAGCGTCGTCCCCGCAAACGTAAGAAAGCCGCCAGCAAACCCGCTTCCCGTCAGTACATCATGATGGGTGTCGGCGTTCTGGTGTTGCTGCTGTTGATCATCGGTATTGGTTCCGCGCTGAAAGCCCCTTCACCCTCCTCTTCCAGCGATCAAACGGCGTCTGCCGAGAAGAACATCGATCTTTCCGGCAATAACGCGACCGATCAGGCGAGCGCCACGCAGCCTGCGCCAGACGCTGAACAGACCGCCGGAAACACGCAGCAGGATGTTTCTCTGCCGCCGATCGCCTCAACGCCAACGCAGGGTCAGGCGCCTGCCGCGACCGAAGGCCAGCAGCGTGTGGAAGTTCAGGGCGATCTGAACAATGCGCTGACTCAGCCGCAGGGCCAGGAACAGGTTAACAATGTGGTGGCGAACTCCACGCTGCCGACGGAACCAGCCACCGTTGCGCCAATCCGCAACGGCAATGCGCCGCGTCAGACGGCGACGACGCAATCGGGCGAGCGTCAGACCACTACGCGCCCGGAACGTAAGCAGGTTGTGATTGAGCCGAAGAAACCGCAGACCACCGCGAAAGCGACGCCAGCGGAACCGAAGACGACCACGCAGCCGAAACGTAGCGAACCTGCCGCGCCGGTCGCGACGACGAAAGCGCCAGCAACCTCCGCGCCAGCGGCAACGACCGCGCCGAAAGCCACCGCCAGCACTGCGCCTGCACAAACCGCAGCGCCAGCGCAAACCACAGCGGCAGCCGGCAGTGCGGCTGGTACGAAAAGCACAGGTAACGTGGGTTCGCTGAAGTCTGCGCCTTCCAGCCATTACACCCTGCAACTCAGCAGTTCTTCTAACTACGACAACCTGAACGGTTGGGCGAAGAAAGAAAACCTGAAAAACTATGTGGTGTATCAGACGACGCGTAACGGCCAGCCGTGGTATGTTCTGGTAACGGGTGTGTATGCGTCTAAAGATGATGCCAAACGTGCGGTGTCTACGTTGCCAGCCGATGTGCAGGCGAAAAACCCGTGGGCAAAACCGTTGCATCAGGTGCAGGCCGATCTGAAGTAATAGTCATGTTAAAGCGCAGGATGCTGTCGGAGCTTTCTCCACAGCCGGAGAAGGTGTAATTAGTTAGTCAGCATGAAAAAGAATCGCGCTTTTCTGAAGTGGGCAGGGGGGAAATACCCCCTGCTTGATGACATCAAACGGCATTTACCGAAAGGTGAATGTCTGGTTGAACCCTTTGTGGGTGCCGGGTCGGTGTTTCTTAACACCGACTTTTCTCGTTATATTCTTGCCGATATTAATAGTGACCTTATCAGCCTCTATAACATCGTGAAGTCGCGTACTGAAGAGTATGTGCGGGCTTCCCGCGAGCTGTTTACGCCTGAGACGAATCAGGCCGAGGTTTACTATCAACTCCGTGAAGAGTTCAATACGAGCCGGGAGCCGTTCCGTCGCGCGGTCCTGTTCTTATACCTGAACCGCTATGGTTACAATGGCCTGTGCCGCTATAACTTGCGTGGGGAGTTTAACGTGCCGTTTGGCCGTTACAAAAAGCCCTACTTCCCGGAAACGGAGTTGTACCATTTTGCCAAAAAAGCGCAGAATGCAGAGTTTCATTGCCTTTCGTATGAAGAGTGTATGGATCGTGCTGATAGCAATTCTGTGGTCTATTGCGATCCGCCTTACGCACCGCTTTCTGCGACGGCGAATTTCACCGCTTATCATACCAATAGCTTCAGCCCAAAAGAGCAGGCGCGCCTGGCGGAGATGGCAGAAAAGCTGGTCAGCAAGCGGATCCCGGTGTTAATTTCGAACCATGACACGCCCGATACCCGCGAGTGGTACAAAGCGGCGAAACATTTTCAGGTCAAAGTGCGTCGCAGTATAAGCAGCAATGGCGGCACACGTAAAAAGGTGGACGAACTGCTGGCTCTGTACCAACCAGGAGTCGTAACGCCTGCGAAAAAATAATTCTCAAGGAGAAGCGGATGAAACAGTATTTGATTGCCCCCTCAATTCTGTCGGCTGATTTTGCCCGCCTGGGTGAGGACACCGCGAAAGTGCTGGCTGCTGGTGCGGATGTCGTGCATTTTGACGTCATGGACAACCACTATGTGCCGAACCTGACCATCGGCCCGATGGTGCTGAAATCCCTGCGCAAATACGGTATTACCGCACCCATCGACGTGCATTTGATGGTGAAGCCGGTTGACCGCATCGTGCCGGATTTCGCCGCAGCGGGCGCCAGCATCATTACGTTTCATCCCGAAGCCTCCGAGCATGTCGATCGTACCTTGCAGCTGATTAAAGAAAACGGTTGTAAAGCGGGTCTGGTGTTTAACCCGGCCACGCCGCTGAGTTATCTGGATTACGTGATGGATAAGCTGGATGTGATCCTGCTGATGTCCGTCAACCCGGGTTTTGGCGGCCAGTCTTTTATTCCGCACACGCTGGAGAAGCTGCGTGAAGTGCGTCGTCGTATTGATGAGTCAGGTTATGACATTCGCCTGGAAGTGGACGGCGGCGTCAAGGTGAACAACATCGGCGAAATCGCCGCGGCGGGCGCAGACATGTTTGTGGCAGGCTCCGCGATTTTCGACCAACCAGACTACAAAAAAGTCATTGATGAAATGCGCAGTGAACTGGCAAAGGTAAGTCATGGATAAATTGCAGGATATTCGGGGTGTCGCCTTTGACCTCGACGGCACGCTGGTTGACAGCGCGCCGGGATTAGCCGCTGCGGTAGATATGGCGTTATACGCGCTGGAACTGCCTACCGCTGGCGAAGATCGCGTAATTACCTGGATTGGTAACGGCGCGGATGTATTGATGGAGCGTGCGCTCGCCTGGGCTCGCCAGGAACGCGCTACGTTACGTAAAACAATGGGCAAACCGCCTGTTGATGATGAGATCCCCGCCGAGGAGCAGGTGCGTATTTTGCGTAAGCTGTTCGACCGCTACTATGGCGATGTGGCGGAAGAAGGGACGTTCCTGTTCCCGCACGTAGCCGATACGCTGGGCGCGCTGCATGCCAAAGGGCTGCCGCTTGGACTGGTGACCAATAAGCCGACGCCGTTTGTGGCGCCGCTGCTTGAAGCGCTGGATATCGCCAAATACTTCAGCGTGGTTATTGGCGGCGACGATGTGCAGAACAAAAAGCCGCATCCCGATCCGCTGCTGCTGGTGGCAAAGCGGATGGGCGTCGCGCCTGAACAGATGCTCTTCGTGGGCGATTCGCGTAATGACATTCAGGCTGCAAAAGCGGCTGGCTGCCCGTCAGTCGGCCTCACGTACGGCTACAACTATGGCGAATCCATCGCTCTTAGCCAGCCGGATGTGATTTACGACACTATTAATGACCTTCTGCCCGCTCTCGGGCTTCCGCATAGCGAAAATCAGGAATCGAAAAATGACTAAGCCCATCGTTTTTAGTGGCGCACAGCCCTCAGGTGAATTGACCATTGGCAACTATATGGGTGCGCTGCGTCAGTGGGTGAACATGCAGGATGACTATCATTGCATTTACTGCATCGTTGACCAGCATGCGATCACCGTGCGTCAGGATGCACAGCAGCTGCGTAAGGCGACGCTGGATACGCTGGCGCTCTACCTGGCGTGTGGTATCGATCCTGAGAAAAGCACCATCTTTGTTCAGTCCCATGTGCCGGAGCACGCGCAGCTGGGCTGGGCGCTGAACTGCTACACCTATTTCGGCGAACTGAGCCGGATGACCCAGTTCAAAGACAAATCCGCGCGCTATGCCGAGAACATCAACGCCGGTCTGTTTGATTACCCGGTTCTGATGGCGGCAGACATTTTGCTGTATCAAACGAATCAGGTGCCGGTGGGTGAAGATCAGAAACAGCATCTGGAATTGAGCCGCGACATCGCGCAGCGTTTTAACGCGCTGTATGGCGATATCTTTAACGTTCCTGAGCCGTTTATTCCAAAATCCGGCGCGCGCGTGATGTCACTGCTGGAACCGACCAAAAAGATGTCCAAGTCGGACGATAACCGTAACAACGTCATCGGCCTGCTGGAAGACCCGAAATCGGTGGTGAAAAAAATCAAACGTGCGGTGACGGATTCCGACGAGCCGCCGGTAGTGCGCTACGACATCCAGAATAAAGCGGGTGTGTCTAACCTGCTGGATATCCTCTCCGCCGTAACTGGCCAGAGCATCCCTGAACTGGAGCAGCATTTCGAAGGCAAGATGTATGGTCATCTGAAAGGTGAAGTGGCTGAAGCCGTTTCCGGTATGCTGACCGAGTTGCAGGAGCGTTATCATCGCTTCCGCAGCGACGAAGCCTTCTTGCAGAAAGTGATGAAAGAAGGGGCGGAAAAAGCCAGCGCCCGTGCTTCCGAAACGCTGAAAGCGGTCTACGAAGCGATTGGCTTTGTCGCCAAGCCGTAATGCGCACCGCGCCGTAGGCCAGATAAGGCGTTTACGCCGCCACCCGGCGTAAACACGGCGAGGGCCTACAGTGGTGCGACACCACACATTAAAAAACCGGGGATTTCCCGGTTTTTTTGTCTCTCTGCGTACCCGTGACGAAAAACTGTGAGGCGTCTCGCCGTTTACGCACATCGTCATTGCGCGATATCTTCATTTTAATGAATATATAAATATTCACTTTACTGAAAATTTATGATGCGTCGAACATTTATCAAAAAAGAGGGGGTCGTGCTGACGACCCTGGCCCGCTACCTGCTTGGTGAGAAATGCGGTAACCGTTTGAAAACGATAGATGAACTGGCTAATGAATGCCACTCATCGGTGGGGTTAACGCAGGCCGCATTAAAAACGCTGGAGTCTTCCGGGGCGATCCGTATTGAGCGTCGTGGGCGCAACGGCAGCTTCCTGGTGGAGATGGATAACAAAACGTTGCTGTCGCATGTGGACATCAGCAACGTTGTTTGCGCGATGCCGCTGCCGTACACCCGTCTGTATGAAGGGCTGGCGAGCGGGCTGAAAGCGCAGTTTGAAGGGATTCCATTTTATTACGCGCACATGCGTGGGGCGGACATCCGGGTTGAATGCCTGCTGAATGGCGTCTACGACATGGCCGTGGTGTCGCGTCTGGCCGCAGAGAGCTACCTGGCGCAAAACGGGTTGCGCATCGCGCTGGAACTGGGGCCCCACACCTATGTCGGCGAGCACCAGTTGATCTGCCGTAAAGGCGAATCCGACCGGGTGAAGCGAGTGGGGCTGGATAACCGTTCGGCAGATCAGAAAATCATGACTGAAGCCTGTTTCGGCAAAAGTGATGTGGAGCTGATAGACCTCTCTTATCACGAAAGTCTTCAGCGCATTGTGAAAGGCGATGTGGATGCGGTGATCTGGAATGTGGTGGCGGAAGCGGAGCTGGCATTGCTGGGGTTAGAAGCGACGCCGCTCACCCGCGATCCTCGATTCTTGCAGGCCACCGAAGCCGTGGTGCTGACCCGGTCGGACGATTACCCGATGCAGCAACTGCTGCGCGCCGTGGTGGACAAACAGGCGCTGCTCGCCCATCAGCAACGTGTGGTCAGCGGTGAACAGGAACCCAGTTACTAAGTTAATCAAAGGCATTGTAAATGGAAAACAGACTCAGCCTGCTGTGTGACGCAGGGGTTATCGACGAAGATATTTGCCGTGGCATGTTGCAGGTCGTCAGACGACTGGACGAGGAGTGGAAGCTGCCGGTGCATACCGAGCAGGGAACGATGGCGATAACCCACATGGCCAGCGCGTTAATGCGCAGTCGCCGGGGAGAGGTGATTGACGCGCTGGATCACGAGCTGTTGGCGGAACTGACGCAATCTCCCCACTGGCCCGCGATTTTGTTGGCGCACCAGGCGCTGCTGGCGGAGTTTACGGTTTCGCTTCATGCCAATGAGGAAGGTTATTTGTTGGCAAATCTATATGGGCTGTGGATGGCGGCGCACGAAGCGTCGTGAGGAACACCGTACATCAACGTACCACACCTTAAATATTCAAAAAAATGAATATTTAATTCAGGGATTAGAAACCGAGGCACAAAGATGTTTATACACGCATTGAAACGCCAGAATCCGGCGCTGATTACCGCCGCGATCCGACTCTGGCAGCAGGGAAGGATCGTCCCGGACAGCTGGGTGATTGATGTTGATCAGGTGCTGGAAAACGGGAAGCGCCTGGTTGATACGGCTCATCAATACGGCATCACGCTGTATCTGATGACAAAACAGCTTGGGCGCAATCCCTGGCTGGCGGAAAAGCTGCTGGCGCTGGGATATGCCGGAATTGTCACGGTGGATTACAAAGAGGCCAGGGTCATGCGCCGCGCCGGATTGCCGGTGGCGCATCAGGGGCATTTAGTGCAGATCCCCTCCCGGCAGATTGGCGAAGCGGTGGAGCAAGGGACGGACGTGATTACGCTCTTTTCGCTGGAGAAGGCGCGTGAAGTGTCGGCGGCGGCGGTGAAGGCCGGGCGCGTGCAGGCGGTAATGCTGAAGATTTACGGCGAGCAGGATTTTCTTTATCCGGGGCAGGAGAGCGGCTTCCCACTGGCGCGCCTTGATGACGCTGTGAATGACATTCGCCGTCTGCCGGGGCTCCATGTCACGGGGTTAACGCATTTCCCCTGCCTGCTGTGGGATGACGCATCAGGCGAGACCAGGCCGACGCCCAATCTGCATTCCCTGGTCAAGGCGAGGCAGCAACTGGAAGAACAGGAGATTGCCATTGAGCAGCTTAATGCGCCCTCTGCAACCAGCTGTGCGTCTTTGCCGCTGTTGGCGCGGTATGGCGTCACCCATGCCGAACCGGGCCATGCGCTGACCGGCACCATTCCGTCGAATCAGCAAGGCGATCAGCCTGAACGCATTGCGATGCTCTGGCTGAGTGAAATTTCGCACCATTTTCGTGGCAACAGCTACTGCTATGGCGGCGGCTATTACCGCCGGGGACATGCGCGCAACGCGCTCGTTTTTACGCCGGAAAACGACGTTCCCGCGAAGACGACGCTGGAACCCGTCGATGACAGCAGTATCGACTACTACCTGCCGCTTGCAGGGACGTTTCCGGTGAGCAGCGCCGTGGTGCTTTGTTTTCGTACCCAAATCTTTGTGACGCGCAGTGATGTGGTGCTGGTGTCTGGCATTCAGCGCGGCGCGGCGGAAATCGTCGCCCGTTATGACAGTCTCGGAAACGTACTGGAGGCGTAATGGCTCGTTTTGTGGTGCTGGTGATTGATAGCTTCGGCGTTGGCGCAATGAAGGATGTGGCGGAGGTTCGCCCGCAGGATGTCGGGGCGAATACCTGCGGACATATTCTGCGTCAGCTCCCGCAGCTACATCTGCCGACGCTGGAGAAGCTGGGGTTGATTAACGCGCTGGGCTATGCGCCAGGCGTTATGGCTCCCTCGGCGTCGGCAGTGTGGGGGATCGCGGAATTGCAGCATGAAGGAGGGGATACCTTCATGGGGCATCAGGAGATTTTAGGCACGCGTCCGCAGGCGCCGCTGCGTATGCCGTTTAGCGAGGTGATTGATCGCGTTGAGCTGGCGCTGAAGGCGGCGGGCTGGCAGGTAGAGCGACGTGGCGGCGAACTGGCGTTCCTGTGGGTCAATGAGTCGGTGGCGATAGGCGATAACCTCGAAGCGGATTTAGGGCAGGTTTACAACATTACCGCCAACCTTTCCGCCATCGCCTTTGACGAGGTGCTGAAGATTGGCCGCATTGTGCGTGAACACGCGCAGGTGGGGCGCGTCATTGCATTCGGCGGCACGCTTCACGACAGCCAGCGGATTCTGGACGCCGCAGAAACGAAAGAGGGGCGTTTTATTGGCATCAATGCGCCGCGATCCGGCGCATATGAGAGCGGTTTTCAGGTTGTTCATATGGGCTATGGCGTGGATGAGCGGGTTCAGGTGCCGCAAAAACTGCATGAGGTTGGCGTGCCGACCGTGCTGATCGGCAAAGTGGCGGATATCGTGGCGAACCCTCACGGACGTAGCTGGCAAAACCTGGTGGACAGCCAGCGCATTATGGATATCACGCGCGATGAATTCAGTGCCGCCCGGCACGCGTTTATCTGCACCAACATCCAGGAAACCGATCTGGCGGGGCACGCCCAGGATGTCGCACGTTATGCGGAACGTTTGCAGGTGGTTGACCGTAATCTTGCGCGGCTGACAAGCGAGATGACACCCGATGATTGTCTGCTGGTGATGGCCGACCACGGCAACGATCCGACGATAGGTCACAGTCACCATACCCGTGAAAGAGTGCCGATTCTGGTCTACCGGCAGGGGCTGAAGCCTGTTCAGTTAGGCCTTCGCGCCACGCTGTCGGATGTGGGCGCGACGGTCTGTGAGTTCTTTGGCGCGCCCGCGCCACAAAACGGCACCTCTTTCTTTTCGTCATTACAGCTCACAGGAGACGCCGTATGAATTTTGATACGTCAGGCTACACCTGGGCCCATGAGCATCTGCACATCGATCTCTCCGGGTTCAAGAATAACCTCGACTGCCGGTTAGATCAGTACGATCTCATTTGTCAGGAGATGAAAGATCTGCGGGCGTTGGGCGTGCGCAACATCATTGAAATGACTAACCGCTATATGGGGCGCAACCCGCAATTCATGCTCGATTTGATGCGGGATAGCGGGATAAACGTGGTGGCCTGTACGGGTTACTACCAGGACGCATTTTTCCCTGAGCATGTCGCGACCCGCAGCGTGGAGCAGCTTGCGCAGGAGATGATCGATGAAATTGTCATCGGTATTGATAACACGACGCTGAAAGCCGGAATTATTGCGGAAATCGGCTCCAGTGAAGGGGTGATTACGCCGCTGGAAGAGAAGGTGTTTATCGCCGCTGCGCGCGCCCACAATGAAACCGGACGCCCCATTTCCACCCATACCTCGTTCAGTACTATGGGGCTGGAGCAACTGGCCTTGTTGCAGGCGCAGGGCGTCGATCTCTCCCGCGTGGTGATTGGTCATTGCGATCTGAAAGATAACCTTGACGGCATTTTGCAGATGATCGATCTCGGCGCGTACGTGCAGTTCGACACCATCGGCAAAAACAACTACTACCCGGATGAAAAGCGCATCGACATGCTGAATGCGCTGCGCCAGCGTGGTTTGCTCAACCGCGTGATGCTTTCGATGGATATTACCCGCCGCTCCCATCTAAAAGCCAATGGCGGCAATGGCTACGACTACCTGTTAACCACCTTTATCCCACAGCTGCGCCAGTCAGGATTCAGTCAGGCCGATGTGGACACGATGTTGCGTGATAACCCCTCACAATTTTTCCAATAAGGACAGAAAGATGAAAAAGATTGGTGTTGCTGGCTTACAGCGTGAGCAGATTAAAAAAACCATCGAGACCGTGGCGCCCGGCTGCTTTGACGTGTCCATTCACAACGATATGGAAGCGGCGATGAAAGTGAAGTCCGGGCAACTGGATTATTACATCGGCGCGTGTAATACCGGCGCTGGCGCGGCGTTGTCGATAGCGATTGCGGTGATTGGCTACAACAAAAGCTGCACCATCGCTAAGCCGGGTATTAAAGCGAAAGACGAGCATATCGCAAAGATGGTCGCGGAAGGGAAAGTGGCGTTTGGCCTCTCTGTCGAACATGTTGAGCATGCGATTCCCATGCTGGTTAACCACTTGAAATAAAAGGCATGCTTATGGAGCTGTATATTCAGATTCTGGTGGTGGCCTGCCTGACGGGGATGACGTCGCTACTGGCGCACCGCTCAGCCGCCGTTTTCCATGACGGGATTCGCCCGATCTTACCGCAACTGATCGAAGGCTATATGAACCGCCGGGAGGCGGGGAGTATCGCGTTTGGTTTGAGTATCGGTTTTGTGGCGTCGGTGGGGATCTCATTTACCCTCAAAACGGGGCTGCTTAACGCCTGGCTGCTGTTTTTACCTACCGATATTCTTGGCGTACTGGCGATCAATAGCCTGTTGGCGTTTGGGCTTGGTGCCGCCTGGGGCGTGCTGATTCTGACCTGTCTGCTGCCGGTGAACCATCTGCTTACCGCCTTGCCGGTTGACGTGCTGGGGAGCCTTGGCGAGCTGAGTTCCCCGGTTGTCGCCGGTTTTGCTCTGTTCCCGCTGGTGGCGATTTTTTATCAATTCGGCTGGAAACACAGTCTTATCGCTGCGGTTGTGGTGCTGATGGCGCGTGTCCTGGTAGTGCGCTACTTCCCGCATCTGAACCCGGAATCGATTGAGATTTTTATCGGCATGGTGATGCTGCTGGCGATTGCGATTACGCACGACCTGCGCCACCGTGGCGATGAGGAGATGGATACCAGTGGGTTATCCGTCTTTGAGGAGCGCACCTCCCGTATTATTAAAAATTTACCGTATATCGCGATCGTCGGCGCGTTGATTGCGGCGGTCGCCAGTATGAATATTTTTGCCGGCAGCGAGGTGTCGATCTTTACCCTTGAGAAAGCCTATTCTGCTGGCGTTACGCCTGAAGAGTCGCAGACCTTGCTTCATCAGGCGGCGCTGGCGGAGTTCATGCGCGGGCTTGGCTTCGTGCCGATGATCGCCACAACGGCGCTGGCGACGGGCGTGTATGCGGTGGCCGGTTTTACCTTTGTGTATTCCGTGGGCTATCTGGCGCCGAATCCGTGGATTGCCGCCATCCTGGGGGCGGTCGTGATTTCTGCGGAAGTGCTGCTGTTGCGCTCGATTGGGAAGTGGCTTGGACGCTACCCGTCGGTGCGCAATGCGTCGGACAATATCCGTAACGCGATGAATATGCTGATGGAAACCGCGCTACTGATCGGCTCTATTTTTGCGGCGATCAAGATGGCGGGTTATACCGGATTCTCGATTGCGATTGCTATCTACTTCCTCAACGAGTCGCTGGGGCGCCCGGTGCAGAAGATGGCCGCACCGGTCGTGGCCGTGATGATTACCGGTATCTTGTTGAATATTCTCTACTGGTTCGGTCTGTTTATTCCGGCCTGAGGAGGCGTCTAAATGAAAACCTTCCCCCTGCAAAGCCTGACGCTCGCCGAGGCGCAGCAGAAGCAGTTTGCGCTGGTGGACACGGTGTGTCGTTATTTCCCTGGCGCGGATTTTTTAAAGGGTGGCGATCTGGGATTAAGTCCGGGGCTTAACCAGCCGGGAACCACCCGACAAGTGGAAAAGGTGCTGGCGGAGGCGTTTCATGCTGAGGACGCGGTGCTGGTGCAGGGCGCGGGAACCGGCGCGATTCGGGCCGGGCTGGCTGCGCTGCTGAAACCGGGGCAACGCCTTCTGGTGCATGATGCGCCGGTTTATCCCACAACGCAGGGGATCGTCGAGCAGATGGGGATTGTGCTTGTCAGAGCGGATTTCAACGATCTGGCGACGATAACGCAGGTTATCGCAGAGCATCGGCCCCATGCGGCGCTGGTGCAACATACGCGTCAGCAACCGCAGGATTGCTATTCTCTGGCCGGGGTACTGGCGGAGCTTGCGCGATGCGGCGTCCCCACGCTGACCGACGATAATTATGCGGTGATGAAAGTGGCGCGTATTGGTTGTGAATGTGGGGCCACGCTGTCTACGTTTTCCTGTTTTAAACTCTTCGGGCCTGAAGGCACCGGCGCGGTGGTGGGGGAGGCGGAAGCCATCGCCAGAATACGTGCGACGATGTATTCCGGCGGCAGCCAGATTCAGGGCGCGCAGGCGCTGGCGGTGCTTCGTGGCCTGGTTTTCGCGCCAGTGATGCACGCTGTGCAGGCCGGGGTGACGGAACGTTTACTCGCCTTGTTAAACAGCGGAACCGTGCCGGAAGTGAAGCAGGCGGTGATTGCGAATGCGCAATCGAAAGTGTTGATTGTGGAGTTCCACCAGCCCGTTGCCGAAAAGGTGCTGGAGGAGGCGCAAAAGCGCGGGGCGTTGCCTTACCCGGTGGGCGCGGAGTCCAAATATGAAATCCCGCCATTGTTTTATCGCCTTTCCGGTACGTTTCGTGCGGCCCGTCCGGGTCTGGCGCGTTATGCGATTCGTATTAATCCCAACCGCAGCGGCGAAGAAACGGTGTTACGTATTTTGCGGGAAAGCCTGTGTGCCTGATGGCACAGCACCGTAGGCCGGATAAGGCGCTTGCGCCGCCATCCGGCGCGTATGTGTGCACGGAAGCCTGATGGCGCTACGCTTATCAGGCCTACAATGATACACATGAAAAAACCGGGGAATCCCCGGTTTTTTTGTATCGTGCGACAACGGTCTCGATTATTGATCCGCAGCCGGGCCGCAACCACCAATAATTTTTGAAATAGAAATTGCCGGGTGAAGTAAATAATCGTAACTGCAATCATTCTTTTTGTTTTCGATATGACCCGTACACGCGGTGAGCGTAGCCAGCATCCCTGCCACAACGGCAATCTTTGCAATTTTAAACATGACAAAATCCTTGTAAATAAAACAATTTTAATTGTATGAGATAAATGGAAAAATCCATTTTGCGGACGTTACCATATCAATTAATAAGGGAGTGAGGTAGTCCAGATAAGGACTTCTTATTCTGCGGGTAATATGCTTTGCGTAGACTCAACATAATAAAAAACGGCCTGGAGATGATGTATATTCTCCAGGCCGTGGCGTTTATTTAATTAACGGAATGTTTTCTTAAAGTTCAGCATAAAGCCTTTATCGCTGATGCCGTCTTCTTTCCACTGATAAGCGTCAAGATGCAGGCTGCTGTCCTGGGCGCTGTACTTCACGCCCATCGTTGCCAGACCGTTCAGACCGCCGCCTTTCTGGCCGTCGTCAACGCTAAAGCGCTGGTCGCTTGCACCCGCCAGCGTGGCGCTACGCTGGCTTTTCGTGTAGCTCAGGTTCGGGCCGCCTTCCAGCGTGGCGCTTGCGCTCCAGCCGTTTTCCCCGGCGTAGTCCATTTTCAGGCCAAGCACGGAATCTACGGCTGTTTCGCTGCCGCTGTTCATCGACAGGTTGAAGTCTCCGGCGCTGCGCTCTTTGTAACCTTCTTCCATTGTATGACGCAGCTTAACGCCCGCATACGGCGTGATTTTCAGCGCATCGTCCATCAGGTTAAAGGTTTTTGCCCCTTCGCTGCGGAACTCCATGTACTGCTGACGGGCGTCAGAATCCGCCACTTTATTGACATCGCCATAGGCGACAGAGCGGCTGCTGTCGAGGTTATGCACGTCATAACGCAGGCTGTTGTTCCAGGCCAGACCCTCATTAAAGGTCATGCTGTGCTTCAGGCCGAAGAACTGGCTGTAGCCGCCGGTCACTCCGTTGTCGCCCGCTTTCTGCGAACCGTCGCCGTCCAGACGCGCAATACCGTATTCCAGCGTCAGGTTCTGGCTGGCGGTCAGATCCAGCGTCTGGCGCAGCGCCAGCATGTCGTACTGGGTGTCGTTACCCAGTTCGGCACGCGGATCGCCTTTCGCCATCACGTTGAACGCCAGACCGTCTTTCACCTGCGGCGCGGCGTCCGCCAGCATCGTAAAGCGATTGCTGAGTACGCGGGCTTCGCGGAAGACGGTGTTCGCCTGGCTGCCGCTGACCTGTTTCAGGGCGTTGTTCAGCTCTGCGGTCGTGCCAACGTTCAGGCTGTTGTACAGCTCATTGTTGGTATACCCGGCGTCCAGCGCCTGTGCGACGTCGTTGACGGAACTCTCCGTCGCCACATCCGCATAGGCGTTTTTGGTCATGGTGATGTCAACGTTGCCGTCGCCGTCGGTGCTGCCCTGGGCGTTCCACACCACGCTGGTGGAGGTGATATTGTCCGCGCCCTGGATATTACTGCCGGTAAAGGCGTTATCGACCACGACGGTGGTCTCTGCCGTACCTGCGGTAAAGCCGGTATTCACCTTCACGTCGTCGCCAATCATCAGGTTATTCGCTTTCAGCGTACCGGAACTGCCGTCAGCATTGGTGCCCACAATGTAGTTGCTTAACATCTGCGGCGCGTTCGGATCGGCCGGAGGCGCTGGAATATCACCCTGCGTCGGCGCGACAATCGCATCCGGGATCACGATATCCGCCGTACCGTTGTGATCGTTCTGCGTACCCGTAGTGCCAGGGGCGTAGATGCCGCAGCCGGTGTCGCACAGCAGATTCACTTCGCCATTATTGATGATGGTTTTGCTCTGGCCGCCAAACGCGTAAGAGTCATTCGCGTACACGTTGATCACGCCATCGGCGGTGTTGTTGATGGTGGTGGCGTTGCCGTTGCCTTTGATGCCGATAAGTCCGGTGCCGTTGGTTCCGTCTATTTGCCCCTGTTCGGTGCCGACGTTGATGGTGCCGCTGTTGACCAGGTCGATGATATAACTGCTGGTGCCGCCGCTGATCGCCACGGCATTGTCGCCCTGGACGTTAATGGTCCCTTCGTTGTCAAAGCTATAGTCACGGCTGAGGTTGATCAGGGGGGCGTCCGGGTTAATACCATTAATCACGCCGGTTTCCGTGTTCCAGATCCACATCGGGGAGTTGCTGGCATTCGCGGTGGTGATGGCGCTGTAACCGTTGGTGGCGGTAATGGTGCCGCTGTTCACCTGAGCGATGGAACTGTCGGTTCGCGTCATGTTGATGATGGTGTTTTCGCCGCCTTCTACCGCGCTGCCGCTGTTGGTAAGCGTTGCGCCTTCCTGGTTATAAAACGCAAAGCTGCCGTTGATGAGCGATTTGCCATCTTCCGCCACCGTCATATTGCCGGTATTGACGACTTCCTGGGCGTAAGAGGTTCCTGCAATTGAGCCGGTAAAGCTGCCCTCGTTGAACAGGGTGATATCGCCATTAAGCGTCAGGAGGTCAGTGGTCAGGCTGCCGTCTGCGCGGTTGAACAGGCTGTGATACGTGGTGATCGTATCGACATGCATCGTCCCGTGGTTTTCCAGATCGCCTCCGGCATTAATCGCCATATCGCCGTTGACGGTCAGCGTGGCGCCTGCTTCGTTGTACAGCCAGCCGCTAACATCGATATCGCCGTTCAGCGTTTCATTGCCGTAATTCGCCAGCGCTCCGGTGGTGAAAAAGCCCGCTTCTGACGTTTGGCTATCGCTGTCGCCGCTGCCGGGCAGCGACCGTATCCAGATTTTGTCGGTTGGCGTGGAACCCATATGCGGGTCGTTTTCGTCCATCGGGCTGCCGTTCAGGTTGATGGCGCCGTTATTGATGATGTAGCTGTTGCTGTCGCTAAGGAACGCCTGACCGTAGTCGGCATCAATATTGATGGTGCCGGTGGTGTCGTTCACGACGGTGCCGCCGTTTAATGCAGCCATCCCCACCAGTTGGTTTTCCTCGCCGGTCACACCTTCATCAGCGGTCAGCGTAATAGTACCCTGGTTAACGGCCGTGCCGCCGTTGAGCGCCATCATACCGAACCCGGCGTTGTTGACGGTGATGGTGCCGGTGTTGATGGCCGTGGCGTCACCGTAGCCGCTGTCGGTGGAACCGGCAACCATTGCCGAGCTGGTCAAATAGAGGTGTGTCGGCTGCCAGTAGTCTGTGCTGATGATATTGTTTTCATCGTCCAGCGTCGGGATAAAACCGTCCAGATAAATATCGCCTTCGTTTAACGCCGTCCCTACACTGGCACTGACGCCATATGCTCCCGCGCCCTGTAAATGGACGGTCGCTCCTTTATCATTAACGACGCTGCCGCCCTGGGCCGCCAGCATGGCGTAAAGCGTGTGGGTATACCATCTTTCCGGGTAGAGATTGATGCCGTCAATGTACTCTGGCGTTTGGTTAGAAAAGAGGGTGATATCGGCCCCCGCTTTGTTGTGTACGACCGCATCTTCGCGATTTGCACTGGTGATGGCAGAACGGTTATCTCCCGTATCGTCACTGCTTCCGTAGACGAGAATATTGCCACTGTTGCTCGCTTCCGCTCCCTGATCGGCAAGGAGAACGTTGGCTGTTCCGTGGGTGGTAATATCGCCCTGATTTTCAATCGTCGAGCCCTGGCCATGAGCTGACAGCAGGGCTTTATTTCCGACGGAGTAATGTGTGTACAGATAGTCGGCGTTCACTTCAATCGTGGCGTCATCGGTAACGAGCAGGGAGCCGCCATTATTAACGTTTGCCAGCGTGGCCTGGCCACCTGAGATAGTGGTCATATCCACGGTAGATTTACCGCTTAGCGTTAACGTGTTGTCACCATCAATGTTGATACCGATAGCTTCAGAGCCAGCAGCCGCTTCGTTTTGGGAAAAGTCGATGTTTATACCACCGGCGACATTCACGGCGTTACCGCTGCCGCTGATATCGAGGCCGACAACGCTCGCATACCCAGAGCTGATATCAGAACTGTCAAGATGGATATTCATCGCGCCATCCAGATTGACCGTATTTTGATTGCCGTTGACGGTAATGCCTTGTAACTGCTCATCGCTTTTAATTTGAGCGTCTTGCGGGTAACTGCCCTCGATGTTCACATTACCCAGAATGGTTGTCGTATTCGTGTCGCCAGAAACGTTAAGACCGGTTGCCCCACGAAATACACCGCTGCTGTCCTGAGCCGCAGTCACGTTAATATCGCCCGTCAGACTGACCTGCGATTCAGTACCGCTGATCAGCGTTCCCGTACCGTTAAGGCTGGTGTTGATATTACCTTTGTTGTTGAAGGTGTTTTGTGTACCAGCCACAACGAAGCCGACAGAGCCGTCGTTACGCACGGTGGTGGTGCCGCTGTTTGTGAGTTCGCTTTCTTCGCCGTTGATGGTCAGGCCCGTCGCGCCATTCATAACCAACAGGTCGCCATTCTGCGTCATGTCAGCGTTATTGCCCGTAATGGTGGCGATTGTTGAGCCAGCGCCGTCGACGGCCATATTGCCGGTATTGAGTACGCGGGCGTTGTCGCCATCAATGCGCACGCCCGTCGCGCCATCGGCGATGAGCTGATCACCTTCATTAATCACCAGCGCATGATCGCCCTCAATGTACAGCCCCGTAGAACCGGTACCGCGGGTTGTCGAATGGCCTTTGTTATCGACAATAGCATTGTCGCCGGTGATTTTTGCCCCGGTGCCGCCGTCAGAAACGTTTAATTCCCCCTTGTTGAGGAGGCGAATGTTATTGCCGTTAATGATGGAACCGGTAGAACCTGCGCCGCTAATGCTGGAGGTTCCCGCATTATCAATGAGGGTGTTATCACCATCGATAACGATGCCCGTACCGCCGCCGCTGATGGTGATATCGCCGGAGAGCGAGGTCGAGGTGCCATTGCCGGAAATTAACGCCCCGGTAGCGCCATCTACCGTACTTTTGCCTGAGATAGCGTTAGTGGTGCCGTCGCCGCTAATAACCAGGCCAACTGCGCCATTGGTTACGGTGGAATCCCCGTTCAGCGTATTACGGGTGTTATCGCCCGAGATAATGACGCCGGTACGATTTTTCCCGCTGATATCCAGTTCGCGATCGGTGGTGTGCGTTTTGCCGTCTCCGCTGACAACCTGAGTATTGTTATCCGCGAGGATCAGATAGCCCCGACTGTCGTACTTCCAGTAAAAGCCGTTGGCCTGAGCGCCTTCAATCACGGCTGCGTTGCTGTCGGTAACGTTCCAGCCGGAAATCGCCAGCGTTTTGCCGTCCTGGGTGGTTAACTGCCACTGCGCGTCTTGTTCGGAATAACTGAGCGTGGCTTCGCCGAGGTGCTCGCCGTTATCCAGTTTGATGTCGTCGAAGTGCAGGGTGTCTGTGCCTTTATCCAGCGTCACCTGATTGCTGAAGGTCGTCACGGATGTGTCGTCAGGCGGTACTGGTGTATCACCGCCATCATCAGGCGGTGTGACGTCGCCGCCATCATCGGGAGGCGTTGGGGTGACATCTCCGCCGTCATCCGGCGGCGTTGGGGTAACGTCGCCCCCGTCGTCTGGCGGGACTGGCGTTGTTGAATGGTGGTGAGAGTCGCCGTCGCTGTGATTGCCAATGGCGATGCCCGCCGCCAGAGCCGCTACGCCACTGGCGACCCATGCCCAATGGTTATCCTGCCCGGCTTCTGCCGTCAGACATTTCGCCGGTAACTTATTGCGCTCCGCCTGAGATAACGACGAAATATTTACCGGACATTCTTTCTCATCTTCTGTATTCTCTGCCGCAATTGCCGGGCAGTAATATGTTTGCAGTGCAATCGCAATACCCACTGCAAGGAGTTTTTTCCTTTGCATAAACATAGTTGCCATCCTGTAAATAAAATAAGAAATATAAGGCGGCCCTGACAGGCAACCTTTATTTGCAAAATTAATGAATGGCGCTATTTTGCCACTGACTACCCAGGGGGCGTCAATCCAGCCCTTATTCTGCTGATATTTGTGTGGTGAATTTATTTAGCGAATAAAAAAGAGATAATGGCTGTTTTGTGCGGTATTTTATGGCGTTATTCTTTTTTGTATTTACGTAATGAATGGATTTAGCTTATTTAAAGTGTAATGTAAGAATGAATGATCGTTAAAGTGTTAAAAAAAAGATGCCCTGATATAGGGCATCTATATTTATTAATGGTTTGAGAACCAGTTTAGCTTATCGCGTAACGCGACCACCCGACCGACAATAATCAGCGCCGGGCTTTCGACCTGTTTCGCCAGCTCGCCTAATTGCGCAAGAACGCCGCTGACCACGCGCTGCTTGACGGCCGTACCGTTTTCGACCAGCGCCACAGGCATATCGGCCTGCATACCAAACGCGATCAGCTTCTCCTGAATGGTTGCCGCCTGATTCAGCCCCATATAGAACACCAGCGTTTGTTTCTCCGCCGCCAGGTTTTCCCAGTCCAGCTCGCCGCCCGTTTTCAGGTGCCCGGTGACCAGACGCACGCTTTGCGCGTAGTCGCGGTGAGTCAGCGGAACGCCGGAATAAGCCGAGCACCCGGAGGCCGCGGTAATACCGGGAACAACCGAGAACGGAATACCGGCGTGGCACAGCGTTTCCAGCTCTTCGCCGCCGCGACCGAAGATAAACGGATCGCCGCCTTTCAGACGCACCACGCGTCTGCCTTTCTGCGCTTCTCGCAGCAGGATCTGGTTAATCTCTTCCTGCGGAACGCAGTGATAGCCCGCGCGTTTGCCAACGAACACGCGGTCAGCGTCGCGGCGTACCAGATTCATAATGTCGTCGGAGACCAGACGGTCATACACCACCACATCCGCCTGTTGGATCTGTTGTAACCCTTTCAGCGTCAGCAGCCCGGCGTCGCCAGGGCCCGCGCCCACCAGCACCACTTCACCACGGTGATCCAGCGGTTCGCTAAGCATCTGCTCGGTGATCTCCGACACCGCTTTCGCATCGGCATTCGCCAGCGACTGCGCGAGCCTGTCGTTGATGAACAGTTTTTCCCAGAAGCGACGGCGCTCGCCCATTGTGGCGAACTGCTTTTTCACCCGCGCGCGGAGCTGGCCGGCGTAATGCGCGACCTGACCGAGGTGCTGGGGCAGCAAGGACTCCAGTTTCTCGCGCAGCAAGCGTGCGAGAACGGGCGAGGTGCCGCCGGAGGAGACCGCCACCATCAGCGGCGAGCGGTCGATAATGGAGGGCATGATGAAACTGGCGGCTTTTGGCGCATCGACCACGTTGCAGAAAATGCGGCGTGATTCAGCGGCTTCGCTCACCTGCTGGTTCACGGCGTCATCATCGGTCGCGGCGATTGCCAGCCAGCATCCGTCGAGCAGGGATTCTTCGAATGCCCCTTCAACTAACGTCAACATGCCTTCATTTGCCCACACGGTGAACTGCGGAATAAACGCCAGCGCGTTGACCGTTAATCGAGCGCCTGCTTCCAGCAGTAACCGCGCTTTGCGTTCTGCGACATCGCCACCGCCGACGAGCAGACAGTCACGATCGCGTAATTGACAAAATATAGGCAAATGGTCCACGACATTACCTCTTAATTATTGGCAGTAGCTTCAGTTTGATTGATTTTTGCCGGAGCCGGACGCTCCGCTTTTGGCGTAGCATACCAATAACCTAATCCCATGAATACGACACCGGACAAAGTATTGCCGAGAGTCACCCACAGCAGGTTATGACCAATTCCCGCCAGCGTGTAGGCGTCGCCGTGATGGCCGAACCAGGAGAGGGCGAACAGCGTCATGTTGGCGACGGAGTGCTCGTAGCCGGACGCGATGAACGCCAGCAGACACCACCAGATAGCGAGGAATTTCGCCGCGCCTTCGGTACGAATCGCCATCCAGATCGCCAGACAAACCAGCCAGTTGCACAGCGCGCCTTTAAAGAACAGTACCGTGGCGGGCGCGGTGGTTTTCGCCAGCGCAACCGTGTGAACGATGCTGGTATCGACCGGCAGCAGACTGCCGCCGCCCCAGCTATACAGCAGCGCGACGAACACGGAGCCCACCAGGTTGCCCAGCCAGGTTTGCGGCAGAATCGCCCACATCTGACCGTGGCTGATGGTGCCCGCTTTTACGCCGAGCGTCAGGAACATGGTGTGGCCGGTAAAGAGTTCAGAACCGGCGATGATCACCAGCGTTAAGGCGATGCCGAAGGTAGCGCCCATCACCAGTGGTCGAACGGAAGGGTCAAGCAGGTTGCCGAGAGTGAAAATAAGAATGATGCCGAGACCGACGTAGGCGCCGGCCATTGCGGAACTCACCCAGAAACCGAGCGGATTATTTGCCGACAGGCGTGCAATGCGCGCAGCGTTAGCCGCACACTTGTTAATAGTGTCTGTAAACATTTGATTATCCTTGAAGTAAAAACAATAAAATTAAAAAAGAAATCGTAAAACCGTAGGCCGGATAAGGCATTTATGCCGCCATCCGGCGGTATGTTTTGCCTGATGGCGCTGCGCTTATCAGGCCTACAAAATCGGGCCTGTAACCATTTGATTGTCCTTGAAAAATCGTAAAACCGTAGGCCGGATAAGGCATTTATGCCGCCATCCGGCGGTGTGTTTTGCCTGATGGCGCTACGCTTATCAGGCCTACAAAATCGGGCCTACAAAGACGTCAAAAAGGGAGGCGTTGCGCCTCCCCAAATTCATCAACCGCGCAGTTGCACCACGCCGTCTTTCACGCGAGCTTCGTAGTGCGCGACGGAATGGCTTTCATCTTCCATGCACAGACCGTCGCTCAGACGGAAACGCTGTTTTTTCAGCGGGCTGGCAACCCACAGTTCGCCCTGATGCTCGGCAATCAACCCGCGCGACAGCACGCTGGACTCAAAAAACGGGTCGATGTTGCTGATCGCGAACACCTGGTCGCTGTGATATGGACGGAAAATGGCGACCTGCTTTTCGCCTAACAGCGCGCAGACGCCGGTTTCCGGCAGAATGTCATCGATTTTGCAGATGTTTTTCCACTGGCTCATGCGTTTTCCTCCACCAGAGTTACCGGAATGCGCTCGTACGGCGTTGCCGGACGATGCTGTTCACGCTCAGGCACCACCTGAACATTCGGGTCGCGCTTATCGCTGTTGATAAAGTGTCTGAAACGAACCTGCGCAGACGGTGTATTCACGGTCTCCGTCCACTCGCACACCACCGCTGCACGCAGGCGGGTCATCTCTTCTTCCAGATGCGCGTTCAGGCCCAGTTTGTCGTCGATGATGACCGACTTCAGGTAGTCGATGCCGCCTTCCAGGTTATCTAACCACGGTGCGGTACGGGTCAGTTTGTCGGCGGTACGGATGTAGAACATCATGAAGCGGTCGAGGTATTTAACCAGCGTTTCGCGGTCGATATCCGCCGCCAGCAGGTCTGCATGACGCGGTTTCATCCCGCCGTTACCGCAGACGTACAGGTTCCAGCCTTTTTCCGTGGCGATAATCCCCACATCTTTACCCTGGGCTTCCGCACATTCACGGGTACAGCCGGAGACGCCAAATTTCATTTTGTGCGGGGTACGGATGCCTTTGTAGCGGTTTTCCAGCTCGACGCCGAAGCCGACGCTATCGCCCACGCCGTAGCGGCACCAGGTGCTGCCCACGCAGGTTTTCGCCATACGCAGCGCTTTGGCATACGCGTGACCGGTTTCGAAGCCCGCTTCAATCAGCTGACGCCAGATTTCCGGCAGATCGTCTTTCTGCGCGCCGAACAGACCAATACGCTGAGAACCGGTAATTTTGGTGTACAGGTTAAACTCACGCGCGATGCGACCTACGGCCACCAGACCTTCCGGCGTGATTTCGCCGCCCGCAGAACGCGGGATCACGGAGTAGGTGCCGTCTTTCTGGATGTTCGCCAGGAAGTTGTCGTTGGTATCCTGTAGCGGGGTGTGCTGTGGCTTTAGAATGTATTCGTTCCAGCAGGAGGCCAGCAGAGAACCGACGGTCGGTTTACACACTTCGCAGCCGTAGCCTTTACCGTGTTTCGCCAGCAGTTCTTCAAAGGTTTTAATGCCTTCCACGCGGATGAGGTGGAACAGTTCCTGGCGCGAGTACGCAAAGTGCTCACACAGGTTGTTGTTTACTTCAATACCCTGTTTCGCCAGTTCGGCATTCAGAACCTGAGTAACCAGCGGAATACAGCCGCCGCAGCCAGTACCGGCTTTGGTTTCCGCTTTCAGCGCCGCAACGGTGTGGCAGCCTTTGTTGATGGCGGCGACCAGCATCCCTTTGGTGACGTCAAAGCAGGAACAGATTTGCGCGCTGTCCGGCAGTTTATCAACGCCAATGGAAGGCTTACCGCTGCCAGAATGTGCCGGCAGGATCAGCGAGTCCGGGTTTTCCGGCAGTTCAATCGCATTCAGCACCAGTTGCAGCAGGTTGCCGTAATCGCTGGTATCGCCCACCAGAACCGCGCCGAGCAGGGTTTTGTTGTCTTCGCTGACGATGAGGCGTTTGTAGACCTCTTTGCTTTCGTCGAGGTAAACGTAGCTACGCGCGCCCGGCGTGCGGCCATGCGCATCGCCAATGCCGCCGACGTCCACGCCCAGCAGCTTCAGCTTGGCGCTGAGGTCTGCGCCTTCAAACACGTTTTCGGTTTCGAGGATGTGGTCAACGGCAACCTGCGCCATTTTGTAGCCAGGCGCGACCAGACCGTACACGCGGTTGTTCCAGCTGGCGCATTCGCCAATCGCGTAGATATCCGGGTCAGACGTCTGGCAGGCGTCGTTAATCACGATACCGCCGCGCTGAGCGACGTCCAGGCCGCACTGGGTGGCCAGTTTGTCACGCGGGCGGATACCGGTAGAGAAAACGATGAAATCGACTTCCAGCTCGCTACCGTCGGCAAAACGCATGGTTTTACGCGCTTCGGTGCCTTCCTGAACGATCTCTTTGGTGTTTTTGCTGGTGTGTACGCGTACGCCCATGCTTTCGATTTTACGGCGTAGCTGCTCGCCGCCCATCTGATCCAGCTGTTCTGCCATCAGCATGGGGGCAAATTCGATAACGTGGGTTTCGACGCCTAAGTTTTTCAGCGCGCCAGCGGCTTCCAGACCCAGCAGGCCGCCGCCGACCACCGCGCCGCGTTTGCTGCGACGGGCGCAGGCTTCAATGGCGTTGAGATCTTCAATGGTACGGTAAACAAAGCAGTCCTGAGTTTCGGAACCTTTAATTGGCGGGATCCACGGGTAGGAGCCGGTCGCCATGATCAGTTTATCGTAATAAACCGTACGACCCGCGCTGGAGTGGATGACCTTCTCCTGACGGTTGATCGTAATGGCGCGTTCGCCGACCAGAACGTTAACGCCGTGCTTCTCATAAAAGCCTTCACGCACCAGAGACAGCTCTTCAGCGGTGTGGTGGGAGAAGTAGGAAGACAGGTGGACACGGTCGTATGCTTTGCGGGGTTCTTCACAGAACACGGTAATGTCAAAATTGGCAGCGTCGGATTTATCAAGAAGGTCCTCAATAAAGCGATGGCCGACCATACCATTACCGATAATAGCGAGTCTGACTTTGCTCATTTTTGCCTCGATTTCTTTTCTATTACTGCCTACCTTAACGATTCAGCAACCCCGCTTATTGATGTAAATCAAATTCGGCCTTATATACTCCTTAAGAGGTATATTGCTGATTTGTCAGCATTTTTATAAGTCACGGAATTGTCAGACATTTCGTTGTTGTGCAAATAACGTACAAAATGAGGGGTTATTAGCGTAAGAAGGTCTACCTCTAAAGAATGCGAGGTCTACGCCGTCAGGAGGAGGGGGAAATTGCGCGAAAAAGCAGGATTAAAAAGCCGGATGGCGACGCTATGCGTCTTATCCGGCCTACAAGTTACATGTAGGCCCGGTAAGCTTGCGCCACCGGGCAAATCATCATCAGTGCGCTGCTGGCACGTTATGCTGGCGATGACGGGTAACAAACCCGAGGATAAAGCACATCACAAACACCACGGCATACAGACCGTTTGCGGTGAGCAACGCGGCCTGCGGGCCGCTGTGCGCCACGATTGGGCCTGTCACCACGAAGGTCAGCATGGTGCCAATGGTGCCGCAGGTCAGCACAAAGTTAACCAGCTTCGGCGACGGCACTTTGGTTTGCTGCGAACCCAGCGTAATGATTGAGGTGTAAATGGCGCTGGAGAAGAAGCCGAGCGTCAGAATAAACCATGCCATATGCTCCGGCTGGGCCTTAATGAACAGGTACATCAGCACCGCCGCCAGACCCGCCAGTACCGTCAGGATACGTTGCAGATCAAAGAAGCGCAGAATGAAGCTGAAGGCCCACATGCCGAACATGTACGACATCCAGAAATCGCTGACCAGCGTACCGGCGTCGTTCAGGCTCATGCCCAGACCTTTGGCGTATTCCGGCACCCAGGAGATGAAACCCAACTGACCGAGGATGTAGCACAGCGCGGCGATAGACAGGAACAGAACGCCAATGCCCCATTTCTCTTTTACCACCGGCGTTTCCGTTTTCGGCGCGTGTTTACCCAGCGCCGGAAATTCGCAGCCGAAGGTCAGGATGAAAATCGCCACGTAGACCAGACCGATGCAGGCGTATACCCAGTACCACTCAATGCTGCGCGCCAGCAGGTAAGCGGCGACCATCGGGAAGATCATCCCGGCCATACTGAAGAAGGAGTCGGTGAACAGCAGGCGAGAACCACGCTGACGGCCTTCATACATCTGGGTGATCAGGAAAGTACCGATCGACATGGTGATACCGCTCACCAGGCCCAGTACAAACATTGCCGCAGAGAAAAGCGCCAGGCTATGGCTGAGCATCAGCCCGGCCACGGCCAGCACCATCAACACAAAGCCAAAACGCAGCTGCGTTTTCAGCGGGATAATTTCCATCAGCCAGGCATTCAGGAAAATAGAGATCAGGATACCGGCGTTAAGAAAGGTGAATGTGTTACTCATACTGGAAACGGGCAGGTTGAAGTACTCTGCAATGTTTCCCATCACCATCCCGGTGACAATTACCAACGCGCCTGTCAGGGCGTAGGAGAGAAAGCTAATCCATGTGAGCTTGATGCGATTGCTGTTAGTCATGACTGGCCTGTGTATAGAGGTGTAAAGCGCGTTGACAGCGCCGTGAGCGGGCAGATTTTAGGCGTTTTAGTGATGTATTTAAATGTTTATTAGCAATTACTGTAAGCGTTACATTTTTTAACGTGACATTGATCACATTAATATACCGAAAAGCACAACAAAATCGTAAGGTTACATTTGTTTCAGATACGTAAAATTAGGTAAAGGGCTGGCCTGCTCCTTGAAGGCTCTTTAGAATCAATCTACTTGCTTTTGTTACTGCTCTCGTTAAGGAAATCTCATGCTCAAATCGACTCTGGCGGCTGTTGCAGCTGTTCTCGCTCTTTCTGCTCTCTCTCCTGTAGCGTTGGCAGCGAAAGGTGACCCACATGTTCTGCTGACGACCTCCGCCGGAAATATTGAACTGGAACTGAATAGCCAGAAAGCGCCAGTTTCAGTGCAAAACTTTGTCGATTATGTCAACAGCGGTTTCTATAACAACACCACGTTCCACCGTGTGATCCCCGGCTTTATGGTGCAGGGCGGCGGTTTTAACGAGCAGATGCAGCAAAAGAAACCTAACCCGCCGATCAAGAACGAAGCGGACAACGGGCTGCGCAACACCCGTGGCACCATTGCGATGGCGCGTACCGCAGATAAAGACAGCGCAACCAGCCAGTTCTTTATCAACGTTGCCGACAACGCCTTCCTGGATCACGGCCAGCGCGATTTTGGCTACGCCGTATTTGGTAAAGTTGTGAAAGGGATGGATGTCGCTGACAAAATCTCCCAGGTGCAGACGCACGATGTCGGCCCTTACCAAAATGTTCCTTCAAAACCGATAGTTATCCTTTCTGCCAAAGTCCTGCCGTAATGGCATTCTGCGCGGGCCAGCAATGCCCGCGCGATTCCTGACCTCTGCGTAACCTGAATTTGCTGCTTATACTTGTGGCAAGTGCAGGCACATTCAGGGAGGTCTCGTGAAAAAACTCACCGATAAACAAAAGTCTCGCCTCTGGGAACAACGACGAAATATCAATTTCCAGGAGAGTCGACGTCTGGAAGGGGTGGACATCCCGTTAGTTACCCTGACCGCCGAAGAAGCACTGGTGCGCCTGGCAGAATTAAGGAGGCACTATGAGCGATAAGTTTGGTGATGGACGCGACCCCTATCTGTATCCCGGCCTGAATATCATGCGTAACCGCTTAGGCATCCGGCAGGTTCAGCGCCTGGAGCAGGCGGCGTATGAACTGACCGCACTGCGTGCCGCGACGATTGAACCTGGCCCTCTGGTGCGCGGACTGCCTCACCTGCGCGCCATTCATCGTCAGCTGTATCAGGATGTTTTTGACTGGGCCGGACAACTGCGCGAGGTCGATATATATCAGGGAGATACCCGTTTTTGCCATTTTGCCTACATCGAAAAAGAGGGCAACGCCCTGATGCAGGATCTGGAAGAAGAGGGGTATCTGGTCGGGCTGACGAAAGAGAAATTCGCCGATCGTCTGGCGCACTACTACTGTGAAATTAATGTGCTGCATCCTTTTCGCATCGGCAGCGGACTAGCGCAGCGCATCTTCTTTGAGCAACTGGCGCTCCACGCCGGTTATATCCTGAGCTGGAGCGGCATTCAGGTGGCCGAATGGAGCCAGGCGAACCAGAGCGGCGCGATGGGCGACCTGTCGGGATTACAGGCAATATTTCGTAAAGGGGTAAGCGAAGCCCAGGAAACTGAGTAGAATAGCGCGGTTCTTACGTACCGGAGCCGCCATGATTCTGCTGATCGACAACTATGATTCGTTTACCTGGAACCTGTATCAGTATTTCTGCGAACTGGGCGCTGATGTCCTGGTCAGGCGAAATGACGCGTTGACGCTGGCGCAAATTGACGCGCTGAATCCGCAAAAAATCGTGATCTCGCCGGGGCCCTGTACGCCGGATGACGCGGGCATCTCCCTGGCAGTAATCCGCCATTATGCCGGACGCCTTCCCATGCTCGGCGTCTGTCTTGGACACCAGGCGATGGCGCAGGCCTTTGGTGCGACGATCGTGCGGGCGGCTAAAGTGATGCACGGTAAAACCTCTCCCGTCACCCATAACGGCCAGGGCGTTTTTCAGGGGCTATCGAACCCGCTTACCGTCACGCGCTATCACTCACTGGTGATCGATCCTGCAACGCTTCCCGCCTGCTTTGACGTTACGGCCTGGAGCGACACGCAGGAAATTATGGGGATTCGCCACCGGGAGTGGGATCTGGAAGGGGTGCAGTTCCACCCGGAAAGTATTCTGAGCGAGCAGGGACATCAACTGCTGGCTAATTTCCTGTCGCGCTGATTTGTGGTTGCTATCCAGTGATTTTTTATGCATATTTTATGACTGAAATTTCATTTAGCTGGATGGGCATAAGATGGCAACTGAACAAACTGCAATTACGCGCGCGACTTTCGATGAAGTTATCCTGCCGATTTATGCACCGGCAGAGTTTATTCCGGTAAAAGGCAAGGGCAGCCGGGTCTGGGATCAGCAGGGTAAAGAGTACGTTGATTTCGCGGGTGGGATTGCAGTTACCGCCTTAGGGCATTGCCATCCGGCGCTGGTGGAGGCGCTGAAAACGCAGGGTGAAACGCTGTGGCACACCAGCAACGTTTTTACTAACGAACCTGCGCTGCGTCTGGGGCGTAAGCTTATCGACGCGACCTTCGCCGAGCGCGTGCTGTTTATGAACTCCGGCACCGAAGCCAACGAAACCGCCTTCAAACTGGCGCGCCACTATGCCTGCGTGCGTCATAGCCCGTTTAAAACCAAAATCATCGCCTTCCATAACGCTTTTCATGGCCGCTCGCTGTTTACCGTTTCCGTTGGTGGTCAGCCGAAGTATTCCGACGGATTTGGCCCTAAACCGGCGGATATCATCCATGTTCCTTTCAACGACCTGCACGCGGTGAAAGCGGTGATGGATGACCATACCTGCGCGGTGGTGGTGGAGCCGATCCAGGGAGAAGGCGGCGTCACCGCCGCAACGCCAGCGTTTCTGCAAGGCCTGCGCGAGCTGTGCGATCGGCATCAGGCGCTGCTGGTGTTTGATGAAGTTCAGTGTGGTATGGGGCGCACCGGCGATCTGTTCGCCTATATGCACTACGGCGTGACGCCGGATATTCTTACCAGTGCGAAAGCGCTGGGCGGCGGCTTCCCGGTCAGCGCTATGCTGACCACGCAGGAGATTGCGTCCGCGTTCCACGTTGGGTCGCACGGTTCCACCTACGGCGGCAACCCGTTGGCCTGCGCTGTTGCCGGGGCCGCGTTCGATATCATCAATACGTCTGACGTGCTGAGCGGTGTTCAGACTAAACGCGAGCGGTTTGTTCAGCATTTGCAGAAGATTGACGAGCAGTATGACATTTTCAGCGATATTCGCGGCATGGGGCTGTTGATTGGCGCGGAACTGAAGCCGCAGTACAAAGGTCGGGCGCGGGATTTCCTTTACGCTGGCGCGCATGAAGGCGTTATGGTGCTGAATGCCGGGCCGGATGTCATGCGCTTTGCCCCGTCGCTGGTGGTGGAAGAGGCGGATATTGACGAAGGGATGCAGCGTTTTGCGCAGGCGGTGGCGAAAGTGGCTGGCTGATTGCCGGATGGCGCTACGCTTATCCGGCCTACAAATCGCGTTTTCCCTGTAGGCCGGATAAGGCGCTTGCGCCGCCATCCGGCAAACAACAAACAGCAAACAACGTCAACCCTTCATATCCCGTAACCGGCGACTAAGCCAGATGCCGTGATGCGGGCGCTGGCGCCATGCCACTGACGAAATGGTGTGCATGGTATTCAGGTGCCCCAGCACGCGTTGCAGATGCTGTTCCAGCGTGCTGAGCGGCCCGTGGGAGAGCATCTCCGATGACTCCAGAATATTCACATCCCCGGAACCGCCCGGCGCGTCATACTCCAGCCGCTGCTGACAGCGCTGGAGCGCAATTTCGCAGGATTCCAGATAGCGCTGCGCCAGATCCGGCGTCAGCATCGTATGCTCGCGCGCCAGCGTGGTCATGGCGTTGACGTGCTCAACGATAAACTGGCTGTGCGTTACCCACAGTTTCATATCTTCCAGATAGTGCGTGTTAAACCCCGGTTCCTGCATCGCCTGATTCAGCGAGTTAAACAGCGTATTGTGCGCCTGGTTCACCCGCATTCGCTGGTACGCCAGCGGCGTTGGCTGCGGGTCGTTGCTGAGGATCAGCCGAATGGCCTCCTGGTCCGCTTCCAGCGCGTCGTGGGCATTCTTACGCAAAAGGCCGCTTTGCCACTGCGGCCAGAGCCAGACCATCCCGCCAAAAGCAATCAGGCAGCCAATGACCGTATCAATAAATCGCGGCACGATGAACTGTTCGCCGTTGAGCGTCAGCAGTTGCAGGGTATAGACCGCCGTCACCGTAAAGCCAACCGTCGCCCAGCCGTAGTTTTTGCGAATGGTCAGATAGCTCACCAGCGTAATGATCAGCATTAATGCCAGCGTGTAGCCTTCAGGAATGCGAAAGTGCAACGTGACGCCCGCCACCACCAGACCGGCCAGCGTACCCGCTGAACGGTGCAGAATGCGTACGCGCGTCGCGCCGTAGCCGTTTTGCGTGACGAACAGGATGGTCATCAGAATCCAGTACGGCTTGGGCAGATGTAAGGCGCTGCCCATCAGACTGGCGATACTTAACATGACGCTGATTCGCCCGGCGTTGCGCAGCGCGGGCGATTTAAACGATAAATAGCTTTTCAGCGCGGGCAGCAGCGGCAGGCGACGCTGTTTATCAGCCATCAGGTCGCGTGCGTACAGCGGACGCTGAGTGCGTAATACGCGGGCAATACGGCTAAAGTGCCAGTAGCAAAACTGCCCGACAGGGTTTTCCGGGTGCTGATTGGCGATTTTTTCCAGCGCGCCAGTCTGCTTCTCCATCGAAAAACGGCTGGGCAGACGGTGATACAGGATGTCATCCGCGATGATGCGCAGGCGGGCAGCGACGGTTTGCGCATTCCAGCGAATAACCTGTTCCGCGTGGCTGCGCTCCACCAGCTTCTGAACCTCCTCCGGCTGATGCAAACTAACGGAGATATGCTCCTGTAAGTCCAGCGCTTCCTGGAAGGCGCGCAGCAGGCGCTTGTAGTCATTATTGTGCTGGGCCGACAGCATGTGCATCTGCTGGTAACACTGGGTAATGAGATCTACCGCTTTCTGCTGGCGCACCAGCAGAGGCGGCAGCGCTTTTTCTGGATCGATATGCTGCGTGAGCAGGCTGTATTTGGCCTCGCAATAGTCGGCCAGCTCGCGATACAGCAGGCTGAGCGACTCGCGCAGCGGCTGTTCGCGCCACAGCCAGAACCAGAACCAGTTAAACAGCCCATACCATAGCGTGCCGAGCGCATAGATGAGCAGCGGCTCCCAGACCGGCATGTTCCCCGCCAGGCTTAGCGTGAAAATGGCGGCAATCAGTGAAGCGGGCAGCAGCCTTGCATGCAGCGGGCTGATTTCTGCCGTGACGCCGAGCAGCAGCGTCAGCCCGGTGAGGATCAGCGGCAGGGGGATGTCGCGCGCCAGCAGCAGTTGTGTAATCAGGCTGCATCCGGCAAACAGCGATCCGCCGATGATTAAGCGTTTGAAAAAGCGTTTATGCGGGGTATCAAGACCGGCAATATTGCAGCAGGCGGGAACGAGCGAGAACAGCAGTCCCAGGTGCAACTGGCCGATGATCAGGCCGATAGCCACAGGCAGGCACAGCACCAGCGTTTGCCGTAGTGCGTAGTTGATCTCAGGATGGTAAATCAGTCTTCGCCACATCGGTGCAAACAAAAATGGCGCATTACCCGGTAATGCGCCATTCCGACGGGATTAACGTGTGCCGTAGACGACGATGGTCTTACCGTGAGCGGAGATCAGATTCTGATCTTCGAGCATTTTCAGAATACGCCCCACGGTTTCACGGGAGCAGCCAACGATCTGGCCGATCTCCTGACGGGTGATTTTGATCTGCATGCCATCCGGGTGAGTCATCGCGTCAGGTTGTTTCGCCAGGTTCAGCAGGGTCTGAGCGATACGGCCCGTTACGTCGAGGAAGGCGAGGTTACCGACTTTCTCAGATGTCACTTGCAGACGGCGAGCCATCTGGGAAGACAGGCGCATCAGAATATCCGGGTTTACCTGGATCAACTGACGGAATTTCTTGTAAGAAATTTCAGCGACTTCACAGGCCGTTTTGGCACGTACCCAGGCACTGCGTTCCTGACCTTCTTCAAACAGGCCCAGTTCGCCAATAAAATCGCCCTGATTCAGATAAGAAAGGATCATTTCTTTCCCTTCTTCATCTTTGATCAACACTGCCACTGAGCCTTTAACGATGTAGTACAACGTTTCCGCTTTTTCACCCTGGTGAATCAGCGTGCTCTTCGATGGGTACTTATGAATGTGGCAATGAGACAAGAACCATTCGAGAGTCGGGTCTGTTTGCGGTTTGCCAAGCACCATGCGCGGTTATCCTCTGTTATAAGCTGTCTCCAGAGCCAGAACACGACACTGCCTCTGGGTTTGCAAAAATAGGTTTCCCGAATTCCTGGGAAGGGGGCTGTCGAAAATGTACTGCAGCCTGAATGTGATGTCCTCTGCATACATGCAGTACGTCAATGTATTACTGTAGCATCCCGACTGTTTTAGCATAGCTTTCGCCGTGTGTCTCCTGGTGTCTCGCTTCAGCATGACGCAGGTCGCCTTCCGTTGCGAGATTTGTTATGTGCGCGTAATCTGTCAGGAAAATTGACACATTGGAGTTCCGAATATGCAAGCGCGTGTAAAGTGGGTTGAAGGGTTAACCTTTCTGGGAGAGTCTGCCTCCGGCCACCAGGTTTTAATGGATGGCAACTCCGGTGATAAAGCGCCAAGCCCGATGGAAATGGTGCTGATGGCCGCAGGCGGTTGTAGCGCAATCGACGTGGTTTCTATTTTGCAGAAAGGGCGTCAGGATGTGACGAATTGCGAAGTGAAGCTGACGTCCGAACGTCGTGAAGAAGCGCCGCGCCTGTTTACGCATATCAATCTGCATTTCATTGTGACCGGCAATGACCTGAAAGACGCGGCGGTTGCGCGGGCGGTCGATCTTTCGGCTGAGAAGTATTGCTCAGTGGCGCTGATGCTAGAAAAAGCGGTGAATATTACCCATTCGTATGAAGTGATTGCGGCGTGATGCCGGTTGCCTGATGGCGCTTCGCTTATCAGGCCTACGAATTCGCACCCTGTAGGCCGGATAAGGCGCCAGCCGCCATCCGGCATATATCAAACGCACCCTGTAGGCCGGATAAGGCGTCAGCCGCCATCCGGCAAACATCGAACAGATTATTCGATCTTCTTCCCTTCCATCAGTCGCTGAACCAGCGGCAACATGATCAGCTCCATCGCCAGCCCCATTTTGCCGCCCGGCACCACGAGCGTATTGATATGGGAAATAAACGACCCCTGCAACATCGCCAGCAGCCACGGGAAATCAATCCCTTCCAGATTTCTGAAATGAATGACCACAAAACTTTCGTCCAGCGAAGGAATGCCTTTCGCGGCGAAGGGATTGGAAGTGTCAACGGTGGGCACGCGCTGGAAGTTAATGTGGGTGCGGGAAAACTGCGGCGTAATGAAATTAATGTAGTCATCCATTGAGCGGACAACGGAATCCATCACCGCCTCGCGGGAGTGGCCGCGCTCGCTGGTATCGCGAATCAGTTTTTGAATCCACTCCAGGTTGACGATCGGCACCACGCCGACCAGCAGATCGACATGACGCGCGACATCATGCTGCGGCGTTACCACGCCGCCGTGCAGCCCTTCGTAAAACAGCACATCGGTGGGTTCCGGCAGCGGCTGCCACGGGGTAAACGTCCCTGGCACCTGATTCCACGGCACGGCCTCATCGTAGGTATGAAGATACTTACGCGCCTGGCCTTTGCCCGTCTGTCCGTATTCAATAAAGGTTTGTTCCAGCAGGCTGAAGTCGTTGGCTTCAGGGCCGAAATAGCTGATATGCCGCCCGGCGTCGCGCGCTTTGCGGATCGCCATGTCCATTTCGGGGCGTGTGTAACGATGAAAACTGTCGCCTTCCACCTCGGCTGCGCGCAGATTTAACTGCGCGAAAATTTTTCGAAACGCGAGGCTGGTGGTCGTGGTCCCCGCGCCGCTGGACCCTGTTACCGCAATCACCGGATGTTTGGCAGACATAACAACTCCATGAATCAACAAAAGTTTTAGTATAGTCGGCCGTCAGCGGCGGATTATTCGCGAAACTGTTCACGCGGCATAATGTTGACCGTCTCGTGCAGTTCAGACCACACCAGAACAGCTTCTCCGCACTGTAGCTGTCGTTTGACGTCGGCGACCTTTTGCTCAAGCGAACGTTCATGTTCACCATAATCGGTGCCTTCACGCAACACAAAGCTTTCGATCAAATTGTCCAGCGTCTCAGAAGACAGCTCTTGCCAGGGGATCATCATGATGACGCCTCCAGATACGTTGTCAGCCAGTCGGGAATCCGCGACTCCAGCCACATTTCCGGGCGACGCAGCGTCCCGCCGATAAATCCAACATGCCCGCCATGCTCGGTGAGCTGATACTCCACCAGCGGCGGCAGATTTTCCGGTTTCGGGATCACATGATGATCCATAAACGGATCGTCTTTCGCGTGGATGATGAGCGTCGGTTTGGCGATCTGGTTGAGCATCGGCATGGCGCTACATTGACGATAATAGTCTATCGCGTCGGCAAAGCCGTGAATTTTCGCGGTGATCAGATCGTCAAATTCACGGAGCCGGCGCACGGATTTGAGCTGCGCCAGATTAATCGGCAGTGTGCCGGGGTATGCCGCCAGCTTGCGCGCGGCGTTGGCCTTCAGCAGATTGAGCAGATAGCGCTGATAAACGCGGGAAAACCCTTTTTCCATATGATAGCTGCACGCTTCCAGCACAAAGGGAGCGGAAACGATGACCGCCGCGTCAATTGGGATCTCGCGGCCTTCTTTCGCCAGCAGACACGCCAGCATATTTCCGCCGAGCGAATAGCCGACGGCGGCGGTGGGGACGGCGCCAAACTCACGCTGTAGCCAGTGTAAAAACCAGGTGCCGTCTTCCGTTTCGCCGGAGTGATAAATGCGGTTCAGCCGGTTCGGTTCGCCGCTACAGCCGCGAAAGTGCATGACCACGCCCAGCCAGCCGCGCTTTTGCGCCGCTTCAATCAGCCCGTGAGCGTACGGGCTGTTCAGGCTGCCTTCCAGGCCGTGAAAAACCACCAGACGCGGTTTGTGCTTCGCGTGCTGTGGATCTTCACTCCAGGCCAGATCGATAAAATCGCCGTCTGGTAATTCCAGACGCTGCCAGTGCGCATCGAACTTCACCTTGCGGCGGATGAGTCGCGGCAGCATGGTTTGCAGGTGGCGGTTGCGGATACCGCGCATTGGCACGAACTCCGCACTATCGTGACCGGTGATATCAAGGTCGGGGGAGGTTATTTGAGTCATAAATTATGCGATGTTTTTTTAAATCTGCCGCCTACTATACCGTCACTTTCCCCTGGTGTTTATGAAAATGAGGCAGGGGGAGCGGATTTACACCTTCCTGACGCTGATCTTAATCACAATTCATTACTCAAATTATTACTCTCAGGCTAATGATTCCTCTCTACGCTTAATTGATGACTTTCTCACCAGGGCGCACACTCTTTCCAGTGTTAAGCAATCAAAATGATTAGCTGAATCAGGAGGTTAATAATGTTATCTGGGCAAACGCCAGCACGAGTCTGGAACACGCGCCGCACCGAGAAGCAGCGGCGTCTGGCTTCTGTTCCGGTGCAGGGCAAGGTGCTGCCAACCGCAGACCTGACCGCAATGCTGGAAAAACTGATCGCGCCGGGTGACCGCGTGGTATTAGAAGGGAATAACCAGAAGCAGGCAGATTTCCTGTCCCGCATGCTGGCGGAGGTCAACCCGCAGATAGTGCATGACCTGCATATGATCATGCCAAGCGTTGGGCGCAGCGAGCATCTCGATATCTTCGAAAAGGGTATCGCCCGCAAGCTGGACTTCTCTTTTTCCGGCACCCAAAGTCTGCGCATCTCGCAACTGCTGGAAGATGGCCTGCTGGAAATTGGCGCCATCCACACCTACATTGAGCTTTATTCCCGTCTTTACGTCGACCTGGCGCCAAACGTGGCGCTGATTGCCGGTTACAAAGCTGACCGCAAAGGCAACCTCTACACCGGGCCGAGTACCGAAGATACCCCGGCGCTGGTGGAAGCCGCCGCATTCCACGATGGCATCGTTATCGTACAGGTGAATGAGCTGGTGGACGACGAGTGCGACTTGCCGCGCATCGATATTCCGGGCTCGTGGATCGACTACGTGGTGGTTGCCGACAAACCGTTCTTTATCGAACCGCTGTTCACTCGCGACCCGCGCCTGATCAAACAGGAACATATCCTGATGGCGATGATGGCCATTAAAGGCATCTACGCAGAGCACCAGGTGCAGTCGCTGAACCACGGTATCGGCTTCAACACCGCCGCTATTGAACTGCTGCTGCCCACCTGGGGCGAGCAACTCGGTCTGCGCGGCAAAATCTGTAAACACTGGACGCTGAACCCGCATCCGACGCTGATCCCGGCGATTGAAAGCGGCTGGGTGGAAAGTGTGCACTGCTTCGGCGGCGAGCTGGGGATGGAGGAGTACATCCGCGCCCGTCCTGACGTGTTCTTTACCGGCGCCGACGGCTCCATGCGTTCTAACCGCGCTTTCTGTCAGCTGGCGGGTCAGTACGCGGTCGATATGTTTATCGGCTCCACGTTGCAGGTTGATGGCCTGGCTAACTCCTCAACGGTGACTCGCGGTCGCCTGTCCGGCTTCGGCGGCGCGCCAAACATGGGCCACGACCCGCACGGTCGCCGTCACGCTACCCCGGCCTGGCTGAACATGATCACCGAACCTGACCCTATGCAGCGCGGTAAAAAGCTGGTGGTGCAGATGGTGGAAACCTTCCAGGCAGGCGTGAAACCGACTTTCGTGGAAAAACTGGATGCGGTTGATGTAGCGAAAGCCTCCGGTATGCCGCTGGCGCCGGTGATGATCTACGGCGACGACGTGACCCACGTTCTGACCGAAGAAGGTATCGCTTATCTCTACCGGGCGGAAAGTCTGGAGGAGCGTCGCGCGATGGTTGCGGCGGTGGCCGGTATCACCGACATCGGTCTGGGCGTAGACGCCCGGCGCGTCGCCGAACTGCGTCAGAGCGGCAAGGTGGTTTACCCGGAAGATATGGGCATTCGTCGTACCGACGCCACCCGTTCTCTGCTGGCGGCCGGCAGTGTTGCCGACCTGGTGGAATGGTCCGGGGGGCTCTACAACCCACCTGCGAAATTTCGGAGCTGGTAATGAAACTTCTGCCCCGGATTCAGGTTGAAGGCGGCGCCGAATGGCTGGCGCGAACCGCCACGCAGTGTCTGATCGACGAAGCACGATTAAGCCCGAAGCCCGGTCTGGTGGACAGTCGGGGGAACGGCGCGCACCACGATTTATCGCTTGCGCTGATGGAGCGCTCGGCGCACAGCCTGACCGCCACGTTTCAGGCGCTGGCGCAACAAAGCTGGCGGCGTCCGGCTGATATTGCGCTCAGACAAACCATAGGGCGACTCGGTCGCGAAGGCGAGCAGCAGATGATGGCGGCAACGGGCGGCGTGAACACCCACCGTGGCGCGATTTGGGCGCTGGGGCTGTTGGTGAGCGCCGTGGCGATGCACGGCGGCGCGGGTAAGGCGCAGCAGGTGACGGCAACCGCCGCTGAACTGGCAAAACTGCCGGATGACGCCGCGCCGAAAGTCTTCAGTAAAGGGCTGCGCGCCACCCACCGTTATCGCGTACCGGGCGCCAGAGAAGAGGCACAGCAGGCGTTTCCACACATTATGCAGCGTGCGCTGCCGCAGCTTCGGCTAAGCCGACAGAACGGCAGCAGCGAAATGCACGCCCGGCTGGATGCGCTGATGGCCATCATGACCTCGCTGACCGACACCTGCGTACTTTCTCGCGCCGGGATGGAGGGGCTGGATGCCATGCAGCATGGCGCGCGCGCCGTTCTCCATGCGGGCGGCAGCGCGCACCCGGCAGGGGAGCAGGCGCTGGCTCGTTTAGACCGCCAGATGCTGGCGCTGAACGCCTCGCCGGGCGGCGCGGCGGACTTGCTCGCCGCCACCCTGTTTCTCGATCGTGTCGAAACGTCTTATTCAAAGCATTAAGAGGATGTTATGGAAAAAATCACATTGACCGTGCCAGCCAACCGCGCATTACGCGGCAGGGCGCTGGCAGGGGTTGTCGGCTCCGGGGATATGGAGGTGTTATTCACCGCCGACCAGGGCCAGACGTTAACCATTGATATCACCACTTCCGTCGATAACAGCCGCAGCCGCTGGGAAGCGCTGTTTACCCGTCTGCAAACGGTCAGCAGCCTGCCGGCAGGCAAACTGACCATCCACGACTTCGGCGCGACGCCGGGCGTAGCGCGCATTCGTATCGAACAGGTATTTGAAGAGGTGAGCTATGCGTGATGACCGCAGTTTTATCGAATTAAAAGCGCGTCAGCGCGCCCATGCGCTGCTGGATGAAGGCAGCTACCGCGAACTGCTCGACCCGTTTGAAGGCGTGATGTCGCCGTGGCTGGGTGCGCAGGGCATCGTGCCGCAGGCCGATGACGGTATGGTCGTGGCGAAAGGCACTATTAACGGCAAACCGGCGGTGGTTGTGGCGATTGAGGGCGCATTCCAGGGCGGCAGTATGGGCGAAGTGTCCGGCGCTAAAATGGCGGCGGCGCTGGAGCTGGCGGCGGAAGATAACCGTAACGGCATTCCGACGCAGGCGGTGTTGAGCCTGGAAACCGGCGGCGTGCGTTTGCAGGAAGCCAACCTCGGCCTGGCGGCGATTGCCGACATCCACGCGGCGATTGTTGACCTGCGTCGTTATACCCCGGTGGTCGGCATTGTGGCCGGGACTGTCGGCTGCTTCGGCGGGATGTCTATCGCCGCTGCGTTGTGTAGCTATCTGATTGTCACCCGCGAAGCGCGTCTGGGTCTGAACGGCCCGCAGGTTATCGAACAGGAAGCCGGGATTGAAGAATATGACTCCCGTGACCGCCCGTTTATCTGGAGCATGACCGGTGGCGAAGTGCGCTATCAAAGCGGGCTGGTGGATGCGCTGGTTGGCGATGGCGTCAACGCGGTGAAAGCGGCGATGAACGATGCGCTGGCGAAAGGCGTTCCGGCAAAACACCGCACCGATAACTACGACGATTATCTGAACCGTCTGAGCCATTTCGACACCCGCAAACAGGCCGATTCAGAACAGATTAACGCGCTCTTTGCCCGGGAGGTGAAATGATGAGTAACGCAATAAGCCGTGGCGAGTTATGGCTGCAAGCCCTCGTACCGAACGCCAGACGGCTCGAAGGGCTGTGCCCCTCCGTGCAGGCCGCAGACGGTGAGCTGAACGGTGAAACGGCGCGCTTTATCGCGGTAGTGCCGGATGCTAACAACCATTACCCACGCGCCGCAAAAGGCGAGGTTGGTCTGCTGGAAGGCTGGACGCTTGCAAAAGTGGTCAGCGAAACCGTGGCTGCCGATGCTGATAACGCTGTTAAGCGCCCGATCGTGGCGGTGATTGATGTGCCCAGCCAGGCCTACGGTCGCCGTGAAGAGGGATTTGGTATTCACCAGGCGCTGGCCGGTGCGGCAGCGGCGTATGGCAATGCGCGTCTGGCGGGCCATCCGGTGATTGGCCTTATCGTCGGCAAGGCGATGTCTGGCGCGTTTCTGGCGCACGGTTATCAGGCCAACCGCCTGATTGCCTTCAACGACAAAGGCGTGCTGATCCACGCGATGGGTAAAGAGTCTGCGGCACGTATCACCCTGCGTACCGTCGAGTCGCTGGAAAAACTGGCGGCCACTATTCCGCCGATGGCGTACGACATCAGTAACTACGCCACGCTGGGACTGCTCTCCAGTCTGCTGGATATCAGTAATCCAGATGTTCCTTCGGCAAACGATCTGACGTTGGTGACGGCCACTCTGCAACAGGCCATCAGCGATGCTCGTCAGGAGCCGACGCTGAAAAACCGTCTGGGTGCCGACAATCGTCGTAGTTCTGCTCTTGTACGCGAACGCATGCGGGCGAGCTGGTAAGTAAAAGAGACCTGCCAGATGCATAACCCCACGGGCGCGCCCGTTGCGTCCGTGAGGCGACCTGCATCCTGAAAATAATAATCATCGCGTCCGTGCTAACTCTTTTATTCATTACAGGTGATTTATGACTTACGTGATTGTTCATGCTCTTGCACCGATTTTTGTCATCATGTTGCTGGGGTTCTGGGCCGGGAAGGCCAAAATGGTTGATAACAAGAATGTTTCCCTGCTCAACATTTTCGTCATGGATTTTGCACTCCCCGCTGCGCTGTTTAGCGCCACGGTACAAACGCCCTGGACGGGTATTGTCGCGCAGTCGCCGCTGATTCTGGTGCTGACGCTGGCGATGTGGATCACCTACGCCGCTATCTATTTTCTGGCAACGAAGGTATTTAAAAAATCACCGCAGGATGCGGCCGTGCTGACCCTGACCGTCGCTCTGCCAAACTACGCCGCGCTTGGCCTGCCGATTCTCGGTAGCGTGCTGGGCGAAGGGCCGTCAACGTCGCTCTCCGTCGCGGTTTCCATTGCCTGCGGTTCCGTGCTGATGACGCCGTTCTGCCTGCTGATTCTGGAGCGTGAGAAAGCGCGTGCGGAAGGCGGTAACTCAGGTTCTACTCTGTCTATGCTGCCGGTGCTGATGTGGCGTTCAATCAAGAAACCGATCGTGATGGGGCCGCTGCTGGGGGTCATTCTCTCCGCTATCGGTATCAAGATGCCGGAGCTGGTTCTGGCGGCGATCAAACCGCTGGGCCTGGCCGCCACTGCGGCGGCGCTGTTCCTGACCGGGGTGATCCTTTCTGCGCGTAAGTTGCAGATCAACACGATGGTTATTACCTCCACCATTGCCAAGCTACTGATTCAACCGGCGATTGCCTGGGGGATCGTGCTGATTTTCGGCCTGCATGGCTCGGTGGCGATCACCGCTATCCTGATGATTGCGCTGTCTGCCGGTTTCTTCGGCGTGGTGTTCGGTAATCGCTTCGGCGTGCAGTCGCCGGATGCAGAAGCCGTGCTGCTGTTAAGCTCGGTCCTGTGTATCCTGTCGCTGCCGTTGTTTATCTCGTTGACTTCAGGACTCTAAAGCATGAACACAACATTACGCCCCCACGATCTTATCTGGCTTAACGCGCGAAGCGCGCTGGAAGGTGTCACGGAATCCTGGGTGGATGACGTCTGGCATACCCGCCTGCCGGTGGTGGTACGGCGTGATGTTGATGCGCAGGGGCGCATTCCCGTCGGCGTTCGCGGCATAAAGCGCGACCAGCGCGCGGCGGGCTGGGCTCAACCAGATGCCATTACCCGCGTCTGTACGCCGGAATCGCTGGTTGACCCACAGATGCTGCTGCGCTCGCCCTTTATCTCGCAGCCACCAGTTCAGGTGGCGTTATTACTGACGCAACAGGCATGGCCGTGGACGTGGGGGATTACCGGCAGTACCGGCTACGCGCTGGCGACCGGGCTCCCGGTGATCCACGCCGCAAGCGATCTGGATTTGCTGATTCGCGCCCGGCAGCCGCTCTCTCGCGAGCTGCTGGAGAAATGGCGGCAGCAACTGACGGGCGGGCTTTGCCGTGCGGATACCCAGGTGGAAACGCCGCACGGCGCGTTTGCGCTGAACGAATGGCTGCGCGATGGCAAAGCGCTGTTAAAAACGTCGCAGGGGCCGCGGCTGGTCAGCGACCCGTGGCGCAGGGAGGAGTAAATGAAAATCCTGTTTACCTTTCCGGGGCAGGGGACGCAGTATGCAGGTATGCTGCAAAACCTTCCGGGAACGGAGTTAGCGCTGGCGCGCGAGGTGCTGGGGGCGGAGGCGAATACGCTTGATACCCCGGACGCGCTGCAACATACCCGGGCGGTACAGCTTGCTCTGCTGATTGCCGGGGTGGCGTGGGCGCGCGAGCTGGAACGTCGCGGCGTCGCGCCGGATATTGTCAGCGGCCTGTCCATCGGCGCGTATCCAGCGGCGGTGATCGCCGGAGCGCTGGAGTTTACCGACGCGCTGACGCTGGTGGCCCTGCGCGGTGATTTGATGGAGCAGGCGTATCCGCACGGTTACGGCCTGACGGCGATTATGGGGCTGACCTTGCCGCAGGTGGAGTCGCTGGTTGCAGGCAGTGGAACCTTTATCGCTAACCTGAATGCGGAAACCCAGATTGTGATTGCCGGTAACGATGAGGCGATGGCGGATGTTGCGAAGCGGGCGCTGGATAAAGGCGCGAGTAAAGCCCACCGTCTGGCGGTGAGCGTGCCGTCGCACTGCGCTCTGCTGGCGGAACCGGCACAGCAGCTGGTGGAGGCGTTCCGTCATGTGACGCTCTCCCGTCCGCGCTGTGCATACCTCAGCGGTAGTACCGGGCGTGTGCTGTGGCAGCCGGAACGTATTGCTGACGACCTGGCGATGAACATGGCGCGGACGGTGCGCTGGCAGGATGCGGCGATCTCCGCCAACGAGCGCGAGGCGCGGCTGGCGATTGAAATGCCGCCCGGCGGCGTGTTGACTTGCTTAACGCGACAGGCGGAGTGGGAAGGTGAGTCTGTTTCGCTGGAGCGCAGCGGGGTGGATGTCGCGGTGCATCTGGCAAAACGGCTTAGAGGCTAGTGCGATTGCCCGATGGCGCTGCGCTTATCGGGCCTACGGCTCGCACCCGTTGTAGGCCGGATGGCCAACACGCAACCTCGTAGGCCGGATAAGACGCGCAGCGTCGCCATCCGGCGATCAGGCGCCCGGATTAAGGCTACGCGCGTACATGCGCCCTTCGGCGGCCAGCGCCAGCAGATTAGGGTCGCGCTCGCGGTTGCGGGCGAAGACAATGGCGATGAGCTGCTGCATCTGGTATGGCTGCGACAGCTTCAGCAACTGTACGGAATTCTCGTACATCTTCTTCATGCGTCCCGGCATCAGAGTGAAACCGACGCCCGCCTGCACCAGACTGAGCATCGAGAAGATGTCGTTCACACGGGTGACAATCTCTGGTTCAAACCCGGCAATATGAAAGGCTTCCTGGAAGCCCGCATAGGTGGCAAAGCCTTCCGCCAGTGAGACAAACTTCTGATCCCGGTAATCACGCAGATCGGCGGGCGAGGAGGTGTCAAGCGTTGCCGTCGCCGGTGCGGCGAGATAAATATCGTCATGAAACAGCGGCAGCACTTCCAGACTGTTGCGATCGATAGCGCTTTCCGAAATGGAGATCAGGATCGCATCCAGCATTCCGTCTTCCAGCATTCTCAGCAGCGCTTCGTTGGAGCCCATTGTCAGATCCAGTTCGAGATCCGGTCGGCGCAGTTTCATCCCCATGATCAGATGCGGGACGGTTTCCAGCGTCAGAGAGTAGAGCGTACCCACGCGCAGACGCCCCTGGCCGATCCCTGCCGTTTTGCGCGCCTCTTCCAGCCCGCGCGCCATCAACTGGCTGACCTCCTGGCAATACTCCAGCAGCGTCCACGCCGCCGGTTGCGGGATCAGATTACGTCCTTTATGCACGAACAGCGGACAGCGAACATTCTCTTCCAGCGTATGCAGCGCGCGATGAACGCTGACCCCGCTGATATCCAGCGCCTCCGCCGTCCGGGCAATATTGCCTTTCTCCATAAACGTCATGAAGATGCTTAACTTGCGAAAGGTGATATCGTTGGTTATCAGCGGATTCATCGTCATATTCCCGAAGTTAGTCGGCCAGCATCTGCTCAAGCTGTTCCTGCGCTTCCAGCCAGGCCATCTCGCACTCTTCCAGCCCGGATTTGGCGCTGGCCTGCTGTTGCAGGCATTCTGTCAGTTCCGCTTTGCGGCTCTGGTCGTACAGTTCGCTGTCGCCCAGTTTTTCTTCCGCTTGCGCCAGTTTCGCGTTCAGCTTTTCCATCTCTTTTTCCAGACGGGCGATCTCTTTACGCAGCGGCTGGGTCTGGGCACGCAGTTCGGCTTCGCGACGCTTCTGATCCTTACGCGCCTGGGCGCTGTTGGCGTTCTCTTTCGGGGCGTCATCAGGCTGGTTTTCCTGTTTCTGCACGTCGCTCAGCCACTGCTGATAGTCTTCCAGATCGCCATCGAACGGCTCGACTTTATGGTCGTGAACCAGATAGAGATCGTCGGTGGTGGAGCGTAGCAGGTGACGGTCGTGCGAGACGACCACCAGCGCGCCTTCAAATTCGATGAGCGCTTCGGTCAGCGCCTGACGCATATCGAGGTCAAGGTGGTTGGTTGGTTCATCAAGCAGCAGCAGATTAGGGCGCTGCCAGACGATCAATGCCAGCACCAGACGCGCTTTTTCACCACCGGAGAAGCGGCGGGTCTCTTCGCTGACCTTATCGCCCTGGAAGCCAAACCCGCCGAGGTAATCGCGCAGTTTCTGCTCCAGCTCCTGCGGCGCCAGTCGCGCCAGATGTTGCAGCGGCGATTCATCCGCTCGCAAATACTCCAGCTGATGCTGAGCGAAGTAACCGAGTTTAATGCCCTTCGCCAGACCGATTTCACCGCTGGCAGGCGCAAGCTCGCCCGCCAGCAGCTTGATGAGCGTTGATTTACCGGCGCCGTTGCGCCCCAACAGCCCGATGCGTGAACCGGGCACCAGATTCAGCTTAATGGAGTCCAGAATGATGCGATCGCCATACCCGGCGCTCACTTTCTCCATTTTCAGCAGCGGGTTGGGCAGGCTTTCCGGCGCGCGGAAGCTGAAGTGGAACGGGTTATCGACATGCGCGGGGGCGATAAGCTCCATACGCTCCAGCATTTTGATACGGCTCTGCGCCTGCTTCGCTTTTGTCGCTTTGGCGCGGAAACGGTCGATATAACTTTGCAGATGCGCCACGCGCTCCTGCTGGCTCTCGTACATCGCCTGCTGCTGGGCCAGCCGGGTCGCGCGCTGCACTTCAAATGCGCTGTAGTTGCCGGTGTATTCGAACAGGGTTTGCTGTTCGATATGAATGATTTTGTCTACCACCGGATCGAGGAAGTCGCGGTCGTGCGAAATCAGAATCAGAGTGCCCTGATAGCTCTTCAGCCATTTTTCCAGCCAGATAACGGCATCAAGATCGAGGTGGTTGGTCGGTTCATCGAGCAGCAGCAGGTCAGAACGGCAAATCAGCGCCTGGGCCAGGTTAAGGCGCATGCGCCAGCCACCGGAGAAGTCGCTGACCGGACGTTCAAGCTGTTCGTTGCTAAAACCGAGGCCGTGGAGCAGGCTGGCGGCGCGTGAGCGCACGGTCCAGGCGTCGATGGCGTCGAGCTTGCCGTGTACGGTGGCGATGGCGTGTCCGTCGTTACGTTCGTTGGCGTCGTGCAACTGCGCTTCCAGCTGGCGGTATTCGCGATCGCCATCAATCACGTACTCCAGCGCGGGCTGCGCAAGCGCGGGTGTTTCCTGATTCACCCACGCCAGCTGCCAGTTACCGGGAAAGGTCACGCCGCCTGCATCGGCGCTGATTTCATTTTTCAGCAATGCCAGCAGGGTAGATTTACCGCAGCCATTCTTACCCACCAGGCCGACCTTCTGTCCCGGGTTGATGGTGGCGGTGGCATTGTCCAGCAAGACGCGCACGCCGCGACGAATTTGTAACGAGGAGAAAACAATCATAAGGCGCCGTATGTTCAGACTATGTTAATTTATCATTATGATAATGTAATATGCGGGCATTCTGCCGCGCCGGAGCGCAATGGTAGCCCAAAACAATAACGATACACAAAATAACCGGGAGGGGGATGATGTCCCAGCCAGCAAAGGTACTGCTGCTGTATGCCCATCCAGAATCTCAGGACTCGGTCGCGAACCGGGTGCTGCTTAAACCGGCCATGCAACTCAGTAATGTGACGGTGCACGATCTCTACGCGCACTACCCTGATTTTTTTATCGATATCGCGCATGAGCAGGCGCTATTGCGTGAACATGACGTGATTGTTTTCCAGCATCCGCTGTATACCTATAGCTGTCCGGCGTTGCTTAAAGAGTGGTTAGACCGCGTGCTCAGCCGTGGTTTCGCCAGTGGCCCAGGGGGGAACCAACTGGCGGGAAAGTACTGGCGGAGCGTGATTACCACCGGTGAACCGGAAAGCGCGTATCGCTACGATGCGCTGAACCGCTATCCGATGACCGATGTGCTGCGGCCATTTGAGCTGACGGCGGCGATGTGCCGGATGCACTGGATGAGTCCGATTATTATCTACTGGGCCAGGCGACAAAGTGAGCAGGAACTGGCCAGCCACGCGAAAGCCTACGGCGAATGGCTGGCAAACCCTGTTCTGGCGGGAGGTCGCTAATGGAAGGTTCCGATTTATTGACGGCGGGGGTAATGTTCCTCTTCGCGGCGGTCGCTGCGGTGCCACTGGCATCGCGGCTGGGTATTGGCGCGGTACTGGGATATTTGCTGGCAGGGATTGCGATTGGCCCCTGGGGGCTGGGATTTATCAGCGACGTTGATGAAATCCTCCACTTTTCTGAGCTGGGCGTTGTCTTTCTGATGTTTATCATCGGCCTGGAACTCAACCCTTCCAAACTCTGGCAACTGCGTCGCTCTATCTTTGGCGTCGGGGCGGCCCAGGTGATGCTGAGCGCTGTTGTGCTGGCCGGGCTGCTGATGCTTACCGATTTCTCGTGGCAGGCGGCGGTGATCGGCGGGATTGGTCTGGCGATGTCATCGACCGCGATGGCGCTGCAACTGATGCGGGAAAAGGGGATGAACCGCAGCGAATCCGGCCAGTTGGGTTTTTCGGTGCTGCTGTTTCAGGATCTGGCGGTGATCCCCGCGTTGGCGCTGGTGCCGCTGCTGGCTGGCTCGGCAGATGAACATTTTGACTGGATTAAGGTCGGCATGAAGGTGCTGGCCTTTGCCGGGATGCTGATTGGCGGTCGCTATTTGCTGCGCCCGGTGTTCCGTTTTATCGCCGATTCCGGCGTGCGTGAAGTGTTTACTGCCGCCACGCTGTTGCTGGTGCTGGGGTCTGCTTTATTTATGGATGCGCTGGGGCTGTCGATGGCGCTCGGTACGTTTATCGCAGGCGTGCTGCTGGCGGAAAGCGAATACCGTCATGAGCTGGAAACGGCCATCGATCCGTTCAAAGGGCTGCTGCTGGGGTTGTTCTTTATCTCCGTGGGGATGTCGTTAAACCTTGGCGTGCTCTATACCCACCTGTTGTGGGTAGCGGTGAGCGTCATCGTGCTGGTGGCGGTGAAAACGCTGGTGCTTTATCTGCTGGCGCGTCTGTACGGGATTCGGAGTTCGGAGCGGATGCAGTTTGCGGGCGTGCTGAGTCAGGGGGGCGAGTTCGCGTTTGTGCTCTTTTCCACCGCCTCGTCCCAGCGGCTGTTTCAGGGCGACCAGATGTCGCTGCTGCTGGTCACCGTAACGCTGTCGATGATGACCACGCCGCTGCTGATGAAGCTCGTCGATAAATGGCTCTCCAGACAGCTTAACGGCCCGGAAGAGGAAGATGAAAAGCCCTGGGTGGATGATGATAAACCGCAGGTGATTGTCGTGGGATTCGGGCGTTTTGGTCAGGTAATTGGCCGTTTGTTGATGGCGAATAAAATGCGCATCACCGTACTGGAGCGCGATATCAGCGCCGTTAACCTGATGCGAAAATACGGCTACAAAGTATATTACGGCGATGCGACTCAGGTGGAGCTACTGCGTTCGGCAGGAGCGGAAGCGGCGGAGTCTATCGTCATTACCTGTAATGAACCGGAAGACACCATGAAGCTGGTGGAGATATGCCGGCAGCATTTCCCGCATTTGCATATTCTTGCGCGAGCGCGCGGACGTGTGGAAGCGCATGAGTTATTACAGGCGGGTGTCACGCAGTTTTCCCGCGAGACGTTTTCCAGCGCGCTGGAGCTGGGGCGTAAGACGCTGGTGTCGTTAGGGATGCACCCACACCAGGCGCAGCGTGCGCAACTGCATTTCCGTCGGCTGGATATGCGTATGCTAAGGGAGCTTATTCCGATGCATACCGACATGGTGCAAATTTCTCGTGCCAGAGAAGCCAGACGCGAACTGGAGGAGATTTTCCAGCGAGAGATGCAGCAAGAGCGGCGCCAGCTGGATGGCTGGGATGAGTTTGAGTAGAGGGTAGGTATGGCGATTCGTAAACGTTTTATTGCAGGGGCGACGTGTCCGGCCTGCCAGACGCAGGATTCAATGGCGATGTGGCGCGAAAATAATGTCGATATTGTTGAGTGTGTTAAGTGCGGTCATCAGATGCGTGAAGCCGATAAAGCGGCCCGCGAGCACGTTCGCAAAGAAGAGCAAGTGATCGGGATTTTTCATCCAGACTAGCGATATGCCGCAGGTTTTTTTAAGCTAGTGGGTACACGGGTGCAGAATTCCGCTACAATCTGCGCCACTATTCTTCCCATGCTCAGGAGATATCATGAAAGTAGCAAAAGACCTGGTGGTCAGCCTGGCCTATCAGGTACGTACAGAAGACGGTGTGTTGGTTGATGAGTCTCCGGTGAGTGCGCCGCTGGACTACCTGCATGGTCACGGTTCCCTGATCTCTGGCCTGGAAACAGCGCTGGAAGGTCACGACGTTGGCGACAAATTCGATGTGGCTGTTGGCGCGAACGACGCTTACGGTCAGTATGACGAAAACCTGGTGCAGCGCGTGCCTAAAGACGTCTTCATGGGCGTTGACGAGTTGCAGGTTGGCATGCGTTTCCTGGCGGAAACTGACCAGGGCCCGGTACCGGTAGAAATTACCGAAGTGGAAGACGACCACGTTGTGGTTGACGGTAACCACATGCTGGCTGGCCAGAACCTGAAATTTAACGTGGAAGTTGTGGCGATCCGCGAAGCGACCGAAGAAGAACTGGCTCATGGCCACGTTCACGGCGCGCACGGTCACGACCACGACCACGGTCACGACGGTTGCTGCGGCGGCCACGGCCACGATCATGACCACGGTCATGAGCATGGCAAAGGTGGTTGTGGCGGTAACGGCGGCTGCGGTTGCCATTAATCGTCTGTAATGCCTGATGGCGCTGCGCTTATCAGGGCTACAGTAGGCCGGATAAGGCGTTTACGCCGCCATCCGGCACAAAAAAGCGGGAATATCCCGCTTTTTTTACGTCTCAATAATGCGGTGGCGGCGTCTCTTCGGCCTGCGAGGCGATATTCGACGGTTGGCTGGCTTTAAGCTTCTCCGTCAGCAGGCGCAGATGATCGCGCAGTTTCGCCATCTCCATCTCGTGCGCGGTCACCGTTACGTTGAGTTCTTCAATGGTGATCTCCTGAAACGCCAGACGGCTCTCCAGTTCAGCCAGGCGAGCTTCCATCGTTATATCTTGCATGATTCACCTCTCTTGTTGTCTCCGGCACTTCTTGGGTCGCGGCGGATTCTACTGAACTTTATCGGATTACACAGCACTCATTCGCCCTCTACGAAACTAATTTAAACAAAAAGAGTCTGAAAAGGGGTGATAATAGGGCGTGTCCGTATGTTGATTTGTTCTACAACGTTTTATAGTACGCTTCTCATGTAAGTTAACCCTGGGGTGAGATGCCCCGGCCCTGGAGATATGGATGAAATCACTGTTTAAAGTAACGCTGCTGGCGACCACGATGGCCGTTGCTCTGCATGCACCGCTCACTTTCGCTGCGGACGCCGCGAAACCAGCTGCAACTGCTGACAGCAAAGCCGCGTTCAAGAATGACGACCAGAAATCTGCTTATGCGCTGGGCGCTTCGCTGGGTCGTTACATGGAAAACTCCCTGAAGGAACAAGAAAAACTGGGGATCAAACTGGATAAAGATCAGCTGATCGCGGGTGTCCAGGATGCATTTGCAGACAAGAGCAAACTGTCTGACCAGGAAATCGAACAGACCTTGCAGGCATTTGAAGCGCGCGTGAAGACCTCCGCTCAGGCGAAGATGGAAAAAGACGCCGCTGACAACGAAGCGAAAGGTAAAGCGTTCCGCGAGAAATTTGCTAAAGAGAAAGGGGCGAAAACCTCTTCAACAGGTCTGGTTTATAAAGTAGAGAAAGCCGGTACTGGCGAAGCGCCAAAAGACAGCGACACCGTTGTGGTTAACTACAAAGGTACGCTGATCGACGGTAAAGAGTTCGATAACTCCTACACCCGTGGCGAACCGCTCTCTTTCCGTCTGGACGGCGTGATCCCGGGCTGGACTGAAGGCCTGAAGAACATTAAGAAAGGCGGTAAGATCCAGATGGTTATCCCACCGGATCTGGCCTACGGTAAAACGGGCGTTCCGGGTATTCCGGCTAACTCCACGCTGGTATTCGATGTAGAGCTGCTGGACATCAAACCGGCGCCGAAAGCCGATGCGAAACCAGACGCAGCGGCCGACGCCAAATCGACAGATGCTGCTAAAAAATAAAAACTGAGAACCGCCGCCTGTCATGGCGGCGGTTTTTTTATTGCAGGCCGGATATAATTAATACTGGAAAGCGGAACCCCCGCTGTATTAATTTAATCATCCGCGTAAATAATGAGCCTGCCCTGAAAACATAACGACAGGCTCCTGAAAAGGAGTGTTTTTTTTCATGACCAGGTCGCTTTTAACCAACGAAACCAGTGAGCTTGACTTACTGGATCAACGTCCTTTCGATCAAACCGACTTTGATATTCTGAAATCCTACGAAGCGGTGGTGGACGGGTTAGCGATGCTCATTGGTTCCCATTGTGAAATCGTATTGCACTCTTTGCAGGATTTGAAATGCTCAGCCATTCGCATTGCCAACGGTGAACACACGGGGCGCAAAATTGGCTCGCCGATCACTGACCTTGCATTGCGCATGCTGCATGATATGACGGGTGCGGATAGCAGCGTATCGAAGTGTTACTTCACACGCGCGAAAAGCGGTGTCCTGATGAAGTCAGTGACGATTGCCATTCGCAACCGCGAGCATCGCGTAATTGGTCTGCTGTGCATCAACATGAACCTTGATGTGCCGTTCTCGCAGATTATGAATACCTTTATTCCGCCGGAAACGCCGGAAGTGGGTTCCGCCGTGAACTTTGCCTCCTCGGTGGAGGATCTGGTCACTCAGACGCTGGAATTCACCATTGAAGAGGTGAATGCCGATCGCAATGTCTCTAATAACGCGAAGAATCGTCAGATTGTGCTGAATCTGTATGAGAAGGGGATCTTCGATATTAAAGATGCGATTAACCAGGTGGCTGACCGCCTGAACATCTCCAAACATACGGTCTACCTCTATATTCGTCAGTTCAAAAGCGGCGACTTCCAGGGGCAAGATAAGTAATGCGTTTTGCCATTGTGGTGACGGGGCCAGCGTACGGAACGCAGCAAGCGAGCAGCGCGTTGCAGTTTGCACATGCCTTAGTTAACGAAGGGCATGAGCTGAGCAGCGTCTTTTTCTACCGGGAAGGCGTGTATAACGCCAACCAGTTGACCTCTCCGGCCAGCGATGAATTCGACCTGGTGCGCGCATGGCAGCAGTTGGGCGCGCAGCATGGCGTCGCGTTGAATATCTGCGTTGCGGCGGCGCTGCGTCGCGGCATTGTGGATGAGACCGAAGCAAAAAGGCTGGCGCTGGCATCAGCCAACTTACAGCCAGGGTTTTCGTTGAGCGGGCTTGGCGCGCTGGCGGAAGCCTCCCTGACCTGCGATCGCGTGGTGCAGTTTTGATGAAACGTATTGCTTTTGTATTTTCCACCACGCCGCACGGCAGCGCATCGGGTCGCGAAGGACTGGATGCGTTACTGGCGACGTCGGCGCTGACGGAAGAGACTGGCGTCTTTTTTATCGGCGACGGCGTTTTTCAGATTCTTTCGGGACAAACGCCTGACGTCGTGCTGGCGCGGGATTACATCGCCACCTTCAAACTGCTGGGGCTGTACGATATCGAGCAATGCTGGCTGTGTGCCGCCTCGTTGCGTGAGCGCGGTCTGGAGACGGGGGCGAGTTTCATCGTGGATGCGACGCCGCTTGAACCTGAAGCGTTGCGCGGTGAACTGGACAATTATGATGTTATCCTGAGGTTCTGACGTGACTATCCTGCATACATTACATCGTTCCGCATGGCTCAGTGACGTTTCCGCGCTTCTTCGCGTGTGCAAAGAAGGCGATGCGCTTTTATTGCTACAGGATGGCGTTACGGCAGCCATCGAAGGTAGCCGTTTCCTTGAAAGTTTGCGTAACGCCCCCATAACGGTTTACGCACTGAAAGAAGATATCGATGCTCGCGGTTTGAGCGGTCAAATTTCAGACAGTGTCGTCAGGGTTGACTATACTGACTTCGTCAGACTTGCGGTTAAGCATCCCAGCCAGATGGCCTGGTGATTGTGGGATCGTTGTATATTTCTTGACACCTTTTCGACACCGCCCTAAAATTCGGCGTCCTCATATTGTGTGAGGCCGTTTTATTACGTGTTTACGAAGCAAAAGCTAAAACCAGGAGCTATTTAATGGCAACAGTTAACCAGCTGGTACGCAAACCACGTGCTCGCAAAGTTGCGAAAAGCAACGTGCCTGCGCTGGAAGCATGCCCGCAAAAACGTGGCGTATGTACTCGTGTATATACTACCACCCCTAAAAAACCGAACTCCGCGCTGCGTAAAGTATGCCGTGTTCGTCTGACTAACGGTTTTGAAGTGACTTCCTACATCGGTGGTGAAGGTCACAACCTGCAGGAGCACTCCGTGATCCTGATCCGTGGCGGTCGTGTAAAAGACCTCCCGGGTGTTCGTTACCACACCGTACGTGGTGCGCTTGACTGCTCCGGCGTTAAAGACCGTAAGCAAGCTCGCTCCAAGTATGGCGTGAAGCGTCCTAAGGCTTAATGGTTCTCCGTTAAGTAAGGCCAAACGTTTTAACTTAAATGTCAAACTAAACTCGTAGAGTTTTGGACAATCCTGAATTAACAACGGAGTATTTCCATGCCACGTCGTCGCGTCATTGGTCAGCGTAAAATTCTTCCGGATCCGAAGTTCGGATCAGAACTGCTGGCTAAATTTGTAAATATCCTGATGGTAGATGGTAAAAAATCTACTGCCGAAACTATCGTATACAGCGCGCTGGAGACCCTGGCTCAGCGTTCTGGTAAATCTGAACTGGAAGCTTTCGAAGTAGCTCTCGAAAACGTGCGCCCGACTGTCGAAGTTAAGTCTCGCCGCGTTGGTGGTTCTACTTATCAGGTACCAGTTGAAGTCCGTCCGGTTCGTCGTAATGCTCTGGCAATGCGTTGGATCGTTGAAGCTGCTCGTAAACGCGGTGATAAATCCATGGCTCTGCGCCTGGCGAACGAACTCACTGATGCTGCAGACAACAAAGGTACTGCAGTTAAGAAACGTGAAGACGTTCACCGTATGGCAGAAGCCAACAAGGCGTTCGCACACTACCGTTGGTAATCCCTTCGGAATTTTAGTCACCAGGCGGGCGCTTCCAGCAAGCAGCCCGCTTTGGGCTACTTAAATTGAACGCCTAGAAGATAAAACGAGGAATCAAATGGCTCGTACAACACCCATCGCACGCTACCGTAACATCGGTATCAGTGCGCACATCGACGCCGGTAAAACCACTACTACCGAACGTATTCTGTTCTACACCGGTGTAAACCATAAAATCGGTGAAGTTCATGACGGCGCAGCTACCATGGACTGGATGGAGCAGGAGCAGGAGCGTGGTATTACCATCACCTCCGCAGCGACTACTGCATTCTGGTCTGGTATGGCTAAGCAGTATGAACCGCATCGCGTAAACATCATCGACACCCCGGGGCACGTTGACTTCACTATCGAAGTAGAACGTTCCATGCGTGTTCTTGATGGTGCAGTAATGGTTTACTGCGCAGTTGGTGGTGTTCAGCCGCAGTCTGAAACCGTATGGCGTCAGGCAAACAAATATAAAGTTCCGCGCATTGCGTTCGTTAACAAAATGGACCGTATGGGTGCGAACTTCCTGAAAGTTGTTGGTCAGATCAAAAGCCGTCTGGGCGCGAACCCTGTTCCGCTGCAACTGGCGATTGGCGCTGAAGAAGCGTTCACCGGTGTTGTTGACCTGGTGAAAATGAAAGCCATCAACTGGAACGAAGCAGATGCAGGCGTTACCTTCACTTACGAAGATATCCCGGCTGACATGCAGGAACTGGCTGAAGAATGGCACCAGAACCTGATCGAGTCCGCTGCGGAAGCTTCTGAAGAGCTGATGGAAAAATACCTGGGTGGCGAAGAACTGACTGAAGAAGAGATCAAAAAAGCTCTGCGTCAGCGTGTTCTGAGCAACGAAATCATCCTGGTAACCTGTGGTTCTGCATTTAAGAACAAAGGTGTTCAGGCGATGCTGGATGCGGTAATTGATTACCTGCCATCCCCGGTTGACGTACCTGCGATCAACGGTATCCTGGACGACGGTAAAGATACTCCGGCTGAGCGTCATGCTAGCGATGATGAGCCTTTCTCTGCACTGGCATTCAAAATTGCTACCGACCCGTTCGTGGGTAACCTGACCTTCTTCCGTGTGTACTCTGGTGTGGTTAACTCTGGTGATACCGTACTGAACTCCGTGAAATCTGCACGTGAGCGTTTCGGTCGTATCGTTCAGATGCACGCTAACAAACGTGAAGAGATCAAAGAAGTTCGCGCGGGCGACATCGCTGCTGCTATCGGTCTGAAAGACGTAACTACGGGTGACACCCTGTGTGACCCGGACGCGCCGATCATTCTGGAACGTATGGAATTCCCTGAGCCGGTAATCTCCATCGCAGTAGAACCGAAAACCAAAGCTGACCAGGAAAAAATGGGTCTGGCTCTGGGCCGTCTGGCTAAAGAAGACCCGTCTTTCCGCGTATGGACTGACGAAGAATCTAACCAGACCATTATCGCCGGTATGGGTGAGCTGCACCTCGACATCATCGTTGACCGTATGAAGCGTGAATTCAACGTTGAAGCGAACGTCGGTAAACCTCAGGTTGCTTACCGCGAAGCGATTCGCTCGAAAGTTACCGATATCGAAGGTAAACACGCCAAGCAGTCTGGTGGTCGCGGTCAGTACGGTCATGTTGTTATCGACATGTACCCGCTGGAGCCGGGTTCCAACCCGAAAGGCTACGAGTTCATCAACGACATCAAGGGTGGTGTAATCCCTGGCGAATACATCCCGGCCGTTGATAAAGGTATCCAGGAGCAGCTGAAAGCAGGCCCGCTGGCTGGCTATCCGGTTGTTGACATCGGTATCCGTCTGCACTTCGGTTCTTACCATGACGTTGACTCCTCTGAACTGGCGTTTAAACTGGCTGCGTCTATTGCCTTTAAAGAAGGCTTTAAGAAAGCGAAACCTGTTCTGCTTGAGCCGATCATGAAGGTTGAGGTAGAAACGCCGGAAGAGAACACCGGTGACGTAATTGGTGACTTGAGCCGTCGTCGCGGTATGCTGCGCGGTCAGGAATCCGAAGTTACTGGCGTTAAGATCCACGCTGAAGTACCGCTGTCTGAAATGTTCGGATATGCAACTCAGCTGCGTTCTCTGACCAAAGGTCGCGCATCATACACTATGGAATTCCTGAAGTATGATGATGCACCGAGCAACGTTGCTCAGGCCGTTATTGAAGCCCGTGGTAAATAATCCACAGGATTAAAACCTAAGTCCCGTGCTCTCTCCTGAAGGGGAGAGCACTATAGTAAGGAATATAGCCGTGTCTAAAGAAAAATTTGAACGTACAAAACCGCACGTTAACGTCGGCACCATCGGCCACGTTGACCATGGTAAAACTACTCTGACTGCTGCAATCACTACCGTACTGGCTAAAACCTACGGCGGTGCTGCTCGTGCATTCGACCAGATCGATAACGCGCCGGAAGAAAAAGCTCGTGGTATCACCATCAACACTTCTCACGTTGAATACGACACCCCGACTCGCCACTACGCGCACGTAGACTGCCCGGGCCACGCCGACTATGTTAAAAACATGATCACCGGTGCTGCGCAGATGGACGGCGCGATCCTGGTTGTTGCTGCGACTGACGGCCCGATGCCGCAGACCCGTGAGCACATCCTGCTGGGTCGTCAGGTAGGCGTTCCGTACATCATCGTGTTCCTGAACAAATGCGACATGGTTGATGACGAAGAGCTGCTGGAACTGGTTGAGATGGAAGTGCGTGAACTGCTGTCTCAGTACGATTTCCCGGGCGACGACACGCCGATCGTTCGTGGTTCTGCTCTGAAAGCGCTGGAAGGCGAAGCTGAGTGGGAAGCGAAAATCATCGAACTGGCTGGCTACCTGGATTCTTACATCCCGGAACCAGAGCGTGCGATTGACAAGCCGTTCCTGCTGCCGATCGAAGACGTATTCTCCATCTCCGGTCGTGGTACCGTTGTTACCGGTCGTGTAGAGCGCGGTATCATCAAAGTGGGCGAAGAAGTTGAAATCGTTGGTATCAAAGAGACTGCGAAGTCTACCTGTACTGGCGTTGAAATGTTCCGCAAACTGCTGGACGAAGGCCGTGCTGGTGAGAACGTAGGTGTTCTGCTGCGTGGTATCAAACGTGAAGAAATCGAACGTGGTCAGGTACTGGCTAAGCCGGGTTCCATCAAGCCGCACACCAAGTTCGAATCTGAAGTGTACATTCTGTCCAAAGATGAAGGCGGCCGTCATACTCCGTTCTTCAAAGGCTACCGTCCGCAGTTCTACTTCCGTACAACTGACGTGACTGGCACCATCGAACTGCCGGAAGGCGTAGAGATGGTAATGCCGGGCGACAACATCAAAATGGTTGTTACCCTGATCCACCCGATCGCGATGGACGACGGTCTGCGTTTCGCAATCCGTGAAGGCGGCCGTACCGTTGGCGCGGGCGTTGTTGCTAAAGTAATGAGCTAATTATTTAATAATTAGTTCTGCACTTAAAAAGGGCGCTTCGGCGCCCTTTTTGCTGTCTGTCATATCTACCTGCTATATAAAGAGTGTCATATTTAGTCGCATTTTTTATTCCTCTCCCTGCACACAAACGTATTTGTGCTATTGTAATCATAACTATTCTCATTTACACTTTGCGCAGAAATTGAACGGGAGCGATCATGTACGTTTGTTTGTGTAATGGTGTAAGTGATAAAAAAATTCGTCAGGCTGTTCGTCAGTTTCACCCTCAATCTTTCCAACAATTACGTAAGTTTATTCCTGTTGGAAATCAATGCGGTAAGTGCGTCCGGGCGGCGCGTGAAGTGATGCAGGATGAGTTAATGCAAATGCCGGAGTTTAAAGAAATCGCCTGAGTCACATTCTTTTTTTTGACATCCTTGTAGCCCCATCTACGCTCTAAGAGTGGAAGCGGAGGGACTATAAAATGAAAGGTGATGTTAAAATCATAAATTATCTCAATAAACTATTGGGAAATGAGCTTGTCGCAATCAATCAGTACTTTCTCCATGCCCGTATGTTTAAAAACTGGGGGCTCACTCGTCTGAATGACGTCGAATACCATGAATCCATCGATGAAATGAAACACGCTGATAAATATATCGAGCGTATTTTATTTCTTGAGGGTATCCCAAACTTGCAGGATCTTGGCAAGCTGGGCATTGGTGAAGATGTCGAAGAGATGTTGCAGTCAGATCTCCGTCTGGAACTGGAAGGAGCGAAGGATCTACGTGAAGCCATAGCCTACGCCGACAGCGTTCATGATTACGTTAGCCGGGACATGATGATTGAGATCCTGACAGATGAAGAAGGGCATATCGACTGGCTTGAGACGGAGCTGGATCTGATTGCAAAAATTGGTCTACAGAATTACCTGCAATCGCAGATTAAAGTGGACGATTAACTCCCCGACAGCAGTGTTTTCCAGCCAATGATAAAACCCGCAGCCGCCAGAAATGGCCCGAACGGCAGCGGGTTTTTTAATGCCCCTTTCCCGTTTATTACGTACATCGCCATCACGTTAATGCTGGCAATAAGCGCGGCCAGAAAGACCAGCAGGGGTAATGACTCCCAACGATGCCAGGCGCCAAGCGCGGCAAGAAATTTGATATCGCCGTACCCGAGCCCTTCTTTGCGATACAGCAGTCGATATCCCCAATAGAGAAGGGCGAACCCGCCGTAACCCGCAATGGCGCCCCAAAGCGCATCTGGCAAATGGTCAGGTAAACAGCACAGGTAATAAAGCAGGCCGCTCCAGAGCAGGGGACAGGTAAGCCGATCGGGCAAGAGTCCTGTTCGCGCGTCATATATCCCGGATAGCGCAGATAATAAGAGGTAGATAATCAGGAAGGGGAGGTCGGGTTGCATCATGTCATCCTCATTAAACGTTGCGCTCACCATCCGTGAAACTCATTTTCCATGCAACGGAGGAATGATGACGTTGCGCAGTGTATTCCGAAGAAAATGCGCAAAACAAAAACGGCACAATGCATGTGCGAAGTTGCTCGCATTACAGACGAAATGATTAATATCTACGCGGCACTTGCGTCAGGCTGAGATTTGCGTATAATGCGCGGGCTTGTCTTAGTTGACGGCAGGTTCGATCTGAACCTTAGGTAGCCGATTTGGTTATCTAACAATGCTCCCAATCGGGGAGCTACGTAAGAACGGTTACACTCTCCCATCAATCGTAATGGGCACGAGGAGTAATCATTTTCGTTTATAAAATAATTGGAGCTCTGGTCTCATGCAGAACCAAAGAATCCGTATCCGCCTGAAAGCGTTTGATCATCGTCTGATCGATCAATCAACCGCGGAAATCGTCGAGACTGCTAAGCGCACTGGTGCGCAAGTCCGTGGTCCGATCCCGCTGCCGACCCGCAAAGAGCGCTTTACCGTTCTGATCTCCCCGCACGTTAACAAAGACGCGCGCGATCAGTACGAAATTCGCACTCACAAGCGTCTGGTTGACATCGTTGAGCCAACCGAGAAAACCGTTGATGCTCTGATGCGTCTGGACCTGGCTGCCGGTGTAGACGTGCAGATCAGCCTGGGTTAATCAGGTCATCGAGCGATTGAGAGGTTGAAACAATGATTGGTTTAGTCGGTAAAAAAGTGGGTATGACCCGCATCTTCACTGAAGATGGCGTCTCTATCCCAGTAACCGTAATCGAAGTTGAAGCAAACCGCGTTACTCAGGTTAAAGATCTGGCTAACGATGGCTACCGCGCTGTTCAGGTTACCACTGGTGCTAAAAAAGCTAACCGTGTAACCAAGCCGGAAGCTGGCCACTTTGCTAAAGCTGGCGTAGAAGCTGGCCGCGGCCTGTGGGAGTTCCGTCTGGCAGAGGGTGAAGAATACACCGTTGGTCAGAGCATTAGCGTTGAACTGTTTGCTGACGTTAAAAAAGTTGACGTAACTGGCACCTCTAAAGGTAAAGGTTTCGCAGGTACCGTTAAGCGCTGGAACTTCCGTACCCAGGACGCTACTCACGGTAACTCCTTGTCTCACCGCGTTCCGGGTTCTATCGGTCAGAACCAGACTCCGGGCAAAGTGTTCAAAGGCAAGAAAATGGCAGGTCAGCTGGGTAACGAACGTGTAACCGTTCAGAGCCTGGACGTAGTACGTGTTGACGCTGAGCGCAACCTGCTGCTGGTTAAAGGTGGTGTTCCGGGTGCAACCGGTTGCGACCTGATCGTTAAACCAGCTGTGAAGGCGTAAGGGGATAGCAATGGAATTAGTATTGAAAGACGCGCAGAGCGCGCTGACTGTTTCCGAAACTACCTTCGGTCGTGATTTCAACGAAGCGCTGGTTCACCAGGTTGTTGTTGCTTATGCAGCTGGTGCTCGTCAGGGCACTCGTGCTCAGAAGACTCGTGCTGAAGTAACTGGTTCCGGTAAAAAACCGTGGCGCCAGAAAGGTACCGGCCGTGCGCGTTCTGGTTCTATCAAGAGCCCGATCTGGCGTTCTGGTGGCGTGACCTTCGCTGCACGTCCGCAGGACCACAGTCAAAAAGTTAACAAGAAGATGTACCGCGGCGCGCTGAAAAGCATTCTGTCCGAACTGGTACGTCAGGATCGTCTGATCGTTGTCGAGAAGTTCTCTGTAGAAGCGCCTAAAACTAAGCTGCTGGCTCAGAAACTGAAAGACATGGCTCTGGAAGATGTGCTGATCATCACCGGTGAGCTGGACGAGAACCTGTTCCTGGCTGCGCGCAACCTGCACAAGGTTGACGTACGCGATGCAACTGGTATCGACCCGGTTAGCCTGATCGCCTTCGACAAAGTCGTAATGACTGCTGATGCTGTTAAGCAAGTTGAGGAGATGCTGGCATGATTCGTGAAGAACGTCTGCTGAAGGTGCTGCGCGCACCGCACGTTTCTGAAAAAGCGTCTACTGCGATGGAAAAAACCAACACCATCGTTCTCAAAGTTGCTAAAGACGCGACCAAAGCAGAAATCAAAGCTGCTGTGCAGAAACTGTTTGAAGTCGAAGTCGAAGTCGTTAACACCCTGGTTGTTAAAGGGAAAGTTAAACGTCACGGACAGCGTATCGGTCGTCGTAGCGACTGGAAAAAAGCTTACGTCACCCTGAAAGAAGGCCAGAATCTGGACTTCGTTGGCGGCGCTGAGTAAGTCGGAGGAGTAATACAATGGCAGTTGTTAAATGTAAACCGACATCTCCGGGTCGTCGCCACGTAGTTAAAGTGGTTAACCCTGAGCTGCACAAGGGCAAACCTTTTGCTCCGTTGCTGGAAAAAAACAGCAAATCCGGTGGTCGTAACAACAATGGCCGTATCACCACTCGTCATATCGGTGGTGGCCACAAGCAGGCATACCGTATTGTTGACTTCAAACGCAACAAAGATGGTATTCCGGCAGTTGTTGAACGTCTTGAGTACGATCCGAACCGTTCCGCGAACATCGCGCTGGTTCTGTACAAAGACGGTGAGCGCCGTTACATCCTGGCCCCTAAAGGCCTGAAAGCTGGCGACCAGATTCAATCTGGCGTTGATGCTGCAATCAAACCAGGCAACACCCTGCCGATGCGCAACATCCCGGTTGGTTCTACCGTTCATAACGTAGAAATGAAACCAGGTAAAGGCGGTCAGCTGGCACGTTCCGCTGGTACTTACGTTCAGATCGTTGCGCGCGATGGTGCTTATGTCACTCTGCGTCTGCGTTCTGGTGAAATGCGTAAAGTCGAAGCAGACTGCCGTGCAACTCTGGGCGAAGTTGGCAATGCTGAGCATATGCTGCGCGTTCTGGGTAAAGCAGGTGCTGCACGCTGGCGTGGTGTTCGTCCGACCGTTCGCGGTACCGCGATGAACCCAGTAGACCACCCACATGGTGGTGGTGAAGGTCGTAACTTTGGTAAGCACCCGGTAACTCCGTGGGGCGTTCAGACCAAAGGTAAGAAGACCCGCAGCAACAAGCGTACTGATAAATTCATCGTACGTCGCCGTAGCAAATAATTTTAGAGGATAAGCCATGCCACGTTCTCTCAAGAAAGGTCCTTTTATTGACCTGCACTTGCTGAAGAAGGTAGAGAAAGCGGTGGAAAGCGGAGACAAGAAGCCCCTGCGCACTTGGTCCCGTCGTTCAACGATCTTTCCTAACATGATCGGTTTGACCATCGCTGTCCATAATGGTCGTCAGCACGTTCCGGTATTTGTAACCGATGAAATGGTCGGTCACAAACTGGGTGAATTCGCACCGACTCGTACTTATCGCGGCCACGCTGCTGATAAAAAAGCGAAGAAGAAATAAGGTAGGAGGAAGAGATGGAAACTATCGCTAAACATCGCCATGCTCGTTCTTCTGCTCAGAAGGTTCGCCTTGTTGCTGACCTGATTCGCGGTAAGAAAGTGTCGCAGGCTCTGGATATTTTGACCTACACCAACAAGAAAGCGGCTGTACTGGTCAAGAAAGTCCTGGAATCTGCCATTGCTAACGCTGAACACAACGATGGCGCTGACATTGACGATCTGAAAGTTACGAAAATTTTCGTAGACGAAGGCCCGAGCATGAAGCGCATTATGCCGCGTGCAAAAGGTCGTGCAGATCGCATCCTGAAGCGCACCAGCCACATTACTGTGGTTGTGTCCGATCGCTGAGACTCTGGAGACTAGCAATGGGTCAGAAAGTACATCCTAATGGTATTCGCCTGGGTATTGTAAAACCATGGAACTCTACCTGGTTTGCGAACACCAAAGAATTCGCTGACAACCTGGACAGCGATTTTAAAGTACGTCAGTACCTGACGAAGGAACTGGCTAAAGCGTCCGTATCTCGTATCGTTATCGAGCGTCCGGCTAAGAGCATCCGTGTGACTATTCACACTGCTCGTCCGGGTATCGTTATCGGTAAGAAAGGCGAAGACGTAGAAAAACTGCGTAAGGTCGTAGCGGATATCGCTGGCGTTCCTGCACAGATCAATATCGCCGAAGTTCGTAAGCCTGAACTGGACGCAAAATTGGTTGCTGACAGCATCACTTCTCAGCTGGAACGTCGCGTTATGTTCCGTCGTGCTATGAAGCGTGCTGTACAGAACGCAATGCGTCTGGGCGCTAAAGGTATTAAAGTTGAAGTTAGCGGCCGTCTGGGCGGCGCGGAAATCGCTCGTACCGAATGGTACCGTGAAGGTCGCGTACCGCTGCACACTCTGCGTGCTGACATCGACTACAACACCTCTGAAGCGCACACCACTTACGGTGTAATCGGCGTTAAAGTGTGGATCTTCAAAGGCGAGATCCTGGGTGGTATGGCTGCTGTTGAACAACCGGAAAAACCGGCTGCTCAACCGAAAAAGCAGCAGCGTAAAGGCCGTAAATAAGGAGCGTCGCTGATGTTACAACCAAAGCGTACAAAATTCCGTAAAATGCACAAAGGCCGTAACCGCGGTCTGGCGCAGGGTACGGATGTTAGCTTCGGCAGCTTCGGTCTGAAAGCTGTTGGCCGTGGTCGTCTGACTGCCCGTCAGATCGAAGCAGCACGTCGTGCTATGACCCGTGCAGTTAAGCGTCAAGGTAAGATCTGGATCCGTGTATTCCCGGACAAACCGATCACTGAAAAGCCGCTGGCAGTGCGTATGGGTAAAGGTAAAGGTAACGTGGAGTATTGGGTTGCCTTGATTCAGCCGGGTAAAGTCCTGTATGAAATGGACGGCGTACCGGAAGAGCTGGCCCGTGAAGCATTCAAGCTGGCAGCAGCGAAACTGCCGATTAAAACCACCTTTGTAACTAAGACGGTGATGTAATGAAAGCAAAAGAGCTGCGTGAGAAGAGTGTTGAAGAGCTGAACACCGAGCTGCTGAACCTGCTGCGTGAGCAGTTCAACCTGCGTATGCAGGCTGCAAGTGGCCAGCTGCAACAGTCTCACCTGTTGAAGCAAGTGCGTCGTGATGTCGCACGCGTTAAGACTTTACTGACTGAGAAGGCGGGTGCGTAATGACCGATAAAATCCGTACTCTGCAAGGTCGCGTTGTTAGCGACAAAATGGAGAAATCCATTGTTGTTGCTATCGAACGTTTTGTGAAACACCCGATCTACGGTAAATTCATCAAGCGTACGACCAAACTGCACGTACATGACGAGAACAACGAATGTGGTACCGGTGACGTGGTTGAAATCCGCGAATGCCGCCCACTGTCCAAGACTAAGTCCTGGACGCTGGTTCGCGTTGTAGAGAAAGCGGTTCTGTAATACAGTACCCATTCTCAACGAATAAACGGCTCAGCGATGGGCCGTTTATTTTTTCTACCCATATCGTTGAAGCGGTGTTATAATGCCGCGCCCCCGATATGGGGCTTTTTTAACGACCTGATTTTCGGGTCTCAGTAGTAGTTGACATTAGCGGAGCACTAAAATGATCCAAGAACAGACTATGCTGAACGTCGCCGACAACTCCGGTGCACGTCGCGTAATGTGTATCAAGGTTCTGGGTGGCTCGCACCGTCGCTACGCAGGCGTAGGCGACATCATCAAGATCACCATCAAAGAAGCAATTCCGCGTGGTAAGGTCAAAAAAGGTGATGTGCTGAAGGCGGTAGTGGTGCGCACCAAGAAGGGTGTTCGTCGCCCGGACGGTTCTGTCATTCGCTTCGATGGTAATGCATGCGTTATTCTGAACAATAACAGCGAGCAGCCTATCGGTACGCGTATTTTTGGGCCGGTAACTCGTGAGCTTCGTACCGAGAAGTTCATGAAAATTATCTCTCTGGCACCAGAAGTACTCTAAGGAGCGAATCATGGCAGCGAAAATCCGTCGTGATGACGAAGTTATCGTGTTAACCGGTAAAGATAAAGGTAAACGCGGTAAAGTTAAGAATGTCCTGTCTTCCGGCAAGGTCATTGTTGAAGGTATCAACCTGGTTAAGAAACACCAGAAGCCGGTTCCGGCTCTGAACCAACCGGGTGGCATCGTTGAAAAAGAAGCCGCTATTCAGGTTTCCAACATTGCAATCTTCAATGCGGCAACCGGTAAGGCTGACCGTGTAGGCTTTAGATTCGAAGACGGTAAAAAAGTCCGTTTCTTCAAATCTAACAGCGAAACTATCAAGTAATTTGGAGTAGTACGATGGCGAAACTGCATGATTACTACAAAGACGAAGTAGTTAATAAACTCATGACTGAGTTTAACTACAATTCTGTCATGCAAGTCCCTCGGGTCGAGAAGATCACCCTGAACATGGGTGTTGGTGAAGCGATCGCTGACAAGAAACTGCTGGATAACGCAGCAGCTGACCTGGCAGCAATCTCCGGTCAAAAGCCGTTGATCACCAAAGCACGCAAATCTGTTGCAGGCTTCAAAATCCGTCAGGGCTATCCGATCGGCTGTAAAGTAACTCTGCGTGGCGAACGCATGTGGGAGTTCTTTGAGCGCCTGATCACTATTGCTGTACCGCGTATCCGTGACTTCCGTGGCCTGTCCGCTAAGTCTTTCGACGGTCGTGGTAACTACAGCATGGGTGTCCGTGAGCAGATCATCTTCCCAGAAATCGACTACGATAAAGTCGACCGCGTTCGTGGTTTGGATATTACCATTACCACTACTGCGAAATCTGACGAAGAAGGCCGTGCTCTGCTGGCTGCCTTTGACTTCCCGTTCCGCAAGTAAGGTAGGGTTACTGAATGGCTAAGCAATCAATGAAAGCACGCGAAGTAAAACGCGTAGCTTTAGCTGATAAATACTTCGCGAAACGCGCTGAACTGAAAGCGATCATCTCTGATGTGAACGCTTCCGACGAAGATCGTTGGAACGCTGTTCTTAAGCTGCAGACTCTGCCGCGTGATTCCAGCCCGTCTCGTCAGCGTAACCGCTGCCGTCAAACAGGTCGTCCACATGGTTATGTGGGCAAGTTCGGGTTGAGCCGTATCAAGTTACGTGAAGCCGCTATGCGCGGTGAAGTACCAGGCTTGAAAAAGGCTAGCTGGTAATTGTCACCAATTGAATCACGGGAGTAAAGACAGATGAGCATGCAAGATCCGATCGCGGATATGCTGACCCGTATCCGTAACGGTCAGGCCGCGAACAAAGCTGCGGTCACCATGCCTTCCTCCAAGCTGAAAGTGGCAATTGCCAACGTGCTGAAGGAAGAAGGTTTTATCGAAGATTTTAAAGTTGAAGGCGACACCAAGCCGGAACTGGAACTGACTCTTAAGTATTTCCAGGGTAAAGCTGTTGTAGAAAGCATTCAGCGTGTCAGCCGCCCAGGTCTGCGCATCTACAAACGTAAAGATGAGCTGCCGAAAGTTATGGCGGGTCTGGGTATCGCAGTTGTTTCTACCTCTAAAGGTGTTATGACTGATCGTGCAGCGCGCCAGGCTGGTCTTGGTGGCGAAATTATCTGCTACGTAGCCTAATCGGAGGAAAAAATGTCTCGTGTTGCTAAAGCACCGGTCGTTGTTCCTGCCGGCGTTGATGTAAAAATCAACGGTCAGGTTATTACGATCAAAGGTAAAAACGGCGAGCTGACTCGTACTCTCAACGATGCTGTTGAAGTTAAACATGCAGATAATGCACTGACCTTCGGTCCGCGTGATGGTTACGTAGACGGTTGGGCTCAGGCTGGTACCGCGCGTGCCCTGCTGAACTCAATGGTTATCGGTGTTACCGAAGGCTTCACTAAGAAGCTGCAGCTGGTTGGTGTAGGTTATCGTGCAGCGGTTAAAGGGAATGTAGTAAACCTGTCCTTAGGTTTCTCTCACCCGGTTGACCACCAGCTGCCAGCAGGTATTACTGCAGAATGTCCGACTCAGACTGAAATCGTGCTGAAAGGTGCTGATAAGCAGGTGATCGGTCAGGTTGCAGCAGATCTGCGCGCCTACCGTCGTCCTGAGCCTTACAAAGGCAAGGGTGTTCGTTACGCCGACGAAGTCGTGCGTACCAAAGAGGCTAAGAAGAAGTAAGGTAACACTATGGATAAGAAATCTGCTCGTATCCGTCGTGCGACCCGCGCACGCCGCAAGCTCCAGGAGCTGGGCGCAACTCGCCTGGTGGTACATCGTACCCCGCGTCACATTTACGCACAGGTAATTGCACCGAACGGTTCTGAAGTTCTGGTAGCTGCTTCTACTGTAGAAAAAGCTATCGCTGAACAACTGAAGTACACCGGTAACAAAGACGCGGCTGCAGCTGTGGGTAAAGCTGTCGCTGAACGCGCTCTGGAAAAAGGCATCAAAGATGTGTCCTTTGACCGTTCCGGGTTCCAATATCATGGTCGTGTCCAGGCACTGGCAGATGCTGCCCGTGAAGCTGGCCTTCAGTTCTAAGGTAGAGGTGTAAGATGGCTCACATCGAAAAACAAGCTGGCGAACTGCAGGAAAAGCTGATCGCGGTAAACCGCGTATCTAAAACCGTTAAAGGTGGTCGTATTTTCTCCTTCACAGCTCTGACTGTAGTTGGCGATGGTAACGGTCGCGTTGGTTTTGGTTACGGTAAAGCGCGTGAAGTTCCAGCAGCGATCCAGAAAGCGATGGAAAAAGCCCGTCGCAATATGATTAACGTCGCGCTGAACAACGGCACCCTGCAACACCCGGTTAAAGGTGTTCACACGGGTTCTCGTGTATTCATGCAGCCAGCTTCCGAAGGTACCGGTATCATCGCCGGTGGTGCAATGCGCGCCGTTTTGGAAGTTGCTGGGGTTCATAACGTTCTGGCTAAAGCATATGGTTCCACCAACCCGATCAACGTGGTTCGTGCAACTATTGATGGCCTGGAAAATATGAATTCTCCAGAAATGGTCGCTGCCAAGCGTGGTAAATCCGTTGAAGAAATTCTGGGGAAATAAACCATGGCAAAGACTATTAAAATTACTCAAACCCGCAGTGCAATCGGTCGTCTGCCGAAACACAAGGCAACGCTGCTTGGCCTGGGTCTGCGTCGTATTGGTCACACCGTAGAGCGCGAGGATACTCCTGCTGTTCGTGGTATGGTCAACGCGGTTTCCTTCATGGTTAAAGTTGAGGAGTAAGAGATGCGTTTAAATACTCTGTCTCCGGCCGAAGGCTCCAAAAAGGCGGGTAAACGCCTGGGTCGTGGTATCGGTTCTGGCCTCGGTAAAACCGGTGGTCGTGGTCACAAAGGTCAGAAGTCTCGTTCTGGCGGTGGCGTACGTCGCGGTTTCGAGGGTGGTCAGATGCCTCTGTACCGTCGTCTGCCGAAATTCGGCTTCACTTCTCGCAAAGCAGCGATTACAGCCGAAGTTCGTCTGTCTGACCTGGCTAAAGTAGAAGGCGGCGTAGTAGACCTGAACACGCTGAAAGCGGCTAACATTATCGGTATCCAGATCGAGTTCGCGAAAGTGATCCTGGCTGGTGAAGTCACTACTCCGGTAACTGTTCGTGGCCTGCGTGTTACTAAAGGCGCTCGTGCTGCTATCGAAGCTGCTGGCGGTAAAATCGAGGAATAAGTAGCAGATGGCTAAACAACCGGGATTAGATTTTCAAAGCGCCAAAGGTGGCTTAGGCGAGCTGAAACGCAGACTGCTGTTTGTTATCGGCGCGCTGATTGTGTTCCGTATTGGCTCTTTTATTCCGATCCCTGGTATTGATGCCGCTGTACTTGCCAAACTGCTTGAGCAACAGCGAGGCACCATCATTGAAATGTTTAACATGTTCTCTGGTGGTGCACTCAGCCGTGCTTCTATCTTTGCTCTGGGTATCATGCCGTATATTTCGGCGTCGATTATTATCCAGCTGCTGACGGTGGTTCACCCAACGCTGGCAGAAATTAAGAAAGAAGGGGAGTCTGGTCGTCGTAAGATCAGCCAGTACACCCGCTACGGTACTCTGGTGCTGGCGATATTCCAGTCGATCGGTATTGCTACCGGTCTGCCGAATATGCCTGGTATGCAAGGCCTGGTAATGAATCCGGGCTTTGCATTCTATTTCACCGCTGTTGTAAGTCTGGTTACAGGAACCATGTTCCTGATGTGGTTGGGCGAACAGATTACTGAACGTGGTATCGGCAACGGTATCTCAATCATTATCTTCGCCGGTATTGTCGCGGGACTCCCGCCAGCCATTGCCCATACTATCGAGCAAGCGCGTCAAGGCGACCTGCACTTCCTCGTGTTGCTGTTGGTTGCAGTATTAGTATTTGCAGTGACGTTCTTTGTTGTATTTGTTGAGCGTGGTCAACGCCGCATTGTGGTAAACTACGCAAAACGTCAGCAGGGTCGTCGTGTCTATGCTGCACAGAGCACACATTTACCGCTGAAAGTGAATATGGCGGGGGTAATCCCGGCAATTTTCGCTTCCAGTATTATTCTGTTCCCGGCAACCATCGCGTCATGGTTCGGGGGCGGTACTGGTTGGAACTGGCTGACAACAATTTCGCTGTATTTGCAGCCTGGGCAACCGCTTTATGTGTTACTCTATGCGTCTGCAATCATCTTCTTCTGTTTCTTCTACACGGCGTTGGTTTTCAACCCGCGTGAAACAGCAGATAACCTGAAGAAGTCCGGTGCATTTGTACCAGGAATTCGTCCGGGAGAGCAAACGGCGAAGTATATCGATAAAGTAATGACCCGCCTGACTTTGGTTGGTGCGCTTTACATTACCTTTATCTGCCTGATCCCGGAGTTCATGCGTGATGCAATGAAAGTACCGTTCTACTTTGGTGGGACCTCACTGCTTATCGTTGTCGTCGTGATTATGGACTTTATGGCTCAAGTGCAAACTCTGATGATGTCCAGTCAGTATGAGTCTGCATTGAAGAAGGCGAACCTGAAAGGCTACGGCCGTTAATTGGTCGCCCGAGAAGTTACGGAGAGTAAAAATGAAAGTTCGTGCTTCCGTCAAGAAATTATGCCGTAACTGCAAAATCGTTAAGCGTGATGGCGTCATCCGCGTGATTTGCAGTGCCGAGCCGAAGCATAAACAGCGCCAAGGCTGATTTATTCGCATATTTTTCTTGCAAAGTTGGGTTGAGCTGGCTAGATTAGCCAGCCAATCTTTTGTATGTCTGTACGTTTCCATTTGAGTATCCTGAAAACGGGCTTTTCAGCATGGTGCGTACATATTAAATAGTAGGAGTGCATAGTGGCCCGTATAGCAGGCATTAACATTCCTGATCAGAAACATGCTGTGATCGCGTTAACTTCGATCTACGGCGTCGGTAAGACCCGTTCTAAAGCCATTCTGGCTGCAGCGGGTATCGCTGAAAATGTTAAGATCAGTGAGCTGTCTGAAGAACAAATCGACACGCTGCGTGACGAAGTTGCCAAATTTGTCGTTGAAGGTGATCTGCGCCGTGAAATCAGCATGAGCATCAAGCGCCTGATGGATCTTGGTTGCTATCGCGGTTTGCGTCATCGTCGTGGTCTCCCGGTTCGCGGTCAGCGTACCAAGACCAACGCACGTACCCGTAAGGGTCCGCGCAAACCGATCAAGAAATAATCGGGGTGATTGAATAATGGCAAAGGCACCAATTCGTGCACGTAAACGTGTAAGAAAACAAGTCTCTGACGGCGTGGCTCATATCCATGCTTCTTTCAACAACACCATCGTGACTATCACTGATCGTCAGGGTAACGCGCTGGGTTGGGCAACAGCCGGTGGTTCCGGTTTCCGTGGTTCTCGCAAATCCACTCCGTTTGCAGCTCAGGTTGCAGCAGAGCGTTGCGCTGACGCCGTAAAAGAATACGGTATCAAGAATCTGGAAGTTATGGTTAAAGGTCCGGGTCCAGGTCGCGAATCTACCATTCGTGCACTGAACGCCGCTGGTTTCCGCATCACTAATATTACTGATGTGACTCCGATCCCTCATAACGGTTGTCGTCCGCCGAAAAAACGTCGCGTATAACGCTTCGTTTTCCAGGTTTGTTGGAGAAAGAAAATGGCAAGATATTTGGGTCCTAAGCTCAAGCTGAGCCGTCGTGAGGGCACCGACTTATTCCTTAAGTCTGGCGTTCGCGCGATCGATACCAAGTGTAAAATTGAACAAGCTCCTGGCCAGCACGGTGCGCGTAAACCGCGTCTGTCTGACTATGGTGTGCAGTTGCGTGAAAAGCAAAAAGTTCGCCGTATCTATGGTGTGCTGGAGCGTCAGTTCCGTAACTACTACAAAGAAGCAGCGCGTCTGAAAGGCAACACCGGTGAAAACCTGTTGGCTCTGCTGGAAGGTCGTCTGGACAACGTTGTATACCGTATGGGCTTCGGCGCCACTCGTGCAGAAGCACGCCAGCTGGTTAGCCATAAAGCAATTATGGTAAACGGTCGTGTTGTTAACATCGCTTCTTATCAGGTTAGTCCGAATGACGTTGTTAGCATTCGTGAGAAAGCGAAGAAGCAGTCTCGCGTGAAAGCCGCTCTGGAGCTGGCTGAGCAGCGTGAAAAGCCAACCTGGCTGGAAGTTGATGCTGGCAAGATGGAAGGTACGTTTAAGCGTAAGCCTGAGCGTTCTGATCTGTCTGCGGACATTAACGAACACCTGATCGTCGAGCTTTACTCCAAGTAAAGCTTAGTACCAAAGAGAGGACACAATGCAGGGTTCTGTGACAGAGTTTCTAAAACCGCGCCTGGTAGATATCGAGCAAGTGAGTTCGACGCACGCCAAGGTGACCCTTGAGCCTTTAGAGCGTGGCTTTGGCCATACTCTGGGTAACGCACTGCGCCGTATTCTGCTCTCATCGATGCCGGGTTGCGCGGTGACCGAGGTTGAGATTGATGGTGTACTACATGAGTACAGCACCAAAGAAGGCGTTCAGGAAGACATCCTGGAAATCCTGCTCAACCTGAAAGGGCTGGCGGTGAGAGTTCAGGGTAAAGATGAAGTTATTCTTACCTTGAATAAATCTGGCATTGGCCCTGTGACTGCAGCCGACATTACCCATGACGGGGATGTCGAAATCGTCAAGCCGCAGCACGTGATCTGCCACCTGACCGATGAGAACGCGTCTATTAGCATGCGTATCAAAGTTCAGCGCGGTCGTGGTTATGTGCCGGCTTCTACCCGAATTCATTCGGAAGAAGATGAGCGCCCAATCGGCCGTCTGCTGGTCGACGCATGCTACAGCCCTGTAGAGCGTATTGCCTACAATGTTGAAGCAGCGCGTGTAGAACAGCGTACCGACCTGGACAAGCTGGTCATCGAAATGGAAACCAACGGCACAATCGATCCTGAAGAGGCGATTCGTCGTGCGGCAACCATTCTGGCTGAACAACTGGAAGCTTTCGTTGACTTACGTGATGTACGTCAGCCGGAAGTGAAAGAAGAGAAACCAGAATTCGATCCGATCCTGCTGCGCCCTGTTGACGATCTGGAATTGACTGTCCGCTCTGCTAACTGCCTTAAAGCAGAAGCTATCCACTATATCGGTGATCTGGTACAGCGTACCGAGGTTGAGCTTCTTAAGACGCCTAACCTAGGTAAAAAATCTCTTACTGAGATTAAAGACGTGCTGGCTTCCCGTGGACTGTCTCTGGGCATGCGCCTGGAAAACTGGCCACCGGCAAGCATCGCTGACGAGTAACCGGATCACAGGTTAAGGTTTTACTGAGAAGGATAAGGTCATGCGCCATCGTAAGAGTGGTCGTCAACTGAACCGCAACAGCAGCCATCGCCAGGCTATGTTCCGCAACATGGCAGGTTCACTGGTTCGTCATGAGATCATCAAGACGACCCTGCCTAAAGCGAAAGAGCTGCGTCGCGTAGTTGAGCCGCTGATTACTCTTGCCAAGACTGATAGCGTAGCTAATCGTCGTCTGGCATTCGCCCGTACTCGTGATAACGAGATCGTGGCAAAACTGTTTAACGAACTGGGCCCGCGTTTCGCGAGCCGCGCCGGTGGTTACACTCGCATTCTGAAGTGTGGCTTCCGTGCAGGCGACAACGCGCCGATGGCATACATCGAGCTGGTTGATCGTTCTGAGTCGAAAGCAGAAGCTGCTGCAGAGTAATCTGTAGTAACGTAAAAAAACCCGCTCCGGCGGGTTTTTTTATATCCGCCGTATCCCCACTTATCTACAATATCTGTACTCTTTTTGTTCATCCCCTGGAGTTGTTGTATGTGGTTACTGGACCAGTGGGCAGAGCACCATATTATCGATGCACAGACTAAAGGTGAGTTTGATAATCTGCCCGGCAGCGGTGAGCCGCTGGCCCTGGATGATGACTCACATGTGCCGCCTGAATTACGGACTGGCTACCGTTTACTCAAAAATGCCGGTTGCCTTCCCCCGGAGCTTGAACAGCGTAAAGAAGCCATTCAGCTACTGGATCTACTTAAAGGTATTCGTCAGGACGATCCACGGTATCAGGAAGTGAGCCGTCGTTTATCGCTCCTTGAACTAAAACTACGACAGGCGGGGCTGAGTACCGGGTTTTTACGCGGTGAATATGCAGATAAATTGCTGCATAAGATTAATGATGACTAACGGAGCTTATATGTATCGTATTGGTGAACTGGCAAAGCTGGCAGAAGTGACGCCTGATACCATCCGCTACTATGAAAAGCAGCAGATGATGGAGCATGAAGTGCGTACGGAAGGTGGTTTCCGACTCTACACGGAAAACGATCTTCAGCGCCTTAAGTTTATCCGCTATGCCCGGCAGTTGGGCTTTACGCTTGAGTCGATCCGAGAACTGTTGTCGATCCGTGTCGATCCTGAACACCATACCTGCCAGGAGTCGAAAGGAATCGTGCAGGAAAGGCTGAAAGAGGTCGAATCACGAATTGCGGAATTACAGAGTATGCAGCGTTCATTGCAGAGGCTGAACGATGCCTGCTGTGGAACGGCACACAGCAGCGTCTATTGTTCAATTCTGGAAGCACTGGAACAAGGTGCCAGCGGAGTAAAGCAGGAGTGTTGATTTATTGACCTGATGAGCCTACACTCGCGCCGTTAAACCATACAAACTGGAGTTATTATGAGTCGTTATCAGCATACGAAAGGGCAGATAAAAGACAACGCCATTGAGGCATTACTGCACGATCCGCTTTTCAGACAACGTGTTGAAAAAAATAAGAAAGGGAAAGGAAGTTATCTGCGTAAAGGCAAACATGGCAATCGGGGTAACTGGGAGGCCAGTGGCAAGAAAGTGAATCACTTTTTTACCACTGGCTTTCTGCTTATTAAGGCTTGTTAAGAACGGTTGTTTTGTTCTTTCAGAAGATCGCGGATCTCAGAAAGCAATACTTCTTCCGTTGTCGGCGCTGGCGCTTCCGTCGGTTCTTCTTTCTTACGATTCAGTTTGTTGATCAGTTTGATAGCCATGAAGATAGCAAACGCCACAATAACAAAATCAAAGACGTTCTGAATAAACACACCGTAATGCATCACGACTGCCGGGATATCTCCCTGCGCTTCGCGTAGCGTAAAGGCAAACTGTTTAAAATCGATCCCGCCAATTAACAAACCCAGAGGCGGCATAATGATATCAGCAACCAGAGAAGAAACGATCTTCCCGAATGCCGCACCAATAATCACACCCACTGCCAAATCAACAACATTCCCGCGCATCGCGAATTCGCGAAACTCTTTAATAAAGCTCATTTTATTCTCCCTATGCAACTGACGTTTATAAGTTTAACAAATGTTAAGGCATTTTCCATTTATGGATTGTTTAAAGGAGCATTTATTAAGCCCTGATAAAACAGGGGAATTAAAGAGGGCGCTGCATTAGCGCCCAAATAATTACAGGAAGAAAGGACTTGGCTGGAATAAGCGTTCGACGTCGGTAATAAACTTTTTATCCGTCAGGAACATAATCACATGATCGCCTTGTTCAATGCGCAAATTGTCATTGGCAATCATTACATCGTTACCGCGAACCACAGCGCCAATTATTGTTCCTGGTGGAAGTTTAATTTCATCAATGGCGCGGCCTACGACGCGAGATGTACTTTCATCACCGTGGGCAACGGCTTCAATTGCTTCTGCTACACCACGACGTAGCGATGACACTCCCACAATATCGGCTTTACGCACATGGCTGAGTAACGCGGAAATCGTGGCCTGCTGTGGCGAAATGGCAATATCAATGACGCTCCCCTGGACGAGATCCACATAGGCGCGACGTTGAATGAGCACCATTACTTTCTTCGCACCCATCCGTTTGGCCAGCATTGCCGACATAATGTTGGCTTCATCATCGTTGGTGACTGCAATAAACAGATCAACCTGATCAATATGCTCTTCAGCCAGCAGTTCCTGATCCGACGCATCGCCAAAAAAGACGATTGTATTTTGCAGTTTTTCGGCAAGTTCGGAGGCCCGCTGTTGATCGCGCTCGATCAGTTTGACGCTGTAATCTTTTTCCAGACGACGCGCGAGACCGGCACCGATATTTCCCCCTCCGACTAACATAATACGCTTATAGGGTTTCTCCAGACGTTGCAGTTCGCTCATTACCGCGCGGATATGCTGTGATGCGGCAATAAAAAAGACTTCATCGCCTGCTTCTACAATAGTCGAACCCTGGGGACGAATGGGGCGGTCATGACGGAATATCGCGGCGACGCGGGTATCAATATGTGGCATATGCTCACGCATCGTGGATAACGCGTTCCCGATCAGTGGCCCGCCATAATAGGCTTTCACTACCGCAAGACTGACTTTACCTTCGGCGAAATTAACGACCTGCAATGCGCCGGGATATTCGATCAGGCGATAAATGTTATCGATGACCAGTTGCTCTGGCGCAATAAGATGGTCGATGGGGACAGCTTCAGAGTGGAAGAGTTTATCCGCATCGCGGACATAATCTGGCGAACGGATACGGGCGATACGATTTGGCGTATTGAAGAGTGAATAGGCCACCTGGCAGGCGACCATATTCGTTTCATCGGAACTGGTCACGGCGACCAGCATATCCGCATCGTCTGCACCCGCTTCACGCAGCACGCGAGGGTGAGAGCCATGCCCTTGCACGACGCGGAGATCGAACTTGTCCTGTAAACTACGCAGGCGTTCGCCATTGATATCGACCACCGTGATGTCGTTGTTCTCTCCGACCAAGTTTTCAGCCAGCGTGCCGCCGACTTGCCCTGCGCCCAGAATGATAATTTTCATCAGTCGCGACCCGTTATCTCATCACTTTTTGATTAGCTTAGCGTAAAAGAAGCCGTCACCTTCTTCCGCACCAGGCAGATTTTGCACGCCCGGTTGAGCGGGGGTTCCGGTGCCGGTCAGGGTGGCGTCCGGGGTGCGCTGTAAAAAGGCCAGAATCTGTTGGCTATTCTCTTCCGGCAGGACAGAACAGGTCGCGTAGACCAGTGTTCCGCCTGACTTTAAATGTGGCCATATGGCATCCAGAATTTCCGACTGTAATTTTGCCAGTTCAGCAATATCACGATCGCGGCGTAGCCATTTGATATCCGGGTGACGACGAATGACGCCGGTGGCTGAACAAGGCGCATCCAGCAGAATACGGTCAAATTTCTGCTCGCCACACCATTGCGCGGGATATCGACCATCACCCTGTTTGACGGTTGCCTTCATCCCCAGACGTTTAAGGTTATCGTAAACGCGTGAAAGACGCTGTTCGTCGACATCGACAGCTAACACCTGCGCTTCAGGCGCGGCTTCGAGTATATGCGTTGTTTTACCCCCCGGTGCGGCGCACAAATCCAGGATTTTCTCGCCGTTTTGCGGGGCGAGGAAGCTAACACAGCCTTGCGCGGAAGCATCCTGAACCGTTACCCAACCCTCTTCAAAACCGGGTAAGGCATGAACCGGAGCCGGAGACTCAAGACGTAGGGCGTCAGGATAGGCCGAATGGGGAAAACCATTCATTCCTGCGTCCTGTAATAACGTGAGCCAGCTGTCGCGTGAATGATGTGTACGGTTCACGCGTAACCACATTGGAGGACGTTGGTTGTTGGCTTCGACAATCGCTTCCCATTGGGTGGGATAGGATTTTTGCAGGCGCTTTAGCAGCCAGGACGGATGCAGAAAACGCGCCTCGCTGGTCGCAAACTCAGCCAGCAACGCCTCCTGCTGACGCTGAAACTGACGCAAAACGCCATTGATCAGCCCTTTAAGCTGTGGGCGCTTAATAGCAACAGCACCTTCAACCGTTTCCGCGAGGGCTGCATGTGGTGGAATTCGTGTGTGCAATAGCTGGTAAAACCCTACCATGATCAGGTAATGCACGGTGCGTTGCTTACCGGTCATCGGGCGAGACATTAATTTATTAATCAGCCACTCCAGCTGCGAAAGGGTGCGCAACACGCCAAAGCACAGCTCCTGAAGCAGCGCTTTGTCTTTATCGGAGACTTTTTGCTGTAGTGGTGGCAGGACATTACTTAAGGATTGCCCTTGCTCAACGACCTGCTCAACGGCCTGTGCCGCCAGACTGCGTAAATTTTGTTTTTTCATAACCGCAAAAATAAAAATGCCCGGTAACACCGGGCGTAGTAAGACGTGACCGTCAGGCCAGACGGTTGCCAGGAATAAACCATTCCCGACGTGAATTTAAAAGATCCTGCGCGCTCATTGCCTTCTTACCTGCGGGTTGAAGGGAGAGCAGGTTCAGGATGCCGTTGCCGGTTGCAACCTGAATACCTTGTTTAGTCGCGTCAAGAATGGTGCCCGGTTCCGCTTGCGTTACGCGCTCTATCACTGACGCCTGCCACACTTTTACCGGCTGACCGTCAATTTCCATCCAGCTCATTGGCCAGGGATTAAAGGCGCGGATGCAGCGTTCAAGCTGTGCAGCAGAGAGAGACCAGTCCATACGCGCCTCTTCTTTGCTAAGTTTCTCAGCGTGAGTGGCCAGGGCGTTGTCCTGTACTTCTGGCTTCGCGGTACCGTTTTCTAACTGTTTCAGCGTTTCAATCAGCCCCTGTGGACCAAGATCCGCCAGCTTGTCATACAGCGTGCCGCTGGTGTCTTTCTCGGTGATTGGACAGGCAAGTTTATAGAGCATATCGCCAGTATCCAGACCCACATCCATTTGCATGATGGTTACGCCCGTTTCGGCATCACCAGCCCAAAGTGAACGTTGGATCGGCGCTGCGCCACGCCAGCGCGGGAGCAGGGAACCGTGAACGTTGATGCAGCCGAGTCGCGGCATATCCAGCACCGCTTTTGGCAGAATCAGGCCATACGCCACCACGACCATTACGTCAGCGTGTAAGTCTGCGACTAAATGCTGGTTTTCTTGTGGGCGCAAGGAGGCGGGCTGAAAAACCGCTATTCCTTTCTCTTCCGCCAACACTTTCACCGGGCTGGGCATCAGCTTTTTACCGCGTCCAGCCGGGCGGTCGGGTTGGGTAAACACGCCAACGATGTTGTGTCCAGAAGACAACAGCGCGTCAAGATGACGCGCTGCAAAGTCAGGTGTACCCGCAAAAATAATACGTAGTGAGTCTGACACGTTGATTCTTGTCCTTAAGCTCGGGCGTTCAGGCGGTCGAGTTTCTCAACTTTCTGACGAATACGTTGTTGCTTCAGCGGCGACAGATAATCGATAAACAGTTTACCGACCAGGTGATCCATCTCGTGCTGAATACAGATAGCCAACAGGCCGTCTGCTTCCAGCTCAAAAGATTTACCGTCGCGGTCGAGTGCGCGAATTTTCACTTTCTCCGCACGCGGCACTAAAGCTCGCTGTTCAGGAATAGACAGACAGCCTTCTTCAATCCCCGTCTCACCGCTTTTTTCCAGCAGTTCCGGGTTGATTAACACCAGACGCTCGTCGCGGTTTTCCGAAACATCAATCACGATGATACGTTGATGAATATCGACCTGCGTTGCCGCCAGGCCAATACCTTCTTCTGCATACATCGTTTCGAACATATCATCGACGATACGCTGAATTTCTGCATTCACTTCTTCTACCGGTTTTGCGACTTTGCGAAGACGCTCGTCCGGAATATGTAACACTTGCAAAACTGCCATAATTATCCAGAGTTGTGTTCAGGAGTTGGAAAGATTATTACCTCTATTCTAGACAAAACCCCCTCCGATTGACAGCATCAGTGACCAATCGCAAAGATTGCCAGGACAGCTTGTGGCAGGGGGATAAAGGATGACCTGTACCGAAATTTGGTTACGTTTGATGCATGTGAGTGAATTGTATGGCGATGCAATGTTGAGCATTGCGAATTTGCTCATACAACAGCGTCAGATTGATAAGACTTTGCTTCAGAACGCAGGGTTAACGTCCCGACAAGCGGAACGCTTTTTAACCGTCCCGCAAAAAGCGCTGGATGACGCGCAGCACTGGCTTGAGCAACCTCATCACCATTTGATTCTGGCCGGCAGCGCGCGTTATCCGGCACAGTTGAATGCGATTGCAGATTATCCCGGCGCTTTTTTTGTTGCGGGTGATCCAGAATGTCTCCAGAACTTCCAGCTTGGCGTCGTAGGAAGCCGGACACCTTCCTGGTATGGCGAGCGATGGGGGCGCTTGTTCTGTGAAAGTCTTGCCGTAAAAGGGGTGACGATTACCAGCGGGCTGGCGAGAGGAGTTGATGGCGTTGCGCATAAAGCCGCCTTAAACGCGAACGGGAAAAGCGTGGCTGTGCTGGGCAACGGTCTGGGAAGTATCCATCCCCGACGACATACCCGGCTGGCTGAGGGGCTGATAGACGCCGGTGGCGCGCTGGTGTCGGAGTTTCCATTAGCGACGTTCCCTTTACCGCACCATTTTCCCCGACGAAACCGCATCATTAGCGGCCTGAGCAAAGGCGTGCTGGTTGTTGAAGCGGCACTACGAAGCGGCTCTTTGGTTACCGCGCGCTGTGCGCTGGAGCAAGGGAGGGATGTCTTTGCCTTGCCAGGGCCGATAGGCAGCCCTGGCAGTGAAGGGCCGCATTGGTTGATCAAACAGGGCGCCACTCTTGTGACGGCGCCAGAGGATATTCTGGAAAATTTGCAATACGGCTTACATTGGCTGCCAGATGAGGCCGAAAATTCACTTTATTCACCAGATCAGGAAGTCGCAGCATTGCCATTTCCTATGCTCCTGGCTAACGTAGGAGATGAGGTAACACCTGTTGACGTCGTCGCTGAACGTGCCGGCCAACCTGTGCCAGAGGTAGTGGCTCAGCTACTCGAACTGGAGTTAGCAGGATGGATCGCAGCTGTACCCGGCGGCTATGTCCGATTAAGGAGGGCAAGCCATGTTCGACGTACTAATGTATTTGTTTGAGACTTACATCCATAACGAAGCTGAATTGCGTGTGGATCAGGACAAACTGGAACGGGATCTTACCGACGCTGGCTTTGACCGTGAAGACATCTACAACGCGCTACTGTGGCTGGAAAAGCTTGCTGATTATCAGGAAGGCCTCGCCGAACCTATGCAACTGGCTTCCGATCCGCTCTCCGTACGTATTTACACGGCAGAGGAGTGCAATCGACTGGATGCCAGCTGTCGGGGGTTTCTGTTATTCCTCGAGCAGATTCAGGTGCTAAACCTCGAAACGCGAGAAATGGTGATTGAACGCGTGCTCGCGCTGGATACCGCAGAATTCGATCTGGAAGACCTGAAGTGGGTGATCCTGATGGTTTTATTTAACATTCCGGGTTGTGAAAATGCGTATCAGCAAATGGAAGAATTACTCTTTGAAGTGAATGAAGGTATGCTGCATTAATCGATCTTCATTCAGCATGAGTTGTTATGGCTAAATCAGCACTGTTTACGGTGCATAAAAATGAGCCCTGCCCACAGTGCGGGGCTGAACTTGTTATTCGCTCCGGGAAACACGGTCCTTTTCTCGGCTGCTCACACTATCCAGAATGTGATTATGTCCGTCCGCTGAAATCGTCAGCAGACGGACATATCGTCAAAGTTCTGGAGGGGAAGTTTTGCCCGGCATGTGGCGCGGAGCTGGTATTGCGGCAGGGGCGGTTCGGCATGTTTATCGGTTGCAGTGACTACCCCGCGTGTGGCCATACCGAACTGATCGACAAACCAGACGAAACTGCCATTACCTGCCCTCAGTGCCAAAAAGGTCATCTGGTTCAACGGCGTTCCCGTTATGGTAAAACCTTTCATTCCTGCGATCGCTATCCTGAATGTCAGTTTGTCATTAACTTCAAACCGATAGCCGGAGAGTGTCCTGAATGTCACTATCCGCTACTCATCGAAAAGAAAACCGCGCAGGGTGTGAAGCACTTTTGCGCCAGTAAACAATGTGGAAAGCCGGTTCCGGCGGAACAACAAAGTGAATAATAACCTGCCTACAGACGCTATCGCGGCAGCGGTAGCGGTACTGCATAAAGAATGTGTCATCGCGTATCCCACAGAAGCTGTTTTCGGTGTCGGGTGCGATCCTGATAGTGAAACGGCGGTCAACCGCTTACTTGAATTGAAACAGCGTCCGGTTGAAAAAGGCCTCATTTTAATTGCGGCAAATTTTGAGCAGCTTAAGCCATATATTGATGACAGCATGCTGACAGATACGCAACGAGAAGCGATCTTTGCGTGCTGGCCTGGCCCGGTGACGTTTGTTTTTCCTGCACCGGCGACAACGCCGCGCTGGTTGACGGGACGTTTTGATTCGCTGGCGGTTCGCGTTACGGATCACCCGCTGGTGGTCTCATTGTGCCAGGCTTATGGCAAACCGTTAGTTTCCACCAGTGCGAATTTGACAGGGTTGCCTCCCTGCCGCACGGTCGAAGAAGTACGGGCGCAGTTTGGCGCGGATTTCCCCGTTGTTGAGGGGGAAACGGGAGGACGTCTGAATCCTTCTGAAATTCGTGATGCCCTGACGGGCGAGCTGTTTCGACAGGGGTAATACGATGGAAACCTATGCCGTTTTTGGTAACCCGATTGCGCACAGCAAGTCGCCATTTATTCATCAGCAGTTTGCGCAGCAACTGAAGATAGATCATCCCTATGGGCGTGTTCTGGCGCCGGTTGATGATTTCGTGAATACCCTTAATGCCTTTTTTGCGCAAGGAGGGAAAGGGGCGAACGTTACCGTTCCTTTTAAAGAGGAAGCGTTTGCACGCGCAGATGAACTGACGGAGCGTGCGGCGCTTGCCGGGGCGGTGAATACCCTGAAACGCCTTGATGATGGTCGCTTGCTGGGGGATAACACCGACGGCATCGGCCTGTTGAGCGATCTTGAACGTTTGTCTTTCATTCGTCCGGGGCTACGCATCCTGCTGATTGGGGCAGGGGGGGCTTCTAGGGGCGTACTGTTACCGCTGCTATCAATGGATTGTGCGGTTACTATTGCGAACCGAACCGCTTCCCGTGCTGAAGAACTGGCGCAAATATTCGCTCATACCGGCAGTGTTCAGGCCCTTCGTCTTGATGCGCTGGAAGGCCATGAATTCGATCTGATCATCAATGCGACATCCAGTGGAATTAGCGGTGATATTCCCGCGATCCCGTCATCGCTCATTCATCCTGCTGTCTGTTGCTACGATATGTTTTATCAAAAGGGAAATACGCCGTTCCTTGCCTGGTGTGCGGAGCAAGGGGCAAAGCGGTATGCCGATGGTTTGGGGATGCTGGTGGGGCAAGCCGCGCATGCTGTTTTTCTCTGGCATGGCGTATTGCCTGACGTGGAACCTGTTATTGCAACGCTGAAGCAGGAACTGTTGGCATGAACCAGGCTATTCAGTTTCCTGACAGAGAAGAGTGGGACGCGGACCTTGAGGCCGTTAGCTTTCCCGCACTGGTGAATGGGATGCAGTTAATGTGTGCTATCAAGGGAACCACGCTGGCGCATCGCTTTGGCGGCGATACGCCAGAACGGTGGTTGGCAGACTTTTGTGAACATCGCTGGGATCTGGAAGAAGAAGCGGAAGCGTTGATCCAGTCCCAGCAGGAAGACGATCAGGGTTGGGTCTGGCTGTCCTGACTCAGGTATTCATCTTTCCATTTCACATAGTTATTTGCGGAGTACTGTAGCCCGGCTTTCTCTTCATCACTTAGCGGACGGATCTGCTTCACCGGACTCCCCAGATACAGATAGCCGCTTTCCAGGCGCTTGTTTTGCGGCACCAGGCTGCCAGCGCCGATCATGACGTCATCTTCTATTACCGCGCCATCCAGCAGAATGGACCCCATGCCAACCAGAACCCGGTTGCCGATAGTGCAGCCGTGGAGCATGACTTTATGCCCGACAGTGACATCTTCACCCACAATAAGCGGATTACCTTGCGGGTTAGTGGTGGATTTGTGCGTCACATGCAGCACGCTGCCGTCCTGGATATTTGAGCGGGCGCCAATCTCTACATAGTTCACATCGCCACGAATGACGACCAGCGGCCAGATCCCGACGTCATCAGCCAGACGAACATCGCCAATGACGACGCTACTGGAATCGATCATCACGCGTTGCCCGATCTGTGGGAAAAGATCCTTATAAGGACGTAATACGTCAGACATGTTCACCTCAACGAAAGAGAACAGTAATGAAGACTTTGGTTGGATTATTGGCGCTACGCAAGTGTTTCAGGTATCAAAAATCAGCCAAATTGCGCAGGAATGTAGCGAAAGGGGTAAAAAACAGGCATTCAGCAAAAAAGATCCAAAAAACGCTTGTGCAAAAAAATGGGATCCCTATAATGCGCCTCCGTTGAGACGACAAAGTGAAACGCTTCACAAGATGGTCGGAACAACGAAGAGAAAAATCCTGAAAAATGGGGTTGACTCTGAAAGAGGAAAGCGTAATATACGCCACCTCGCGACAGAGCGCTAAAGCGCGTCGCAACTGCTCTTTAACAATTTATCAGACAATCTGTGTGGGCACTCAAAGTGACATGGATTCTTAATGTCTTCGGACAATAAATGAATACCAAGTCTCTGAGTGAACACGTAATTCATTACGAAGTTTAATTCACGAGCATCAAACTTAAATTGAAGAGTTTGATCATGGCTCAGATTGAACGCTGGCGGCAGGCCTAACACATGCAAGTCGAACGGTAACAGGAAGCAGCTTGCTGCTTTGCTGACGAGTGGCGGACGGGTGAGTAATGTCTGGGAAACTGCCTGATGGAGGGGGATAACTACTGGAAACGGTAGCTAATACCGCATAACGTCGCAAGACCAAAGAGGGGGACCTTCGGGCCTCTTGCCATCAGATGTGCCCAGATGGGATTAGCTTGTTGGTGGGGTAACGGCTCACCAAGGCGACGATCCCTAGCTGGTCTGAGAGGATGACCAGCCACACTGGAACTGAGACACGGTCCAGACTCCTACGGGAGGCAGCAGTGGGGAATATTGCACAATGGGCGCAAGCCTGATGCAGCCATGCCGCGTGTATGAAGAAGGCCTTCGGGTTGTAAAGTACTTTCAGCGGGGAGGAAGGTGTTGTGGTTAATAACCACAGCAATTGACGTTACCCGCAGAAGAAGCACCGGCTAACTCCGTGCCAGCAGCCGCGGTAATACGGAGGGTGCAAGCGTTAATCGGAATTACTGGGCGTAAAGCGCACGCAGGCGGTCTGTTAAGTCAGATGTGAAATCCCCGGGCTCAACCTGGGAACTGCATCTGATACTGGCAGGCTTGAGTCTCGTAGAGGGGGGTAGAATTCCAGGTGTAGCGGTGAAATGCGTAGAGATCTGGAGGAATACCGGTGGCGAAGGCGGCCCCCTGGACGAAGACTGACGCTCAGGTGCGAAAGCGTGGGGAGCAAACAGGATTAGATACCCTGGTAGTCCACGCCGTAAACGATGTCGACTTGGAGGTTGTGCCCTTGAGGCGTGGCTTCCGGAGCTAACGCGTTAAGTCGACCGCCTGGGGAGTACGGCCGCAAGGTTAAAACTCAAATGAATTGACGGGGGCCCGCACAAGCGGTGGAGCATGTGGTTTAATTCGATGCAACGCGAAGAACCTTACCTGGTCTTGACATCCACGGAAGTTTTCAGAGATGAGAATGTGCCTTCGGGAACCGTGAGACAGGTGCTGCATGGCTGTCGTCAGCTCGTGTTGTGAAATGTTGGGTTAAGTCCCGCAACGAGCGCAACCCTTATCCTTTGTTGCCAGCGGTTAGGCCGGGAACTCAAAGGAGACTGCCAGTGATAAACTGGAGGAAGGTGGGGATGACGTCAAGTCATCATGGCCCTTACGACCAGGGCTACACACGTGCTACAATGGCATATACAAAGAGAAGCGACCTCGCGAGAGCAAGCGGACCTCATAAAGTATGTCGTAGTCCGGATTGGAGTCTGCAACTCGACTCCATGAAGTCGGAATCGCTAGTAATCGTGGATCAGAATGCCACGGTGAATACGTTCCCGGGCCTTGTACACACCGCCCGTCACACCATGGGAGTGGGTTGCAAAAGAAGTAGGTAGCTTAACCTTCGGGAGGGCGCTTACCACTTTGTGATTCATGACTGGGGTGAAGTCGTAACAAGGTAACCGTAGGGGAACCTGCGGTTGGATCACCTCCTTACCTGAAAGAACCTGCCTTTGCAGTGCCCACACAGATTGTCTGATGAAAAGAAAGAAGCAAGGCGTCTTGCGATTGAGACTTCAGTGTCCCCTTCGTCTAGAGGCCCAGGACACCGCCCTTTCACGGCGGTAACAGGGGTTCGAATCCCCTAGGGGACGCCACTTGCTGGTTCGTGAGTGAAAGTCACCTGCCTTAATATCTCAAAACTCATCTTCGGGTGACGTTTGAGATATTTGCTCTTTAAAAATCTGGATCAAGCTGAAAATTGAAACGACACACGTAAAGTGTGTATGAGTCTCTCAAATTTTCGCAACACGAAGTGTTTCACGAAACATCTTCGGGTTGTGAGGTTAAGCGACCAAGCGTACACGGTGGATGCCCTGGCAGTCAGAGGCGATGAAGGACGTGCTAATCTGCGAAAAGCGCCGGCGAGGTGATATGAACCCTTGACCCGGCGATGTCCGAATGGGGAAACCCAGTGTGATTCGTCACACTATCGTTAGCTGAATACATAGGCTAACGAGGCGAACCGGGGGAACTGAAACATCTAAGTACCCCGAGGAAAAGAAATCAACCGAGATTCCCCCAGTAGCGGCGAGCGAACGGGGAGGAGCCCAGAGCCTGAATCAGCTTGTGTGTTAGTGGAAGCGTCTGGAAAGTCGCACGGTACAGGGTGAAAGTCCCGTACACGAAAACGCACAGGCTGTGAGCTCGATGAGTAGGGCGGGACACGTGGTATCCTGTCTGAATATGGGGGGACCATCCTCCAAGGCTAAATACTCCTGACTGACCGATAGTGAACCAGTACCGTGAGGGAAAGGCGAAAAGAACCCCGGCGAGGGGAGTGAAAAAGAACCTGAAACCGTGTACGTACAAGCAGTGGGAGCCTCTTTATGGGGTGACTGCGTACCTTTTGTATAATGGGTCAGCGACTTATATTCTGTAGCAAGGTTAACCGAATAGGGGAGCCGAAGGGAAACCGAGTCTTAACTGGGCGTTAAGTTGCAGGGTATAGACCCGAAACCCGGTGATCTAGCCATGGGCAGGTTGAAGGTTGGGTAACACTAACTGGAGGACCGAACCGACTAATGTTGAAAAATTAGCGGATGACCTGTGGCTGGGGGTGAAAGGCCAATCAAACCGGGAGATAGCTGGTTCTCCCCGAAAGCTATTTAGGTAGCGCCTCGTGAACTCATCTCCGGGGGTAGAGCACTGTTTCGGCTAGGGGGCCATCCCGGCTTACCAACCCGATGCAAACTGCGAATACCGGAGAATGTTATCACGGGAGACACACGGCGGGTGCTAACGTCCGTCGTGAAGAGGGAAACAACCCAGACCGCCAGCTAAGGTCCCAAAGTCATGGTTAAGTGGGAAACGATGTGGGAAGGCCCAGACAGCCAGGATGTTGGCTTAGAAGCAGCCATCATTTAAAGAAAGCGTAATAGCTCACTGGTCGAGTCGGCCTGCGCGGAAGATGTAACGGGGCTAAACCATGCACCGAAGCTGCGGCAGCGACACTATGTGTTGTTGGGTAGGGGAGCGTTCTGTAAGCCGTTGAAGGTGTGCTGTGAGGCATGCTGGAGGTATCAGAAGTGCGAATGCTGACATAAGTAACGATAAAGCGGGTGAAAAGCCCGCTCGCCGGAAGACCAAGGGTTCCTGTCCAACGTTAATCGGGGCAGGGTGAGTCGACCCCTAAGGCGAGGCCGAAAGGCGTAGTCGATGGGAAACAGGTTAATATTCCTGTACTTGGTGTTACTGCGAAGGGGGGACGGAGAAGGCTATGTCGGCCGGGCGACGGTTGTCCCGGTTTAAGCGTGTAGGTGTGTGCTCCAGGCAAATCCGGTGCACTTTAACACTGAGGCGTGATGACGAGGCACTACGGTGCTGAAGTGACAAATGCCCTGCTTCCAGGAAAAGCCTCTAAGCATCAGGTAACACGAAATCGTACCCCAAACCGACACAGGTGGTCAGGTAGAGAATACCAAGGCGCTTGAGAGAACTCGGGTGAAGGAACTAGGCAAAATGGTGCCGTAACTTCGGGAGAAGGCACGCTGATATGTAGGTGAAGTGGTTTACCCATGGAGCTGAAATCAGTCGAAGATACCAGCTGGCTGCAACTGTTTATTAAAAACACAGCACTGTGCAAACACGAAAGTGGACGTATACGGTGTGACGCCTGCCCGGTGCCGGAAGGTTAATTGATGGGGTTATCCTCGCGGAGAAGCTCTTGATCGAAGCCCCGGTAAACGGCGGCCGTAACTATAACGGTCCTAAGGTAGCGAAATTCCTTGTCGGGTAAGTTCCGACCTGCACGAATGGCGTAATGATGGCCAGGCTGTCTCCACCCGAGACTCAGTGAAATTGAACTCGCTGTGAAGATGCAGTGTACCCGCGGCAAGACGGAAAGACCCCGTGAACCTTTACTATAGCTTGACACTGAACACTGGTCCTTGATGTGTAGGATAGGTGGGAGGCTTTGAAGTGTGGACGCCAGTCTGCATGGAGCCGCCCTTGAAATACCACCCTTTAATGGCTGGTGTTCTAACGTGGGCCCGTAATCCGGGTTGCGGACAGTGTCTGGTGGGTAGTTTGACTGGGGCGGTCTCCTCCTAAAGAGTAACGGAGGAGCACGAAGGTCAGCTAATCCTGGTCGGACATCAGGAGGTTAGTGCAATGGCATAAGCTGGCTTGACTGCGAGCGTGACGGCGCGAGCAGGTGCGAAAGCAGGTCATAGTGATCCGGTGGTTCTGAATGGAAGGGCCATCGCTCAACGGATAAAAGGTACTCCGGGGATAACAGGCTGATACCGCCCAAGAGTTCATATCGACGGCGGTGTTTGGCACCTCGATGTCGGCTCATCACATCCTGGGGCTGAAGTAGGTCCCAAGGGTATGGCTGTTCGCCATTTAAAGTGGTACGCGAGCTGGGTTTAGAACGTCGTGAGACAGTTCGGTCCCTATCTGCCGTGGGCGCTGGAGAACTGAGGGGGGCTGCTCCTAGTACGAGAGGACCGGAGTGGACGCATCACTGGTGTTCGGGTTGTCATGCCAATGGCACTGCCCGGTAGCTAAATGCGGAAGAGATAAGTGCTGAAAGCATCTAAGCACGAAACTTGCCCCGAGATGAGTTCTCCCTGACTCCTTGAGAGTCCTGAAGGAACGTTGAAGACGACGACGTTGATAGGCCGGGTGTGTAAGCGCAGCGATGCGTTGAGCTAACCGGTACTAATGAACCGTGAGGCTTAACCTTACAACGCCGAAGATGTTTTGGCGATTTGAGAGACGATTTTCAGCCTGATACAGATTAGTGTTTAATGCGAGAGGCATTAGACGAACAGAATTTGCCTGGCGGCCGTAGCGCGGTGGTCCCACCTGACCCCATGCCGAACTCAGAAGTGAAACGCCGTAGCGCCGATGGTAGTGTGGGGTCTCCCCATGCGAGAGTAGGGAACTGCCAGGCATCAAATTTAGCGTGCTGATATGGCTCAGTTGGTAGAGCGCACCCTTGGTAAGGGTGAGGTCCCCAGTTCGACTCTGGGTATCAGCACCACTTAATATGGTTAAAGTTCGGCGCTTTAGAAAAGAATTTGTCTGGCGGCCGTAGCGCGGTGGTCCCACCTGACCCCATGCCGAACTCAGAAGTGAAACGCCGTAGCGCCGATGGTAGTGTGGGGTCTCCCCATGCGAGAGTAGGGAACTGCCAGACATCAAATCAAGCGAAGGGCCCGGTCGAAAGACCGGGCCTTTTTGCGTTTACGCGCCCTGAGAACTGCCGGATGGCGGCGGTGCCTTATCCGGCTCACGTTCCACCAGATAAGCGCAGCGCCACCGGACAGTTAGTGAATGACTTGAGACAAAAACGCCCGGGTACGCTCTGATTTAGGATGGGCAAAAAACTCTTCCGGTGGCGCCTGCTCAACAATTTCACCGCGATCCATAAAGATCACCCTGTCTGCTACCGTTCGGGCAAAGCCCATTTCGTGGGTGACGCAAAGCATTGTCATCCCGGACTGTGCCAGACCAATCATGGTATCCAGCACCTCTTTCACCATCTCAGGATCCAGCGCGGAAGTCGGTTCATCAAACAGCATAATTTTGGGCTTCATGCATAGCGAACGTGCAATGGCCACGCGCTGCTGTTGCCCGCCGGAAATCTGCCCTGGAAACTTATGGGCGTGCTCAGCGATGCGCACACGTTCCAGGTAATGCATCGCCAGTGCTTCAGCTTCTTTCTTTGGCATCTTCCGCACCCAAATCGGCGCCAGAGTACAGTTTTGCAGTACCGTCAGATGTGGGAAGAGGTTGAAGTGCTGGAACACCATACCGACTTCCTGTCTTACCCGCTCGATATTGCGAATGTCTTCATTGAGTTCAATACCGTCTACCACAATACGCCCTTGTTGATGTTCCTCCAGATGATTAATACAGCGAATGGTCGTGGATTTACCCGAGCCGGAAGGGCCACACAGCACGATACGCTCCCCCTGTTTCACGTTCAGATTAATGTCTTTCAGAACATGAAACTGACCGTACCATTTATTGACGTTTTCCAGCGTGATCATCGCGTCGGCAGGTTGAATTAATAATTGGCTCATAAAATCCTCAGTGCGGCGTACGCCCGGTGTTAAAACGTTTCTCCAGATGCTGGCTGTAACGCGACATGCTGAAGCAGAAAATCCAGTAAATCAGTGCGGCAAAAACATACCCTTCGGTCGACATCCCCAGCCATGCAGGGTCAACAGTTGCTTGCTGAACGCTACTGAAAAGGTCAAATAAACCGATAATGATCACCAGGCTGGTATCTTTAAACAGGGCGATAATGGTGTTCACCAGACCCGGGATTACCAGCTTCAACGCCTGGGGGAGAATGACCAGTCCCTGGGTTTTCCAGTACCCGAGCGCCAGAGATTCCGCGGCCTCATACTGCCCTTTCGGTAATGCCTGTAACCCTCCGCGTACGACCTCTGCGACGTAGGCAGACTGAAAAAGGATCACCCCGACCAGCGCCCGGATAAGTTTGTCGATACTGGTTCCTTCCGACATAAACAGCGGCAGCATGACCGAAGACATAAACAGCACGGTGATTAACGGTACGCCTCGCCAGAACTCGATAAAGATAACGGAGAGCATCCGAACGATCGGCATATGAGAGCGACGGCCCAGCGCCAGCAAAATTCCCAGAGGAAGGGCACCCGCAATACCGACGGAAGCGATGATCAACGTGAGCGTTAATCCTCCCCATTGCCGCGTTTCTACCCGCTCCAGCCCGAAGAAACCGCCATACATCAGCCACCAGACAACAATAGGATAGATAACCGCCCATGCGGCGATGTAGCGCCCGCGACGGGGCATTGCTTTCCAGAACATCGGCACAATGGAGGCCAGACCAACGAGTAATGCCAGGTTGATGCGCCAGCGTTGGTCATGTGGATAAAGCCCATACATAAACTGACCAAAACGTTCGTGGATAAATACCCAGCAGGCACCCGCTTTCGTGCAATCAGCACGCGTCGAACCCACCCAGTTAGCCTGTAGAAACGCCCAGTTCAGCAAGGGGGGAATGAGTATCCACATGAGCCACAGACAAAAAAGGGTTAGCAGGCTATTGGACCAACTGGAAAAGAGATTTTTACGTACCCACAAAATTATGCGACCTGCGCCGTTATTGGCCGGGCGCATGGGATGAGACAGAAGAGCTTTTGTCATCATGGTTCCTTAGCGCTCAATCAGGGCGATACGGCGGTTATAAATATTCATCAGCAGGGAAATACTGAGGCTGATGATCAGATATACCGACATGGTGATGGCGATGGTTTCAATGGCCTGACCCGTCTGGTTCAGTACCGTTCCGGCAAACAGGGAAACCATATCCGGGTAGCCGATAGCGGCGGCAAGCGATGAGTTCTTCACGATATTCAGATACTGGCTGGTCAATGGAGGAATGATCACGCGCAGTGCCTGGGGAATGATGACCTGACGCAGCGTTACCGGATTAGGGAGGCCCAGTGAACGCGCGGCTTCATGCTGGCCGTGGGGAACCGCCTGGATACCGGAACGGATGATCTCAGCAATAAATGCCGAGGTGTATACCGAAAGCGCCAGCGTCAACGCAGCCAGTTCTGGAATTAATGCCATTCCTCCCCGGAAGTTAAACCCGCGTAACTCAGGCACATCCCAGTGTAGCGCCGCGCCAAATAGCCACTGAGCGACAGCCGGCAATAGCACGATGAGCGCCAACGCTGTAGGCCATGTTCGGCGCAATTGCCCCGTCTTAATCTGGTGCGTTTTATTGAAGCGAAAGAGCCCGGTGGAGATGACGATCGCCAGAAGGATTGCCACACAAAAAGCGATAACGCCTTCACCCAGCTGTGGTGCCGGAATATAGAGTCCCCGATTACTCAGAAAAACCAAATCCAGCGCGCTGACCGCCTGCCGTGGCCCGGGTAAATTACGCAGGACGGCAAAGTACCAGAAGAAGATTTGCAGCAATGGCGGAATATTGCGAAAGGTTTCGATGTAAATGGTCGATAACTTACGCAATAACCAGTTATCCGACAGGCGTGCAAGGCCGAGGAAAAAACCTAAAAATGACGCAAAAACAATACACAGTGCGGAGACCAACAGGGTATTGAGCAAGCCGACCAGAAAGACGCGGCCGTATGTATCCCCTTGCTCGTAGTCGATCAGGTGCTGAACAATACCAAACCCGGCGCTGCGATCGAGAAACGCGAATCCTGAGGTAATCCCCCGGCTGCTCAGATTGTTAATCGTATTATGAATTAAATAGACCGCAACACTGACAACCGCAATAACGGCGAGTATTTGAAATAACCAGGCGCGGACCGCAGGGTTAGAAAAGGAGAGTATTCCTTTTACGGTTGAGCGGCGATGGGACATAAGAAAACCTCGGTAACCATAACTCTGGGCTGAGCGCCACAGGTGCGGCGCCCGTTACATCACAACGGCTTAGCGTACGGGTGGTGCGTACTGAATGCCGCCGTTATTCCAGAGATTGTTCTGGCCTCGTTTGATCTTCAGCGGGCTTTCCGATCCCACGTTACGTTCAAAGATCTCCGCGTAGTTACCAACCTGTTTAATGATGTTGTAGGCCCATTTGTTATCCAGTTTCAGATCCTTACCGTAATCTCCTTCTTTGCCCAACAAATGCGCCATGTCCGGTGTTGCCGGATTCGCCGCTTTCTCATCTACGTTCTGCGAGTTAATCCCCATTTCTTCAGCATTCAGCATAGCGAACAGCGTCCAGCGGACGACAGAGAACCACTCATCATCACCACGGCGCACAACGGGGCCCAGAGGCTCTTTTGAGATGACTTCAGGCAAGACGATCCATTCGGCAGGGTCGCTCAGCTTGATTCGCAGGGCATATAACTGAGACTGGTCAGAAGCCAGCGTGTCACAGCGGCCCGATTCCAGCGCTTTGGCTGACTCATCAGAGCGATCAAAAGTGACCGGGGTGTATTTCATTTTGTTGGCTTTAAAGTAATCGGCCACGTTCAGTTCGGTATCCGTGCCTGCCTGTATACAGACGGTGGCGCCGTCCAGCTCTTTAGCGCTTTTTAACCCCGCTTTGTTATGCGTCAGGAAACCAATCCCGTCGTAATACGTCACGCCAGTGAATGACATGCCCATACCTGCGTCGCGTGAAGAGGTCCAGGTTGTATTACGGGATAACAGATCGACTTCGCCGGATTGCAAGGCGGTGAAGCGTTCCTTTGCAGTGAGTGGGGTATATTTTACTTTTGTATCATCGCCAAAGACGGCTGCGGCAACGCCACGACAAACATCGACGTCAATACCCGTGAATTTACCGCTTGCATCTGCATAAGAAAAACCAGGCAGGCCGTCACTGATCCCACATTGTACGAATCCTTTTTTCTTTACGGCATCCAGTGTTGCGCCAGCATGCGCCTGATTTGCAACAGCAAGCAGCACGCCGACCGCAGCCAGGCTGGCTATCATCATCTTTTTCATAATGCATCCTGTGTGGAGAAATTATCGTTATAGAGAGACGTTCTGGAACGTCTTTACCTGTCTGTGGCTTTGGCCATACTCTTTTAAGCAAAGGTAGTGCCAGGTTTTGCGAACGAATGCTCGACGCAATATGCAGAGTGTAGACAGGAAAAAATAAATGCAGCGCCCTGAAATGGTGCGAAAATGAAACGTAAGCCACATTTTGGAGCAAAATATTTAAATTTACGGGCGCTGTGCGGAATAACGATTTCGCCCGTTAATATCGGCAGGATAAGTATGATAAATGCAGTTTCACTAAGACAGAATAATGAAAAGCGCCAATCTTATAGAGTAGATATGTGAGAGAAATCTATAATTGATGATTAATAATAAATCGATTGTCCAGAGCTTTGTCTTATATTAAAAGCGCGGGTTGCCGCGCTTTTAATAAAACCTATTTCGTCAGGGCAACAATCCCCAGCGTCAGGCCTGCGACAGCGGCTGCGCCACCGGCAATCGCCCCCGCTGTTTCCCAGTTATCTTGCGTGGTGCCCTTCATACAGGTATTGGTATGAACCAGACGACCCTGGTCGTCATAAACCGGAACGCAAGGAGAGTCATGCGCACACCCCGCCAGCAAGGTTGTGAGCAATGCAACAGGAATTAATCTTTTCATGGTGTTACCTCAAAAATAAACGTTTCGCTACATCCAGCAAAGTCGAATGCTCCGCTAGCTGCGAACCCGGCGCTATTTTATCACGCCTTAAAAAGGCACCCGCATATGGAATAATTTCAATTCATGTGGATTGTAAAAATAATGGAGAAAAGGATGGCTAAGCGGTGCATGTCTGGTAAATAGCAGGGAAAATAAATGACTATCTTTTTAATACATAAATGGATAATTATTTTGGAAAAAGGCGCCCGAGGGCGCCGTAATTTTAGTGGTTAATCATGATGCCGGTTAAAACGACGTCTCACGACCACAAAGAAGACCGGAACGAAGAAGATTGCCAGCAATGTCGCCGTCAGCATTCCTCCCATAACCCCCGTTCCCACCGCATTTTGCGCGCCACTGCCTGCGCCATGACTGATAACCAGCGGCATAACGCCGAGGATGAACGCCAGAGATGTCATCAGGATTGGGCGTAAACGCATACGCGACGCTTCAAGCGTTGCCTCAATCAACCCTCGTCCCTCTTTCTCCATCAGATCTTTGGCAAACTCTACAATCAGGATGGCGTTTTTAGCAGAAAGACCAATGGTTGTGAGCAGGCCAACCTGGAAGTAAACGTCGTTATTCAGTCCGCGAAGCGAGGCGGCCAGCAATGCGCCGACCACGCCGAGCGGTACGACGAGCATAACGGAGAACGGAATGGACCAGCTTTCATACAATGCAGCCAGGCAAAGGAAGACCACAATCAGTGAGATTGCATACAACGCTGGAGCCTGGTTGCCGGAGAGGCGCTCCTGATACGACATGCCAGTCCAGTCATGACCAATACCGTTCGGTAATTTTGCCGCCAGGCTTTCCATTAATGCCATCGCTTCCCCGGTACTTCTGCCGGGCGCCGCTTCACCCAACAGCTCCATTGAAGGCATACCGTTGTAGCGTTCCAGACGTGGTGAGCCGTAAATCCACCGTGCCGAACTGAAGGTGGAGAACGGAACCATTTCACCGTTTGCGCTACGGACATACAGATTGTTGATGTCACCGGGCAACATGCGGAACGGCGCATCCGCCTGGACATAGACTTTCTTCACTCGTCCATGATCGATGAAATCATTCACGTACGTACCGCCAAGCGCGGTGGAAATCGTCTGGTTGATGTCTGACAGGCTGACTCCCAGGGCCTGTGCTTTTTCCTGATCGACATCCAGCTTGAACTGTGGCGTATCTTCCAGTCCGTTAGGGCGTACACGAACCAGCAGGTCGGGATGCTCTTTTATCATACCCAGCAACTGGTTCCGGGCTTTGGTGAGTTCCGTGTGACCCAGGTTCGCCTGATCGATCAGTTCAAAGTCAAACCCCGTTGCCGTACCCAGCTCAATAATCGCGGGCAGGTTGAACGGGAAGACAAGACCATCCTTTATCTGGCTGAATGCCCTGGTTGCGCGGGCAACGATCGCTTCTACGCCATTTTCTTCGCCGGGGCGTTCTTCCCAGGGCTTCAGGCTAATAAAGACAATACCGGAGTTCTGCCCCTGTCCGCTAAAGCTAAAACCATTCACGGTAAAGACGGATTCAACGTTGGCTTTTTCCTGGTTCAGATAGTAGTTCTGAATCTGATCCAGCACCTGCTGCGTACGCGTCTGCGTCGCGCCAGCCGGTAACTGCACCATCGTCATGAATACGCCCTGATCTTCTTCTGGCAGGAAGGAGGTGGGTAAGCGCAGGAACAAAATGGCCATGCCGCCGACGATAAGGACATACAGCAGCAAATAACGCCCGGTCTTGCGCAAAATACCGCTGACGCTGTTACTGTAATGCCCGACGCTTTTCTCAAACAGCGTGTTAAACCACCCGAAGAAGCCACCTTTCTTTTCATGGTGATCGGCAGACGCAGGCTTAAGCAGCGTGGCGCAAAGCGCAGGCGTCAGGATGAGCGCAACCAGTACAGAAAGCGCCATTGCAGAAACGATAGTCAGCGAGAACTGGCGGTAAATCGCGCCGGTTGAGCCGCCAAAGAAGGCCATCGGCACAAATACGGCGGAAAGCACCATCGCGATCCCCACCAGCGCGCCCTGAATCTGCGACATTGATTTCTGGGTCGCTTCTTTGGGCGGTAGCTTTTCTTCCACCATCACGCGTTCGACGTTTTCCACGACGACGATAGCGTCATCGACCAGCAAGCCGATGGCGAGCACCATCCCGAACATTGTTAACGTATTAATAGAGAAACCGAACGCCGCCAGGATGGCGAATGTACCCAGCAGTACAACCGGTACCGCAATGGTCGGTATCAACGTCGCACGTATGTTTTGCAGGAAAAGATACATGACCAGGAAAACGAGGATGATCGCTTCAAACAGCGTTTTCACCACTTCATGAATCGATATTTTCACAAACGGCGTAGTGTCATACGGGTAGACCACTTTCAACCCTTGCGGGAAGAACGGCTGTAGTTCCGCAAGCTTCGCTTTAATGGCCGCTGCCGTATCCAGCGCGTTCGCGCCGGTTGCCAGCTTAATACCCAGGCCTGTCGCCGCCTGGCCATTAATCTTCGTCACCATGTTGTAGTTTTCGCCGCCAAGTTCGATGCGGGCCACATCTTTAAGATGGACCATCGAACCATCCTGATTCACTTTCAGCGTGATGCGGCCAAACTCTTCAGGCGTTTTCAGGCGTGTTTGCGCGATGATAGAAGCGTTAAGCTGCTGTCCCGGGATGGAAGGCGTCCCGCCCAGTTGGCCTGCGGCAATCTGGTTGTTCTGCGTTTTCAGCTGGTTAATAACATCTAACGGCGTCAGTTGGTATTTGTTTAACGCATTGCTGTCGAGCCAGATACGCATCGCGTACTGTGCGCCAAACAGTTGGACGTCGCCGACGCCGGATGTCCGGCTGATGGTATCTTTAACGTTAGATGCCACATAATCGGAAATATCATCCTGCGTCAGGTTCTTATTGTCGGAAACAAAACCGGCCACCAGAAGGAAGCTACTGCTTGATTTCTCGACGCTGATACCTTGCTGCTGTACTTCTTGCGGCAACAAAGGCATGGCCAGTTGCAGTTTATTTTGTACCTGAACCTGTGCGATATCCGGGTCGGTGCCGGACTGGAACGTCAACGTAATGGTTACGCTACCGGACGAGTCGCTGGTGGACGACATATACATCAGGTTATCGATACCGTTCATATTCTGTTCGATAACCTGCGTTACGGTATCCTGCACCGTTTGCGCGTCCGCTCCCGGATAGGTTGCGGAAATCGCAACGGCGGGCGGCGCGATGGTCGGGTACTGCGCAACGGGCAGCTGCATGATCGCCAGGGCGCCAGCCATCATGAGAATGATGGCCAGAACCCAGGCAAAAATCGGGCGATTAATAAAAAAGTTTGCCATGTCCGGTTACCTTATTGCGCTGCATTCGCCGCAGGGGCATCGGTGGTGGCTTTAACCTGTTCGCCCGGGCGGGCTTTCTGCAAGCCGCTGACGATAACTTTGTCGCCCGGTTGCAACCCTTTGCTGATTAACCATTTATCGCCGATCGCCTGAGTAGCGATAACGTCGCGCGCTTCAACCTGATCTTTATCATTGACGAGCATCACTATCGCATCGCCACGCGGCGTACGCGTTACGCCCTGCTGTGGAACGAGAATGGCATTGGGCTGAATGCCTTCATCAATTCGCGCGCGGACAAACATACCGGGAAGCAGGGTGTGCTGAGGATTGGGGAAAACAGCCCGAAGGGTGATAGAACCGGTACTTTCATCTACCGTAACGTCGGAAAATTGCAGCGTGCCTTTCAGCGGGTACGCCTGACCATTTTCCATTACCAACTCGACGTTGCTGCGGGTGTTGTCTTTGTGCAGGCTACCCTGCTCGACGGACTGCCTGAGACGCATAAAATCGCTGCTGGACTGCGTCACATCAACGTAAATAGGATCAAGCTGTTGCACGGTCGCCAGTTCGGTTGCCTGACCATTGGTCACCAGCGCGCCTTCGGTGACACTGGATTTACCAATGCGGCCGCTGATCGGCGAAGTCACTTTGGTGTAGGCAAGGTTGATGCGCGCGCTTTCTACTGCGGCTTTTGCGGCGATAACGGCGGCATCGGCCTGACGAGCATCGGCGATGGCCTGGTCGTACTCTTGTTGGCTAATGTATTTTGTGCCAACCAGCGGAACGTAGCGTTTAACCGTTAAGTGTGCAATGGCGGCGGCAGCTTCGCTTTTTGCCAGCTCGCCTTTGGCGCTGTCGTAATCAGCCTGATAAGTCGCCGGGTCAATCTGATAAAGCGACTGGCCTGCTTCGATATCGCTACCTTCGGTGAAATTCCTTTTCAGTACAATGCCGCTGACCTGAGGCCGGACTTCCGCAATACGAAATGGCGTCGTGCGCCCCGGTAGTTCGGTCGTCACCGCTAAGGGGGCAGATTCGACTACGTGGACGGTGACTTGCGGCTCAGCAGGGTGAGCTTGCGTATCTCCCTGATCGTTACAACCGGCGAGTAACGCAGCGGAGATTATGATGAATGAGGGCAGGAGTGCAAACCTGGCATGTTTCGTCATTACTGTTCCTTAGAAAACCGAAGCTCGTTATTTACCGGATAACGGTAAGGCGTTAACGCGCACAAATAAAATAGCAGTTGGCTATCCTACAAATTATCAGCTCGTGATGTAAGCAATACTTATTTCCGGTCGTCATGCACGGCACGTAAAAGCAAAAAAAGATTAATATCCTGTCGTTTCATAATGCGGTGGAAAAGTAAAACCCTGTCTTTCATTAACACAAATAGAAATATACATTCTTTTGGTGAATAGTTTTATTTGATTCATTTGTATTTATTATTTATTTGGATGTATTGTGCGTAATAATACACGAGGGATCTCGTTTAAATAAAAATGAAGTGATACATTTGCGCGTTATCCCTGAACAGTATTTACTGTCATCCTTCGGTTTCAGACACACTTCATTATGGCCAGGAAAACAAAAGCGGATGCCCTCAGAACCCGACAACACTTGATTGAAACAGCGATCGTACAGTTCGCCTTGCACGGGGTCGGCAGCACCACGCTAAACGACATTGCAGACGCCGCGAATGTTACGCGGGGCGCTATCTATTGGCATTTTGAGAACAAGACGCAGTTGTTTAATGAGGTATGGGGTCAGCAACCGCCGCTACGCGATCTCATTCAGGACAGGTTAACAACGTGTGGGGGCGATAATCCGCTACAGAATTTGCGTGAAAAACTGATTGCCGCTTTGCAATATATTGCTGAGGTGCCCCGACAACAGGCATTAATGCAGATTTTATATCATAAATGTGAATTTCATAATGATATGATATCAGAGCAGGATATTCGGGAAAAAATAGGCTTCAGTTATCAGATAATGCGTGAAGCATTACAGCAATGTATGAATAAAGGACTGATTGCGACCGGTCTTGATGTCGAGGTCAATTTAATTGTGCTTCATGGCAGTTTTAGCGGGATCGTAAAGAACTGGTTAATGAATCCTTCCAGTTATGATCTCTATAAGCAGGCGCCGCAATTAGTGGATAACGTATTAAAAATGTTAGTTCCGAATGGCAATGTGATGGTATTAACGCAGAATAACAACCCGGTCGGGGAAGCGTAACGGTTATCCCCAACTGTGCGTCGGCATAATTTGCATAGAACTGGCTGGCGTACTACTCAAGGTCGGCGCAGTTGACGAGTTTGAGCGGGTTAACCGAATTCATGTTGCGGCATTTATCATATTCCGTTGTCATCAGTTCGATCCACTGCATGAGTAATGCGTCAAAAAGGAAAACGGAGACTGCGAAAACAACCAGCCACCAATACTTACGAATCATTGCCAAATCCTGTGTATTCATGCCCAAGCGTGCAAGGAATATACACGAAACAACGTGGCAGAAAAGCAGACTTACAATGCTTTTACTTCACCTGAGACGCATCCGTCATTTCGGTCATTCGGCTCTTTTTGGACAGGTTTGTTGTCTTGCGCTTTTTCACCTTTGCCAGTTCGTTTTCCGCATAGTGAGAGGTGACGTTCAGCCTTCTGATGCCCATTTTTACGTATTCATCGTTGATTTCGATGCCGACAAATTTTCGCCCGGTTTCCACGGCTACGGCGCCTGTTGTGAAGCTTCCGGCGAAGGGATCTAACACCGTGTCGCCCGGGTTTGAGGAGGCCAGGATGATCCGGCTCAACAGCGCTCTGGGTTTTTGCGTGGGATGGTTCTCATACTCATCCATTAAGTAGCGGACGCGGGGAAAATCCCAGACGTTTCCGGGGACTTTTTGCGTGTTGTAGGGCTGGGGCGGATTTTTGCGGTAATCGATCAACGCTCTTTTTGCGCCGGTTTTGGTTTCAACCAGGATGTCATCACGATTAAACGTATAGTTCTTCGCATCTTTTACCATCATCAGGATGGGTTCATACATTGAGCCAAAATACTTTTTGGCCTGCACGCCTGAGCTGTCGTACGACCATATGATGCGGCTTTTGATATCGAACAGTTTCCTGCATTTGAGGTCGAGATAGGGCATGTTCTCCGTGCTGTTCATGATGTACATCGTGCCGTGTTTTTTCAGCACCCGATGGCACTCATCAATGCATTCAAACAGCCAGGCCAAAAAGGTCTCTTCGTCCCAGGACTCCACCAGACCATCAAAATTTTTTCCGATGTTGTAGGGCGGGTCGGCAAAAATTAAATCGGCACTTTCCGGGGGCAGTTTTTTCAATTCTGAAAGCGCATCACCGTGAATGATCTTCTTCGATTCATCGCCAAAATATTGCGGCTCAAATCCGACATTCATGAACAAACTCCTGTCTGACGCGAATAAAAAAGGCGCTTCCCCATGCCGAGTAGCGCCTTTTTAAACAAGCAATTAGCTAATCGAAATTAGTTCATGCCGTATTTTTTCAATTTTTTACGCAGCGTACCACGGTTGATGCCCATCATCAGGGCAGCACGGGTCTGGTTACCACGGGTGTATTGCATCACCATGTCCAACAGGGGCTGTTCTACTTCAGCCAGTACCAGCTCATAGAGGTCATTAACATCCTGACCGTTCAGTTGAGCAAAATAGTTCTTCAGTGCCTGTTTAACCGAGTCACGCAGGGGCTTTTGAGTCACCTGATCCTGAGAGTTAACGGTAGAAACGGTCAGTACGTCAGAATTTACGCGTTGTTCGAACATAGTTCTGTCAGCTCTTTATTTCATTACGCAAAATTTTCGAAGTATGCCTTCAACGCCTCCAGCTGTTCGCTGGCATCCTCAATGGCGTTGAATGTGCGCCGAAACTGGTCATTTGGAGCGTGCTCCTGGAGATACCAGGAGACGTGTTTACGTGCAATTCGGTACCCTTTTGCCTGGCCATAAAAGTCATGCAGTTCCCGAACATGCGCGCAAAGCAAGCGCTTAACCTCTGCCAAAGGCAGGGGGGGTAGCAACTCCCCAGTGTCCAGATAATGCTGGATTTCCCGAAAGATCCAGGGTCTTCCCTGAGCTGCGCGGCCTATCATCAGGGCATCCGCCCCCGTATAGTTGAGCACAGCTCTGGCTTTATGCGGGTCAGTAATGTCGCCATTCGCGATAATCGGAATGGAAACTTTCTGCTTAACTGCCCGAATACTGTCGTATTCAGCATCTCCATTGAACAAACAGGCGCGGGTGCGTCCATGAATGGTCAGAGCCTGAATGCCACAGTCTTCAGCCAGTTGGGCAATCTCTACGCAGTTACGGTGTTCCGGGGCCCAGCCGGTGCGAATCTTCAGGGTGACAGGAACGTCCACTGCACTCACGACCTCGGTTAGTATCGACTTCACTAAATCCGGGTACTGCAAGAGGGCTGAACCTGCGAGCTTGCGATTCACTTTTTTAGCCGGACACCCCATATTGATATCAATAATCTGGGCGCCGCTTTCCACGTTAATACGTGCGGCATCGGCCATCTCAACAGGGTCGCTACCGGCGATTTGCACCGTGCGAACGCCTGGCTCATCAACGTGCACCATCCGTAAACGAGATTTGTCGCTTTCCCAAACCTGCGGGTTAGAAGACATCATCTCGGATACCGTCAATCCTGCTCCCATCTCATAGCACAGCGTCCGAAAAGGTCTGTCAGTAATGCCAGCCATGGGCGCTGCGATCAGGCGATTTCTAAGCTGGTATTGTCCGATGCGCATGAGTTAAGAAATGACCATACTGTGACTGCAAGGCGGCGTATATTACGCATTTTTTGCACGAGATGAAAGGCCAAACTTTGACCAATCCTCTGAGGTGGATCAAAGAATCGCAGTTAAGATGAACGATGAGAATTAATTAACTTTATAAATCATTGCGTTATAAAATGAGGCCGAATTTTTATACGCTTACAATTTTGCGTAACTTCTCATTTTTTCTTCTATGGCTGACGGCTGGACAACATAATCTGCTGATTTAACCAGCAGATTATCGTTTCATAGTGTGATCGCCGCCTCATTTCAGGACAGGATCGCGAAGCGTCGGTATCGACCATTCGTTAATGACGCGGCCATTCAAAGGCTGGACAGGGCGATTGTTGGCAGGGTGTATTGTATGGCGAAATTTTTCCAGTTGACCGGCAGAAAGCGTCATAGGCTGTTTCAGGACAATCCAGGTTACGCCTTCGCTACAGGGAGGCGTCGTTAATGAGCCGCTAAAGCGCCAGTAGGTTCTGTCTTCCGGCAACAGCAAATTGATATCGACGGGGGAAAGCAGCGGTATGCTGTCGCCCGGGGTTGCCGGGATGGATTGCCATAAACGTTCAATTGCCTCATTTGGCTCACCGATATCAAACATGACGGCAACGACGGCAATCTCACCTTCCTGGTTTTTGTGCGTCAGGTGCAGCTCCATCGCATAGTGTTTACCATTGATGGTATTTTCACTTGGGGCATGAAAATGAAATTCTGCTAAAGCATAAGGCTGATCGTCAATCTGAGCGGAAGCAGAAGAATAGGGGTTCATTGTTACCTGAAGAGTGTGGTTAACGTTCAGGAGCATGTCGGCGCGATCGATGTACTGTACGTTAAGCGGCGGGAGCTGGATTTCATTCGTGGTGAGAATATCAACAGGGGACTGGCTCATCCCGGTCTGGCACAGTTTGTATGCTTTATTGATTTCACCCCAGTGCGCGGGAGAGGTGTCGCCTTCATAGCTCCAGTCAGTTGCCGAAACGGAAACGGGCATCATACAGATTGCCAGAAAGGCAGTGGTCAAAGAAATTAACTTCATGCATTTACCCGATGAATTGAAAACAACATAACATTATGTAAATCAATCAATTATAAAGAATATTGTATCGATGACGAGCAGGAGAGGAAAGCGAATCGTGTGAAAAAGGCGTGGCCAGATGACCACGCCGGAAAGGACTGATTATTTTTTACGACCGGTAATGCGGCACCACTCTTCTTTCTCTACCACCGGGTCGAGCGTAAAGAGTTCGGTATAGGCTTCGCATACGCTTTCCGCCTGGCTGGCCAGGATGCCGGAAAGCCCCAGTAAACCGCTCTCAACGGGCAGTACGCTGATTAACGGGGCCAGTTCACGTAATGGGCCAGCCAGGATGTTAGCGACCACCACATCGGCTTTCATGGCTTCTGGCTGGTCTTTGGGGAGATAGAGCTCCAGACGCTCAGATACGCCGTTGCGCTCTGCGTTATCACGGCTGGCCTGGATCGCCTGCGGATCGATATCGATCCCGATAGCTTTCGCAGCGCCCAGTTTTAATGCGGCAATCGCCAGGATGCCGGAACCGCAGCCAAAGTCGATCACCGTCTTACCGTTCAGATCAAGCCCGTCGAGCCATTGCAGGCAGAGGGACGTGGTGGGATGCGTGCCGGTACCGAAGGCCAGACCCGGGTCCAGCATGACGTTGACGGCGTTCTCATCCGGTACATCGCGCCAGCTCGGGCAAATCCACAGACGCTCGCCAAAGCGCATCGGGTGAAAGTTGTCCATCCATTCGCGTTCCCAGTCTTTATCTTCCAGTTGCTCAATCTTATGCGCGAAACCCGCGCCCAGCAGCGGATGATGCTCAAGGATTGCCACCACCTCTTTCATGTCGGTTTCGGCATCGAACAGGCCGATAACGTCGGTATCGCCCCACAGACGCGTTTCACCTGGCAACGGTTCAAATACCGGCGTGTCGTGCGTGTCCTGGAAGGTCACAGAGACCGCGCCGGTTTCCACCAGCGCATCGCTAAGTTCTTCGGCGTTCGTACCGGTCGTATTCAGTTTCAGTTGGATCCACGGCATGGCAAAACTCTTTATTTATCAGTAGTCAATAAGGTGGCTTGCTGGGCAGATGAACCAAAACGGTTTCCGGCCAGAAAAGCCAATAAACTGAGCAGTAGCGAGGGCACGATGGGGTGAAAGCCCAGGTACTGAACGTTAAAGGTGGCGAGCACGGCATACAACACGCCGCCAATGATCATGGCGCTTAGCGCGCCTGTCGCGTTTGCACGCTCCCAGTACAGGCCCAGCACCAGCGGCCATAAGAACACCGCTTCCAGGCCGCCGAAAGCCAGCAGGTTAAGCCAGATAATCATTTCCGGCGGTTTCCAGGCCGCGAGCAGCAGCAACGCGCCTAACAGCAGCGTGATGATGGCTGACATCCGCTTCAGGCGAGTTTCGTTATGCATTTGCTCCGGGCGAATATTCAGATAGAGATCTTTAATGATCGTAGCGGAACTTTGCAGCAACTGGGCATTGATTGTCGACATAATGGCCGCCATCGGCGCGGCGAGAAAGATGCCGGCGGCAATCGGCGGCAGAACCTTAACCATCAGCGTTGGAATGACCAGATCCGGTACGGTCAGGTCAGGGATCACCGCCCGCCCCAGCGCGCCCGCCAGGTGCATACCGAACATCAGGATCGCCACCACAATCGTGCCGATGATAATGCCGCGATGCACCGCTTTACTGTCTTTATAGGAGATGCAACGCACGGCAGTATGCGGCAGGCCGATCACGCCAAAGCACACCAGCACCCAGAATGAGGTCATAAAGGTCGGTGACAGAATGTCATCCGCGCCCTGCGGCGTCACCAGTTTCGGGTCGATCGTTTGCAGGGTTTCGACCGCGTGTCCGAGGCCGCCTGCCGCATGAACCACGCCGACCAACAGGACGATGGTGCCAATCAGCATGACCATGCCCTGCATCGTATCGTTGAGCACGCTGGCGCGAAAACCGCCAAATGCGGTATACAACGCGATGCTGACGCCAAAGATTAACAGCCCTGTTTCGTAGGGGATGCCCGCTGCGGTCTCAAGCAGACGCGCGCCGCCAATAAACTGTACGGTCATCGCCCCGACGAAAGCCACCAGCAGGCTGAGGCTTGCCAGCCAGACCAGCAGACGGCTTTGATAGCGGGCAAACAGCATATCGTTAAGGGTGACGGCGTTGTAGCGCCGTGCCAGGATAGCGAATTTCTTACCCAGAATACCCAGCGAGAGCCAGACGGCGGGTAACTGGATCATCGCCAGCAATACCCAGCCCAGGCCGTATTTATAGGCCGCGCCCGGGCCGCCGATAAATGAGCTGGCGCTGATGTAGGTGGCGGTCAGCGTCATCGCCAATACAATTCCGCCCATCGAACGGCTACCGAGGAAATACTCATTCAGGAAGGTGCCCGTCGTCCTTTTTCGCATGGCATAGACCGACAGACCAAACACCACCAGCAGATAGGCGATAAGCGGCAGAATGACTTCAGGCTGCATCATCGTCCTCCAGAGGAATGTCGCGATAGATAAATTTCACCATAGCCCAGCACAGTAAAATGAAAACAAGCGGCGTCAGCAGGCAGGCCATTTCAAACCAGTGCGGAAGGCCCGTTATGCCGGGTGCCGCGCCTGGTAAGTAAGCAGTCACCAACCACGCAGCCAGATACAGAAGGGTCAGCCACAGCGCCCAACGCGCCTCTTTGTTGGCCTGAACAAAACGCGTGTCCATTTTTTGTCCCTTGTGGATGAAGAAAGCGGGGATTGTACCTTATGGGATGTACCGGAGGGAAAAAAACAAAAGGCCGGAAAACCGGCCTTTTTCAATTAACGCACGCTTATTTTTCCTGAAGACCGAGTTTCTTCTCCAGATAGTGGATGTTGGTGCCACCGTGCTGGAAGTGCTCGTCGTTCATGATGCGGGTTTGCAGGTCAATGTTGGTTTTGATGCCATCAATGATCAGTTCCTGCAATGCGTTTTTCATACGGGCAATCGCCACGTCACGGTTTTCACCGTAGCAGATCAGCTTGCCGATCATGGAGTCATAGTACGGCGGTACGGTGTAACCCGCGTAGATATGGGACTCCCAGCGTACGCCAAAGCCGCCCGGCGCGTGGAAACGCGTGATTTTACCCGGGCTTGGCAGGAAGGTGTTCGGGTCTTCGGCGTTGATACGGCATTCTACCGCATGGCCTTTCACCACAACTTCTTCCTGCTTGATGGACAGCGGCTGGCCCGCAGCGATACGCAGCTGTTCTTTGATCAGGTCAACGCCGGTGATCATTTCAGTAACCGGGTGTTCTACCTGAATACGGGTGTTCATTTCGATGAAATAGAACTCGCCGTTTTCGAACAGGAACTCAAACGTACCTGCTCCGCGATAGCCGATATCGACACACGCTTTGGAGCAGCGCTCGCCGATGTAACGACGCAGTTCCGGGGTAATGCCCGGCGCTGGCGCTTCTTCGACCACTTTCTGGTGACGACGCTGCATGGAGCAGTCACGTTCTGCCAGATAGATAGCGTTACCCTGACCGTCAGCCAACACCTGAATTTCGATGTGGCGTGGGTTTTCCAGGTATTTTTCCATGTACACCATGTCATTGCTGAAGGCTGCTTTCGCTTCCGCTTTGGTCATGGAAATGGATTGCGCCAGTTCGGCATCGCCGCGCACAACGCGCATGCCGCGACCGCCGCCGCCGCCGGACGCTTTGATAATAACCGGGTAGCCGATGCGTTTTGCAATGGCGCGGTTTTTATCCATATCGTCGCCCAACGGGCCGTCAGAACCCGGTACGCATGGAACGCCAGCCTGCTTCATTGCGCTGATTGCAGACACTTTATCGCCCATCAGGCGGATGGTGTCGGCCTTCGGGCCAATGAAGATAAAGCCGGAGCGTTCAACCTGCTCAGCGAAGTTGGCGTTCTCAGACAAGAAGCCGTAACCCGGATGGATTGCCACCGCGCCGGTGATTTCAGCGGCGCTGATGATAGCCGGGATGTTCAGATAGCTTTTTACGGACGGAGCCGGGCCAATACAGACCGTCTCATCCGCCAGCAATACGTGTTTTAAATCGCGATCCGCGCTTGAGTGCACAGCCACGGTCTTGATACCCAGTTCTTTACAGGCACGAAGAATACGCAGTGCAATCTCGCCACGGTTGGCGATGACAATTTTATCCAGCATGTTCGCCTCGTTATTCGATGACGACCAGCGGCTCGTCAAATTCTACCGGCTGACCACTTTCGACCAGAATTGCTTTCACCACGCCGGATTTATCGGCTTCGATCTGGTTCATCATTTTCATGGCTTCAACGATGCACAGGGTATCGCCCGCGTTAACTTTCTGACCGACTTCGACGAATGCTTTCGCATCCGGGCTCGGGGTGCGGTAGAAAGTACCAACCATTGGGGAACGTACGATGTGACCACTGATTTCCGCTGATGCAGCAGGCGCTTCCATTGCTGGAACAGCCGCCGGAGCGACAGCGTTAGACAGAGCTGGCTGCTGCATTGGCGCAGCATAAGCTTGTTGCATCACCGGAAAACCTGCATTTGGCGCGGTGCGGCTGATGCGCACAGACTCTTCGCCTTCAGAAATTTCCAGTTCGGAGATGCCTGATTCTTCAACCAGCTCGATCAGTTTTTTAATCTTACGAATATCCATGAGTGGGTTCCGTACTCTTTGTTTAGTGTGATTGTGACAGGCGTTTTACCGCCGTCTGTAAAGCGTATGAGTAACCGTCAGCGCCGAATCCGCAAATGACGCCAGCCGCAATATCGGAAAGATACGAATGCTGGCGAAACGGTTCCCGCGCATGTACGTTGCTCAGGTGAATCTCGATAAACGGGATGCTCACCGCGAGCAGCGCATCGCGAATCGCAACACTGGTGTGCGTAAACGCGGCCGGATTAATCAGGATATAGTCCACAGTGTCTTTAGCCTGATGAATACGGTCGATGAGTGCGTACTCCGCGTTAGACTGCAAATGATCCAGCGTCACATTCAGCGCGTCGGCCTCTGCATTCAAACGGTTAACAATTTCCGTTAATGTCAGGGTGCCGTACTTATCAGGTTCACGGGTGCCGAGCATATTAAGGTTCGGACCGTTTAAAAGCAAAATGTGTAATTTGTCGGCCATCGTGCAGCTATCTCCTGCGATTCTCCGGTAAAAAACAAAATATACCTTTGATGCGCGATTGTCACCCTTTCAGCGGCTTAAAAACCCTGTCCGGGAAACCAAGGTCGCACATTATAACGATTTCGTAGCATTTGGCAGCTAAATACTGGTCTTATCAGGGAAGATTATCAACTGCTAACACGCAAAGACCCAAGGCGAGTCCTGGTTTTGCAACAAACCGCACATAACGGAGGCGTTACAGCATTTTGCCCGCAAACGACCGCCACCACTGGCGAAATGTCTTGTAGCGCCAGGCTAAAAGCACCAGCGCCAGCAGGGCATAAATGACTGGCTGCGGCGATAAAATTTTTACCGACCACAGATAATGAATGGGAGCCAGAATCGCGACAAGATAAACGAAGTTATGCAAACGTTGCCAGCGTTTCCCCAGTTTTCGTTGCGCCGCCTGCGTGGAGGTCAACGTAAGGGCGAATAAAATGAACCAACTGATAATGCCCAACGTTAAATAAGGACGAGTGATTAACTCCTGGCCCAGCAGCGCCAGATTATTTATGCCCAGTTCAAGTAGCGCATAGCTGGTTAAATGCAGCGTGGCCCAGGCGAAGCACCATAACCCTAACAAGCGGCGGGTGCGGATCAATAATGGCTGTTTAGCGTAGCGCGCCAGCGGTGAAACCAGCAAGGTGGCGAGCAAGAATTTCAGCGCTGTCCTACCGGTGAAGTGTTGAATATCTTTGACCGGATCGGCGCTGAGCCCTCCCTGATTCACCGCCCAGACGAGCCAGAGAAACGGTAATAATCCGGCAAGATGCAGCAGTACTTTTAGCCAGACGATCTGTTTTTGTGTCAGACGCACTTAGAAATTCTCCCGCAGATCCAGACCGCGATATAAAGACGCCACTTCACTGGCATAGCCGTTAAACAGCAGCGTCGGCTGTCTTTGTACATCCAGAATGCCGCCTGCGCCAATAAAACGCTCGGTCGCCTGTGACCAGCGCGGATGATCAACGTGCGGATTCACGTTGGCGTAAAATCCGTATTCGTTTGGCGCGGCCAGATTCCAGGTGGTCGGCGGGCGTTCGCGGGTCAGTTTAATACTGACGATCGACTTAATCCCCTTGAACCCGTATTTCCACGGCACCGTCAGACGGATGGGGGCGCCGTTTTGCGGCGGCAGCGCTTTACCATAGACGCCGACAGTCAGCAGCGTGAGCGGGTGCATTGCCTCGTCCAGACGCAATCCTTCGACGTAAGGGTATTTTAGCCCGCCGCCGATAAAGCGGTCTTTTTGTCCCGGCATATCATCGGGCGCGTAGATCGTTTCGAACGCCACATAGTTGGCATTGCTGGTGGGTTCGACCAGTGCGAGCAGTTTATGTAAGGGGAAGCCAATCCAGGGAACCACCATCGACCATGCCTCAACGCAGCGCATACGATAGATTCGCTCTTCCAGCGGGAAACGCGTCGTGAGCGCATCGTGATCGAGCGTTAAGGGTTTCGCCACTTCGCCGCTAATTTTCAACGTCCAGGGATCGGTTTTCAGGCTACCCGCGTTGGCGGCCGGGTCTGCTTTATCGAGGCCGAATTCATAGAAATTATTATAGCCGGTGACTTTGTTTTCCGGCGTTAACGGGAGGTCGTTTTGCCAGGCGGCGGGTTTGCTGAAATCAAGCGGCTTACCGGCAGGCGCAGGGGGACGATCGTTGCCTTTAAACCAGCTCAGCAGGTCGGCCTGGGCGGTAGCGGGCAGAGAAAGGGCGGCCGCGCTGATACCTAAAGCTTTCAGTACCTGGCGGCGCTGCAACATAAAAACGGACTCCGCGGTTACGTCGGCTTCCGTCAGTTTTTTCATTTTCATAGCATCCTCCGTCATGCGTTTTTTTAAGCATGACGGAGGCGAAACGTTAACGCGAATATGTCACGAAAATTTGAAGATTAGGCAATCTTCACCAGCGTACGGCCCTGCGCCTGGTTATTGATGATGGCATCGGCGAATTTCGGCGCGTCTGCCAGCGTGATTTCTGTTGCAGCCTGCGCATAGAAAGAGGCTGGCAGGTCGTTGACCAGGCGTTTCCAGGCTTCTACGCGGCGGGCAGGCGGGGTCATCACGGAATCCACGCCCTGCAAGCGGACATTACGCAGAATAAACGGCATGACCGTGGTAGGGAGCGCGAAGCCGCCCGCCAGACCACAGGCTGCAACGCAGCCGCCGTAGTTCATCTGCGCCAGCACTTTCGCCAGCACTTTATCGCCAACGGTGTCGATGGCCCCGGCCCAGAGTTGTTTTTCCAGCGGGCGGGATTCGGCAAACTCATCGCGCCCCAGAATGCGGTTGGCGCCCAGGCTACGCAGGTAGTCGTGGGTGCTTTCGCGTCCTGACACAGCCACAACCTGGTAGCCCAGCTTATGCAGCAACGCAACGGCAGTGCTGCCCACGCCGCCGCTGGCGCCGGTCACGACAATCTCGCCATCTTCAGGACGAATGCCCGCGTCTTCCAGCGCCATCACGCACAGCATGGCGGTAAAACCGGCGGTGCCGATAATCATCGCATTTCGGCTATCAAGACCTTTCGGGAGAGCAACCAGCCAGTCGCCTTTTACGCGGGCGCGCTCAGCCAGACCGCCCCAGTGGTTTTCGCCCACGCCCCAGCCGGTCAGTAAAACCTCCTGACCGGCATGGAAGCGGGGATCTTCACTGGCGCGTACGGTTCCGGCGAAATCGATGCCAGGAATCATCGGAAAGTTACGGATGATTTTCCCCTTCCCGGTGATGGCCAGAGCATCTTTATAGTTCAGGCTGGACCAGTGGACATCTACCGTTACATCCCCTTCCGGTAGCCGACTTTCTTCAAGGGTCTGAACGGAAGCAAGGGTTTTACCGTCCTGCTGTTCTAAGATCAAAGCCTGCATAACCTGTCCTCAATTTGCATAGTGGATTGGAAAAATATTTATGAAGACTATACTCGCTAATCAAAACGTGATGCCGATTCAACGCAATAAATTGCCAGATAGACCTGATTTGGTAGTATGCCCGCTTAGCTGTGCAATTTAACGGACTTCGCGTTCAGAGTTGCTCTTTCATGTCGTTTATAACTGTCGGAGTTAACACACGGATGCGATTAACGACGAAATTCTCAGCCTTTGTCACGCTGCTTACCGGGTTAACGATCTTCGTTACGCTCATCGGCTGCTCGCTGAGTTTTTACAATGCCATCGAGAATAAATTCACCAGCCGCATTCAGGCGGTCGCCACCGCTATTGACACGCATCTTGTCTCCTCTGATTTTGTCACGCTGACGCCGCAGATTAATGAACTGATGGTATCGGTCGATATCGTGCGCGTCGATTTGTTGCAGGATGGCCGCCAGGTGTATAGCCATTCGCGCAACAGCAGCTATCGGCCGGCGGGAAGCAACAACCTGTATCGTGAGCTGACGATTCCGCTGGTAAAACATCCCGGCACCTCGCTGCATGTGGTGTTTCAGGACCCGATGGGCAACTATTTTCACTCGCTCGTGACCACCGCGCCGCTCACGCTGGCGATCGGCTTTATCGTTCTCATCCTGTTCTTATCGGTACGCTGGCTACAGCGCCAGCTGTCCGGGCAGGAGCTGCTGGAAATTCGTGCAACGCGTATTCTGAACGGCGAACGCGGGCCGAATGCGCGAGGGTCGGTCTATGAATGGCCCGCGCGTACCAGCAGCGCGTTGGATATGCTGCTGTCTGAAATTCAGTTTGCCAGCGAACAGCGCAGCCGTCTGGATACGCTTATCCGTTCTTATGCGGCGCAGGATGTCAAAACCGGGCTGGGCAATCGCCTGTTTTTTGATAACCAACTGGCGACGCTGCTGGAAGATCAGGAAAAAGTGGGATCGCATGGCGTGGTGATGATGATCCGCCTGCCTGACTTTAACCTGCTTCACGACAGCTGGGGGCGCGATCTCGCGGAAGAACAGCTGTTTGCGCTGATTAATCTGCTGTCGACATTTATTATGCGCTACCCGGGTTCGCTGCTGGCGCGCTACCACCGCAGCGACTTTGCCGTCCTGTTGCCGCACCGCACATTGAAAGAAGCGGAGAGCATCGCCGGGCAGTTATTAAAAGCGGTAGATGCATTACCGGTTAATAAAAAGCTCGATCGTGACGATATGGTACATATCGGCATTTGTGCATGGCGTAGCGGTCAGTCGACGGAGCAGGTGATGGAACATGCCGAAGCCGCGACCCGAAATGCCGTGTTGCAGGGAGGGAACAGTTGGGCGGTGTATGACGATTCGCTGCCGGAAAAAGGCCGTGGCAATGTACGCTGGCGCACTCTTATTGAGCAGATGCTCAGCCGGGGCGGGCCGCGGATTTATCAGAAACCGGCGGTAATGCGTGAAGGGCGCGTACACCACCGGGAGCTGATGTGCCGTATCTTTGACGGCGCCGAAGCGGTGATTTCGGCGGAATACATGCCGATGGTATTGCAGTTCGGTTTATCGGAAGAGTATGACCGCTTGCAAATTAGCCGTTTGATCCCGCTGCTGAAATACTGGCCGGAGGAAAATCTGGCGATGCAGGTAACGGTAGAATCGTTGATCCGCCCACGGTTTCAGCGCTGGCTGCGTGATACGTTGATGCAGTGCGAAAAATCGCAGCGAAAACGTATTATTTTTGAACTTGCCGAGGCAGATGTTTGTCAACACATCAGTCGGTTACAGCCTGTTATTCGTTTAATGAATGCGCTTGGCGTTCGGATCGCGGTGACACAGGCGGGTTTGACGCTGGTGAGTACCAGCTGGATTAAAGAACTTAATGTGGAATTACTGAAACTTCATCCGAGTCTGGTAAGAAACATTGAGAAACGAACGGAAAACCAGTTGCTGGTACAGAGCCTGGTGGAAGCCTGCACGGGAACGCATACGCAGGTTTACGCGACAGGCGTCCGTTCGCGTAGCGAGTGGCATACGCTGACGGGGCGCGGAGTGGCGGGCGGACAGGGGGATTTTTTTGCCTCCTCCCAACCACTTGACACCAACGTGAAAAAATATTCGCAAAGATACTCGGTTTAACCTGCCGTTTAATTTGTTTTCACGTAGAATAACGCGCGCTGTGCCTCATGGGGGTGTGCTTGTCTGCTCGCCAGATTGTTGCAGCAAATATGCAGGTAAACGACCTTTTACAGGTTGCAAATGAAGGCCAGGATTGCTGCTGATGTATTCAGTTCTGATGGACCCAGACAGAGATTTGTAACAAAGGAAACGTACTGCGCTAATTTTCACCGTAGCAGATGATTTTTGCGCCTTGTCGCTGCTGCGTGTGGTTGGTAAAGTAAGCGGATTTTGTTTTCCGCCCCAGCTTTCAGGATTATCCCTTAGTATGTTGAAAAAATTTCGTGGCATGTTTTCCAATGACCTGTCCATTGACCTGGGTACTGCGAATACCCTCATTTACGTAAAAGGACAAGGCATCGTATTGAATGAGCCTTCCGTTGTGGCCATTCGCCAGGATCGTGCCGGTTCACCGAAAAGCGTGGCCGCAGTAGGTCATGATGCGAAGCAGATGCTGGGTCGTACGCCGGGCAATATCGCTGCTATTCGCCCGATGAAAGACGGCGTTATCGCTGACTTCTTCGTGACTGAAAAAATGCTCCAGCACTTCATCAAACAAGTGCACAGCAACAGCTTTATGCGTCCAAGCCCTCGTGTGCTGGTGTGTGTACCGGTAGGAGCGACCCAGGTAGAGCGTCGTGCGATTCGTGAATCCGCACAGGGCGCTGGCGCTCGTGAAGTGTTCCTGATCGAAGAACCGATGGCTGCGGCAATCGGCGCCGGTCTGCCGGTGTCTGAAGCAACCGGTTCAATGGTTGTCGATATCGGTGGCGGTACGACGGAAGTGGCCGTTATCTCTCTGAACGGCGTGGTTTACTCTTCTTCTGTGCGTATTGGCGGTGACCGCTTCGACGAAGCGATCATCAATTACGTGCGCCGTAACTACGGTTCTCTGATCGGCGAAGCGACCGCAGAGCGTATCAAACACGAAATCGGTTCTGCGTATCCGGGCGACGAAGTGCGTGAAATCGAAGTTCGCGGGCGTAACCTGGCGGAAGGCGTTCCACGCGGCTTTACCCTGAACTCCAACGAGATTCTGGAAGCGTTGCAGGAGCCGCTGACCGGTATTGTGAGCGCGGTGATGGTTGCGCTGGAACAGTGCCCGCCGGAACTGGCGTCTGATATCTCCGAGCGTGGCATGGTGCTCACGGGCGGCGGCGCGCTGCTGCGTAACCTTGATCGTCTGTTAATGGAAGAAACCGGCATTCCTGTCGTTGTTGCTGAAGATCCGCTGACCTGCGTGGCGCGCGGCGGCGGCAAGGCGCTGGAAATGATCGATATGCACGGCGGCGACCTGTTCAGCGAAGAGTAATCGGATACCGGCAGGGTGATGGTTTGATTACCCTGCCGACTCTGATACGAGAATACGCAAACTTATGAAGCCAATTTTTAGCCGTGGCCCGTCGCTACAGATTCGCCTTATTCTGGCGGTGCTGGTGGCGCTCGGCGTGATTATAGCCGACAGCCGTCTGGGGACGTTCAGCCAAATCCGCACGTACATGGATACCGCCGTCAGCCCTTTCTACTTTATTTCCAATGGTCCCCGTGAATTACTCGACGGCGTGTCGCAAACGCTGGCTTCGCGTGACCAACTCGAACTTGAAAACCGGGCGCTGCGCCAGGAACTGTTGCTGAAAAACAGCGAATTGCTGATGCTGGGGCAATACAAACAGGAGAACGCGCGTTTGCGCGAGCTGCTGGGTTCGCCGCTGCGTCAGGACGAACAAAAAATGGTGACTCAGGTCATCTCCACGGTTAACGATCCTTACAGCGATCAGGTGGTGATCGACAAAGGAAGCGTGAACGGGGTCTATGAGGGGCAACCGGTCATCAGCGACAAAGGCGTAGTGGGCCAGGTCGTTGCGGTGGCGAAACTGACCAGCCGCGTTCTGCTTATTTGCGATGCGACACATGCGTTGCCGATTCAGGTGCTGCGTAACGATATCCGCGTCATTGCCGCCGGTAACGGCTGTACAGACGATTTACAGCTTGAGCATTTACCGGCAAACACCGACATTCGCGTTGGCGATGTGCTGGTAACGTCGGGTCTGGGCGGCCGTTTCCCGGAAGGGTATCCGGTGGGCGTGGTTTCGTCCGTCAAGCTGGACACCCAACGTGCTTACACCGTGATTCAGGCGCGTCCGACTGCGGGTTTACAGCGTTTGCGTTATCTGCTGCTGCTGTGGGGAGCCGATCGCAACGGCGCTAATCCGATGACGCCGGAAGATGTGCATCGCGTCGCTAACGAACGACTGATGCAGATGATGCCGCAGGTTCTGCCTTCGCCAGATGCGATGGGGCCGCCAGCGCCAATGCCGGACCCTGCCACGGGGATTAGCCCGGCGCCTGCCGCGCCTCAACAACCGTCGGCTACGCGCGCAACGGGGGGGCAATAGTGGCAAGTTATCGTAGCCAGGGTCGCTGGGTTATCTGGCTCTCGTTTCTTATTGCGCTATTGCTGCAAATCATGCCCTGGCCGGATGACATCATCGTTTTCCGGCCAAACTGGGTGCTCCTTATCTTGCTGTACTGGATACTCGCACTGCCGCACCGCGTAAATGTGGGTACAGGTTTTGTGATGGGTGCCATACTGGATCTGATCAGCGGCTCTACGCTTGGCGTGCGGGCCTTGTCGATGAGTATCATTGCTTATCTGGTTGCACTGAAATTCCAGCTATTCCGTAACCTGGCGCTCTGGCAACAGGCGCTGGTGGTGATATTGCTCTCACTGGTCGTGGACATTATTGTTTTCTGGGCCGAGTTTTTAGTGATCAACGTCTCTTTCAGACCGGAAGTGTTCTGGAGTAGTGTAGTAAACGGTGTGCTCTGGCCCTGGCTTTTCCTGCTGATGCGCAAAGTGCGCCAGCAGTTTGCTGTGCAGTAAAGGTTTCTATGACTGACGTTTATCTTGCTTCCGGTTCACCTCGCCGCCAGGAGCTGCTTGCGCAGCTGGGCGTCTCTTTTGTACGTATCGTTACGGGAATTGAAGAAACGCGTGGCGAAGGCGAAAGCGCGCAACAGTATGTCTCCCGTCTGGCGCGGGAAAAGGCGCAGGCAGGCGTGGCGCAAACGGCGCGCGACTTGCCGGTGCTGGGCGCCGATACTATCGTGATTCTTAACGGTGAAGTGCTGGAGAAACCGCGCGATGCAGAACACGCGGCGCATATGCTGCGCAAACTGTCGGGGCAGACGCATCAGGTGATGACGGCCGTCGCGCTGGCGGACAGCCAGTACGTTCTGGATTGTCTGGTGGTGACGGAGGTGACGTTCAGAACACTGAGTGATGAGGACATCGCGGGCTATGTCGCCAGCGGTGAGCCTATGGATAAAGCTGGAGCATACGGTATTCAGGGGCAGGGTGGCTGTTTTGTCAGGAAGATAAACGGCAGCTATCACGCCGTGGTCGGCTTACCGCTGGTTGAAACGTATGAGTTGCTGAGCAATTTTAACGCACTGCGTGAGAAAAGGGATAAACATGACGGCTGAATTGTTGGTAAACGTAACGCCATCGGAAACACGCGTGGCGTACATTGATGGCGGTATTCTTCAGGAAATTCATATTGAGCGTGAAGCGCGACGAGGCATCGTAGGCAATATCTACAAAGGCCGTGTAAGCCGTGTACTTCCGGGTATGCAGGCGGCTTTTGTAGATATTGGACTGGAGAAAGCCGCGTTTCTTCATGCTTCAGACATTATGCCGCATACCGAATGCGTGGCGGGTGAAGAGCAAAAGAACTTCACCGTACGCGACATCTCTGAGCTGGTGCGTCAGGGGCAGGATCTGATGGTGCAGGTGGTAAAAGATCCGCTTGGCACCAAAGGCGCGCGCCTGACGACGGACATCACGCTGCCTTCCCGCTACCTCGTCTTTATGCCCGGCGCGTCGCACGTTGGCGTTTCTCAGCGTATTGAAAGCGAAACCGAACGTGAACGCCTGAAGAAGGTGGTGGCGGAGTATTGCGACGAGCAGGGCGGATTTATCATCCGTACGGCGGCGGAAGGGGTGTGCGAAGAGGATCTGGCGTCGGATGCCGCTTACCTCAAACGCGTCTGGACGAAAGTCATGGAGCGTAAAAAGCGGCCGCAAACGCGCTATCAGATGTACGGCGAACTGGCGCTGGCGCAGCGCGTACTGCGTGATTTTGCCGATGCCGAGCTGGACAGAATCCGCGTGGATTCGCGTCTGACGTACGAGGCATTGCTGGAATTTACTGCGGAATATATCCCCGAGATGACCAGCAAGCTCGAACACTACAGCGGTCATCAGCCGATTTTCGATCTCTTTGATGTTGAAAATGAGATTCAGCGCGCGCTGGAACGCAAGGTGGAACTGAAATCCGGCGGTTATCTGATTATCGATCAAACCGAAGCCATGACCACCGTTGATATCAATACCGGGGCGTTTGTCGGGCACCGTAATCTCGATGACACGATCTTCAATACCAATATTGAGGCGACGCAGGCGATTGCGCGGCAGCTGCGTCTGCGCAATCTGGGCGGTATCATCATCATCGATTTTATCGACATGAATAATGAAGATCATCGCCGTCGGGTACTGCATTCTCTGGAGCAGGCGCTGAGCAAAGATCGCGTGAAAACCAGCATCAACGGCTTTTCGCAACTGGGTCTGGTAGAGATGACCCGCAAGCGTACCCGCGAAAGCGTGGAACATGTGCTATGCAATGAATGTCCAACGTGTCATGGACGCGGTACGGTGAAAACGGTGGAAACCGTCTGCTATGAAATTATGCGTGAAATCGTGCGTGTGCATCATGCCTACGACTCCGATCGTTTCCTCGTTTATGCTTCTCCGGCGGTGGCGGAAACGTTAAAAGGCGAAGAGTCGCACGCGCTGGCAGAGGTGGAAATTTTTGTCGGCAAGCAAGTTAAAGTCCAGATTGAACCGCTCTATAACCAGGAGCAATTTGACGTCGTAATGATGTAAAAGACCGCCGTTTCCAGGCCGGATAACGGGTTTGTGAGTCACATTTTTGGCAGACAAGGAGAGACGCGTGAGGCGATTGCCGGGGATATTACTGCTCACTGGAGCCGCGCTCGTCGTCGTCGTTGCGCTGCTGATCAGTGGATTGCGCCTTGCGCTCCCCCATCTGGATAGCTGGCGCCCGGCGATCCTCAGCAAAATTGAATCTGCCACGGGTATTCCTGTTGCCGCCAGCCAGTTGCATGCGAACTGGCAAACCTTTGGCCCCACGCTTGAAGCCCGGGACATCCATGCCAGTTTGAAAGATGGCGGCGAGCTTTCAGTAAAGCGCGTCACGCTGGCGCTGGATGTCTGGCAAAGCCTGTTGCATATGCGCTGGCAGTTTCGCGATCTCACCTTCTGGCAACTGCACATCCGCACCAATACGCCGATCCAACGCAGCGACAGCGACGAAGGCATTGAAACCAACCGTATTAGCGATCTTTTCCTGCGTCAGTTTGATCACTTCGATCTCCGGGACAGCCAAATTAGCTTTCTGACCTTATCAGGCCAGCGAGCCGAACTGGCGATCCCGCAGCTTACCTGGTTGAACGGTAAAGACAGGCACCGCGCGGAAGGTCAGGTCAGTCTCTCCAGCCTGACCGGGCAGCATGGCGTGATGCAGGTTCGTATGGATCTGCGTGACGACGACGGGCTGCTGAACAACGGTCGGGTCTGGCTACAGGCCGACGATATTGACGTGAAGCCGTGGCTGGGCAAATGGATGCAGGATAACGTGGCGCTGCAAACCGCACGCTTTAGCCTGGAAGGCTGGATGACGCTCACGAAAGGCGAAGTCTCCAGCGGCGATATCTGGCTTAAGCAGGGCGGCGCGAGCTGGCAGGGCGATAATCATTCGCACACGCTTTCCGTTGATAACCTGACCGCGCACATTACGCGTGAACAGCCGGGCTGGCAGTTTTATATTCCTGACACGCGTATCACGCTGGATAGCAAACCCTGGCCGCGCGGCGCGTTAACGCTGGCCTGGGTGCCGGAACAAGAAGTTGGCGGTCAGAACAACATACGCAGCGATGAATTGCGTATTCGCGCCAGCAACCTTGAACTGGCTGATATGGACGGGCTGCGTCCGGTGGCGGCGAAACTCTCGCCTGCGCTGGGCGACATCTGGCAGGCCACACAGCCACGCGGAAAAATAGACACTCTCGCGCTGGATATCCCGCTACAGGCGACGGAGAAAACGCGTTTCCAGGCGTCGTGGGATAACCTCGCCTGGAAGCAGTGGAAGCTCTTACCGGGCGCGGAACACTTCTCCGGCACCTTGTCCGGCAGCGTGGAAAACGGCGCGCTGACCGCCTCGATGCAGCAGGCCGAAATGCCGTATGAAACCGTCTTTCGCGCACCGCTGGAAATTGAAAACGGCGTGGCGACGCTCACCTGGCTGAAGAATGACAAAGGGTTTCAGCTGGACGGGCGCAACATCGATGTGAAAGCGAAAGCCGTACATGCGCGCGGCGGTTTTCGTTACCTGCAACCCGCCGGAGAGGAGCCCTGGCTGGGGATTCTGGCAGGGATCAGCACCGATGACGGTTCACAGGCCTGGCGTTATTTCCCGGAAAACCTGATGGGCAAAGAGCTGGTTGATTACCTTAGCGGCGCGATTCAGGGCGGCGAAGCGGATAACGCCACGCTGGTGTATGGCGGCAATCCACATCTTTTCCCCTACAAACATAATGAAGGTCAGTTTGAAGTGCTGGTGCCGCTGCGTAACGCGAAGTTTGCTTTCCAGCCGGACTGGCCCGCGCTGACCGACCTCAACATTGAGCTGGACTTCCTGAACGACGGCCTGTGGATGAAGGCGGATAGCGTCAATCTGGGCGGTGTTAAGGCCAGCAATCTGACCGCAATAATCCCGGACTATGCCAAAGAAAAGCTGCTGATTGATGCCGATATCAATGGGCCGGGTAAAGCGGTCGGCCCGTATTTTGACGACACGCCGCTGAAAGATTCTCTCGGCGCCACGCTGGAGCAACTCCAGATTGACGGCGATGTGAATGCTCGCTTACATCTTGATATTCCGCTGGATGGCGAGCTGGTCACCGCCAAAGGGGACGTCTTGCTGCGTAATAATAGTTTGTTCATTAAGCCGCTCGACAGCACGCTGAAGAACCTGAGCGGTAAGTTCAGCTTCAACAACGGCAATCTCAAGAGCGAACCGTTAACGGCAAACTGGTTTAATCAGCCGTTGAACGTGGATTTCTCCACCAATGAAGGGGAAAAGGCCTATCAGGTCGACGTCAACCTTAACGGCAACTGGCAGCCGGGCCGTATGGGCGTGCTACCTGCGCAGGTGAACGATGCTATAAGCGGCGGTATGGCGTGGAACGGTAAAGTGGGCATTGCGCTTCCTTATCACTCTGGTGCGACATACAACGTAGAACTGAAAGGCGACCTGAAGAATGTGAGCAGTCACTTACCGTCACCGCTCGACAAGCAGGCCGGGGAATCCCTGCCGGTGAGCATTAAGGCTGACGGTAACTTGCGTAGCTTCGCGCTGACCGGCAGCGCCGGGAAGAATAATCACTTTAACAGCCGCTGGCTGCTGAATCAGAAACTGACGCTGGATCGGGCAATCTGGACAACGGATAGCCGCACCACGCCGACATTGCCTGACCGACAAGGCGTTGAGCTTAATCTTCCGGCAATGGATGGCGCAGAGTGGCTGGCGCTGTTCCAGAAAGGCGCGGCGGATAACGTTGGCGCAAAGACCAGTTTGCCGCAGCGCGTGACGCTACGAACGCCTTCGCTGTCGCTGGGCGGGCAACAGTGGAATAACCTGAGCATTGTCTCTGAGCCGTCGCTGAATGGTCAGAAGGTCGAAGCGCAGGGGCGCGAGGTTAACGCCACGCTGGCGATACGCAATAATGCTCCGTGGCAGGCGAACATCAAATACCTGTATTACAACCCGAGCGCGGCGAAGCGTACAGACGGCGCGCAGGCGACCTCGCCATTCTCCTCCCTTGAGCGAGTCAGTTTCCGCGGCTGGCCTGATGTGCAGTTGCGCTGCGTCGAATGCTGGCTGTGGGGGCAAAAATATGGGCGTATTGACGGCGACGTCGCGATTCAGGGAAATACGCTGACCCTGAGTAACGGGCTGCTGGATACGGGCTTCTCCCGGCTGACGGCTGAGGGTGTCTGGGTGAACACGCCGGGTAGCGAGCGCACGTCGCTGAAGGGGAAACTGCGCGGCCATAAAATTGATGCCGCAGCGGGATTCTTTGGCGTTTCGACCCCCATCCGCAACGCCTCGTTTAACGTGGACTATGACTTACACTGGCGTAACCTGCCCTGGCAGCCGGATGAGGCTTCCCTTAATGGTATTTTACGTACCCGCCTGGGGAAAGGTGAAATTACCGAGCTGAGCACCGGTCATGCGGGGCAGCTTCTGCGTCTGCTGAGCTTTGACGCACTGCTGCGTAAGCTGCGTTTTGATTTTAGCGATACGTTCAGCGACGGTTTCTACTTTGACTCTATTCGCAGTACGGCGTGGATCAAAGACGGCGTGATGCACACTGACGATACGCTGGTGGATGGGCTGGAGGCCGACATCGCCATGAAAGGTTCTGTCAATCTGGTGCGTCGGGAACTCGATATTGAAGCCGTCGTCGCACCGGAAATCTCCGCCACGGTAGGGGTTGCCGCCGCGTTTGCGGTGAACCCGATTGTCGGGGCGGCGGTATTTGCCGCGAGTAAAGTGTTGGGGCCGTTGTGGAGCAAAGTCTCCATTCTGCGCTATCGCATCACGGGCCCGGTAGACAAACCGCAGATTAACGAAGTTCTGCGCCAGCCGCGTAAAGAAAGCCAGCAATGATTTGACGGGGGCGAGTAATTGCCCCAATCTCAGTAAATAGAAATGAATGACGAACTGCAAAAGCCGGATGGCGCTGCGCTTATCCGGCCTACATAACTTCTACCGCAGTCCGGTATTGAAGCGCCTGATGGCGACGCAGGCGCGTCTTATCAGGCCTACAACAGTAACTAACGAGTAGCAAAACGATGAGTCTGAACCTGGTAAGTGAACAATTGCTAGCGGCGAACGGCCTGAACCATCAGGATTTGTTTGCCATTCTGGGCCAACTGGCCGAACGCCGTCTCGATTACGGCGATCTCTATTTTCAGTCGAGCTATCACGAATCCTGGGTTTTAGAAGATCGCATCATCAAAGATGGTTCTTACAACATCGATCAGGGCGTTGGCGTGCGCGCTATCAACGGTGAAAAAACAGGGTTTGCCTATGCCGATCAGATCAGCCTGCAAGCGCTGGAGCAGAGCGCGCAGGCCGCGCGTACCATTGTGCGCGACAGCGGCGACGGCAAAGTAAAAACACTGGGCGCGGTGGAGCACCCGATGCTCTATACCGCCATTGATCCGCTACAGAGCATGAGCCGCGAAGAGAAACTCGACATTCTGCGTCGCGTGGACAAGGCAGCGCGTGAAGCCGACAAGCGCGTACAGGAAGTGACGGCCAGCCTGACCGGCGTGTATGAGCTGATTCTGGTGGCAGCGACCGACGGTACGCTGGCGGCGGATGTGCGCCCGCTGGTGCGTCTGTCTGTCAGCGTGCAGGTAGAGGAAGACGGTAAACGCGAGCGTGGCTCCAGCGGCGGCGGCGGTCGTTTTGGTTATGACTTTTTCTTAGGTGATTTGGACGGTGAAGTACGCGCCGATGCCTGGGCGAAAGAGGCGGTGCGCATGGCGCTGGTGAATCTGTCGGCGGTTGCCGCTCCGGCGGGAACATTACCCGTTGTGCTGGGCGCGGGCTGGCCTGGTGTGCTGCTGCACGAAGCGGTAGGCCACGGACTGGAAGGGGATTTCAATCGTCGCGGTACGTCGGTGTTCAGCGGTCATATCGGTGAACTGGTCGCGTCTGAACTGTGTACCGTGGTTGATGACGGCACGATCGCCGATCGCCGTGGTTCGGTTGCCATTGATGATGAAGGTACGCCGGGCCAGTACAACGTGTTGATTGAAAACGGCATCCTGAAAGGGTACATGCAGGATAAACTCAACGCGCGTCTGATGGGCGTTTCACCGACCGGTAACGGACGTCGTGAATCATATGCGCATCTGCCGATGCCGCGTATGACCAACACCTATATGCTGGCCGGGAAATCCACGCCGCAAGAGATTATCGAGTCTGTGGAATACGGTATCTATGCGCCTAACTTTGGCGGCGGGCAGGTGGATATCACCTCCGGGAAGTTTGTGTTCTCGACTTCAGAAGCGTACCTGATCGAAAACGGTAAGGTGACGAAACCCGTGAAAGGGGCGACGCTGATTGGTTCTGGTATCGAAGCGATGCAGCAGATCTCTATGGTCGGGAACGATCTGAAACTGGATAACGGCGTTGGCGTCTGCGGTAAAGAAGGGCAGAGTCTGCCGGTAGGCGTGGGCCAGCCGACGTTAAAAGTGGATAACCTGACCGTGGGCGGCACCGCGTAAAGTCGTTTTGTAGGCCCGATACGCCGTTACGTTATCGGGCCTTTTGCCGGGTGCGGCGTGAACGCCTTATCCGGCCTGCCTGTTCTACAGGCGGGCTGCTGATCACTTCTCTTTTCCCCGACCGTACATTCCCTGAAATAGCTTCGCGACATCGACAAAATAGTCTGTCAGATAGTTAATCACCACCTGCACCTTCAGCGGCAACTTATCTTTTTCGGTATACAGCGCGTAAACCGGGCGTGGATCGGACTGGTAGCGAGGCAGCAGGATCTCCAGATCTCCGCTGTTGATCTCATTGATCACCCACATCAACGGAACGTAGGCGATCCCGGCGCCTGCGGTCAGCCAGCGGCTGAGCGTCATCGGATCGTTGGTGACGAAGCGTCCTTGTGGGATCAGCCGGGTGGAGATCCCTTCCGGCGCAATCAACTCAAACTCGTTATCCGGGCGCACGCTGTATTCCAGCCATGAGTGATTGCTGAGGTCGGCGGGTTTTTCCGGCACGCCAAATTGCGCGAGATAACTTTTGGCGGCGCACACCACCATCGGCATTGCCCCCAGACGGCGTGAAAACAGGCTGGAGTCCTGCAACGCACCGACGCGGATCACCACGTCCAGACCATCAGCGATCAGATCCGGCGCCGGGATGCCGGTCACCAGGTTAACCGTCAGGCCAGGGTACTCTTTCAGCATTTTGGCCGTTAACCCGGCGAGGACATTTTGTGCCATGGTTGAAGAACAACCAATTCGCAGGGTGCCGATAGGCGTGTTGTTGAAGGCATAAAGCTGCTCATGGACATCCTGCACTTCGTGCAGCATCCGACGGCAACCCTGATAATAAATTTTACCGGCCTCGGTCAGCCCAATGCTGCGCGTACTGCGGTTTAGCAGCTTAACCTGTAGCTCATCTTCCAGTTTTGCCACGGTCTGGCTGATAGAGGAAACGCTCATTTGTAGCTGTCTGGCAGCGGCGGTAAAGGAGCCAAATTCAACGACTTTGGCGAACACCGACATGCGTTTTAATCTTTCCATTATTCACTCTGGCTTAAAAGTGATTTAGATCACATATTATAGATAACAGCATAACAGTTACGTTAATATATTATTATTCAAATAACCGCTATGCCGCTCTCGCCTGGCTTTCCACGCCCTTCCCTGCGGTGGCATTGGCTGAAAACTGTATCGCCTGCACTCTCTTTATAAATCAAGGTCAACATGAGTCTGTTTCCCGTTATCGTGGTGTTTGGTCTCTCCTTCCCACCGATATTTTTCGAATTGCTTTTGTCACTGGCGATTTTCTGGCTGGTGCGCCGGATGCTGGTTCCAACCGGCATTTATGACTTCGTCTGGCATCCGGCTCTGTTTAATACCGCGCTGTATTGCTGCCTGTTCTATTTAATATCGCGCTTGTTCGTTTGAGGTAGAAGTGAAAACACTAACAAGAAAACTCTCTCGTACGGCCATCACGCTCGTACTGGTCATTCTGGCCTTCATCGCAATTTTCCGTGCCTGGGTCTATTACACCGAGTCGCCGTGGACGCGTGACGCGCGCTTCAGCGCCGACGTGGTTGCCATTGCGCCAGACGTCGCGGGCCTTATCACCAACGTGAGTGTGCATGATAACCAGCTGGTGAAGAAAGACCAGATACTGTTCACCATCGATCAGCCGCGCTATAAAAAAGCCCTCGAAGAAGCGGAAGCTGATGTTGCCTACTACCAGGTGCTGGCACAGGAAAAACGCCAGGAGGCTGGCCGCCGTAACCGCCTTGGCGTCCAGGCGATGTCGCGTGAAGAGATCGATCAGGCCAATAACGTTCTGCAAACCGTATTACATCAGCTTGCCAAAGCGCAGGCGACGCGCGATCTGGCAAAATTAGACCTCGAACGTACCGTGATTCGCGCCCCTGCTGACGGTTGGGTCACCAACCTGAATGTCTACACCGGCGAGTTTATTACCCGTGGCTCAACGGCGGTTGCGTTGGTGAAACAGCACTCTTTCTACGTGCTGGCCTATATGGAAGAGACCAAACTGGAAGGCGTCCGTCCAGGCTATCGCGCAGAGATAACGCCGCTTGGCAGTAACAAAGTGTTGAAAGGCACCGTTGACAGCGTGGCGGCCGGGGTCACTAACGCCAGCAGCACGCGTGACGCCAAAGGGATGGCGACCATCGACTCCAATCTGGAGTGGGTACGTCTGGCGCAGCGTGTTCCGGTACGTATCCGTCTGGACGATCAGCAGGACAACCTGTGGCCTGCCGGGACAACCGCAACCGTTGTGATTACCGGCAAGCAGGATCGTGATGAAACGCAGGACTCCTTCTTCCGTAAAATGGCGCACCGTCTGCGCGAGTTTGGTTAATCACCATGGGTATTTTCTCCATTGCCAACCAGCATATCCGCTTTGCGGTAAAACTGGCATGCGCCATCGTCCTGGCGCTGTTCGTTGGCTTTCACTTTCAGCTTGAGACGCCGCGCTGGGCGGTGCTGACCGCCGCGATTGTCGCCGCAGGCCCGGCATTCGCCGCCGGTGGGGAACCCTATTCCGGCGCGATTCGCTATCGCGGGATGCTGCGTATCATCGGGACATTTATTGGCTGTATCGCCGCGCTGACCATTATCATCACCATGATTCGTGCGCCGTTATTAATGATTCTGGTGTGCTGTATCTGGGCGGGATTTTGTACCTGGATCTCCTCGCTGGTACGGGTTGAAAACTCCTATGCATGGGGGCTGTCCGGGTATACGGCGCTGATCATCGTCATTACCATTCAGGCGGAGCCACTACTGACGCCGCAGTTCGCGGTTGAACGTTGCAGCGAGATCGTGATTGGTATCGTCTGCGCTATTATGGCGGATCTGCTCTTTTCGCCGCGTTCAGTGAAACAGGAAGTGGATCGTGAAGTCGACGGCCTGCTGGTGGCGCAATACCAGCTGATGCAGCTGTGTATTAAGCACGGCGACAGTGAGGAAGTGGACAAAGCCTGGGGCGATCTGGTGCGGCGGACGGCGGCGCTGGAAGGCATGCGCAGCAATCTCAATATGGAGTCATCGCGCTGGGGGCGCGCCAACCGCCGCCTGAAAGCGCTGAATACGCTCTCGTTGACGCTGATCACCCAGTCCTGTGAAACATACCTGATTCAGAACACTCACCCGGAGTTGATCACCGACACTTTCCGCGAGCTGTTCGAAACGCCCGTCGAAACCGCGCAGGACGTACATAAACAGCTTAAGCGGATGCGTCGCATCATTGCCTGGACCGGCGAACGTGAAACGCCCGTAACCCTTTACACCTGGGCCGGTGCGGCGACGCGCTATCTGCTGCTGAAGCGCGGCGTGATTGGCAACGCCAAAATCAGCGTGACGGAAGAGGAAGTGTTGCAGGGCGAGCCCGTCGTGAAGGTGGAATCTGCCGAGCGCCATCACGCGATGGTTAACTTCTGGCGCACCACGCTGTCCTGTGTGCTGGGCACCTTATTCTGGCTGTGGACGGGCTGGACGTCGGGAAGCGGCGCGATGGTGATGATTGCGGTCGTCACGTCGCTGGCGATGCGCTTACCCAACCCGCGCATGGTCGCTATCGACTTTATTTACGGGACGCTGGCGGCGCTACCGTTGGGTCTGCTCTATTTTTTAGTGATCATCCCGAATACGCAGCAAAGCATGTTGCTGCTGTGTCTGAGCCTGGCGGTGCTGGGGTTCTTTCTCGGGATCGAAGTCCAGAAACGGCGGCTGGGTTCGATGGGGGCGCTGGCCAGTACCATTAACATCATCGTGCTGGACAACCCGATGACCTTCCACTTCAGCCAGTTCCTTGACAGCGCGCTCGGGCAGATTGTGGGGTGCATGATGGCGTTTATCGTCATTCTGTTGGTTCGTGATAATTCACGCGACAGAACCGGACGTGTGCTGCTTAACCAGTTCGTTTCCGCAGCGGTGTCTGCGATGACCACCAACGTTGTGCGCCGTAAAGAGAACCACCTTCCGGCGCTGTATCAGCAGTTGTTCTTGTTAATGAACAAATTCCCGGGCGACCTGCCGAAGTTTCGTCTGGCGCTGACGATGATCATTGCGCACCAACGTCTGCGTGATGCGCCCATCCCGGTCAATCATGATTTATCTGCTTTTCACCGCCAGCTCCGGCGTACGGCCGATCATGTGATTTCAGCCGGAAATGACGATAAGCGTCGGCGCTACTTTGGACAACTGCTGGATGAGCTTGATGTCTATCAGGAAAAATTGCGAGTCTGGGAAGCGCCGCCACGGGTGACGGAGCCGGTAAAACGACTATCCGGCATGTTGCACAAATATCAGCACGCCTTGACGGATAACTAACACTCAGGAGCCGACGCCAAAAGCGTCGGTTTTTTTGTGGCTATACTTATCTGACGTGCGGAAAACATGACATCAGGAGGAGAAAGAACCATGCAAACGCTCCAGGACAACGAACTTTTTCAGACGGGATATCTGGTTGATGGACTTTGGAAAACGCTGGATAACACCTTCGATGTTATTAATCCGGCAACCGGTGAAACGATAGCCGCCGTTGCCAAAGCCGGTAAAAAAGAGACCGAAGAGGCGATTGCGGCGGCGGCAAAAGCCTTCCCTGCCTGGCGGGCCAAAACGGCAAAAGAGCGCTCGGCCATTCTGTATCGCTGGTATGAACTGATCATTGAGCATAAATCCTGGCTGGGCCGTCTGATGACCACTGAGCAGGGGAAGCCGTTGAAAGAGGCAGAAGGCGAAGTGGAGTACGCCGCCAGTTTCATCCAGTGGTTTGCTGAACAGGCGAAGCGGGCAAATGGCGAAATAATTCCGCCGATCAAACCCGGATCGCGGATCTTTGCCACCCGTGAACCGATTGGCGTCGTGGCGGCGATTACGCCGTGGAACTTCCCGATGGCAATGTTGACCCGTAAATTAGGCCCCGCGCTGGCGGCAGGCTGTACGGGGGTCATTAAACCGGCGAATAACACGCCGCTTAGCGCATTCGCCTTGCTGACGCTGGCGAAGAAAGCTGGCGTACCTGACGGCGTGCTGAACGCCGTCGCGGGCAATACCCCGGAGATCAGCGACGCCATTATGGCCAGCCACGAGGTGCGCAAAATCTCCTTTACCGGATCGACCGCCGTGGGGAAAACGCTGGTGCGTAACGCGGCTGACACGATGAAGAAAGTCTCGATGGAACTGGGGGGCAATGCGCCGTATATCGTGTTTGACGATGCGGATATTGACGCTGCGGTACAGGGGGCGATCGCCAATAAATTCCGCAACGCGGGGCAGGTGTGCGTCAGCGTTAACCGTTTCTATATCCATGAGTCGGTCTATGACGAATTTACCCGCAAGCTGGCGGATGCCGTACAAAAACTGAAGGTCGGAAATGGTCTGGAGGAGGGCGTGATCGTCGGCCCGCTGATTGAACCGGCGGCTGTCGATAAAGTGCGTGAGCACGTTGAGGACGCTATCGCAAAAGGAGCGAAGGTGCTGGCAGGTGCTAAAGCGCATTCGTTAGGCGGGAATTTCTGGCAGCCCACTGTACTGGGCGACTGTAGCGATGGGATGAAACTGGCCAGTGAAGAGACCTTCGGGCCGGTCGCGGCCTGCTTTCGTTTTACCAGTGAAGACGAGGTCATTCAGCGTGCCAACAATACGCCGTTTGGCCTGGCGGCTTACTTCTACACGCAAAATTTACAACGCGTATTCCGCGTTTCCCAGGCGATTGAAAGCGGCATGATTGGGATTAATGAATGCGCCGTATCAACCGAGCTGGGGCCATTTGGCGGGGTGAAAGAGTCGGGTCTGGGGCGTGAAGGATCGGTGCTGGGGCTTGAAGAGTTTCTGGAAGTGAAGACCCTGCACATCGGCGGCCTGTAATGTGACTGCGTCGGGGGTGGTGGCTGGCTATGAACATCTATACCTTTGATTTTGATGAAATAGAAGACCAGAACGATTTTTACCGCGAATTTACGCGGATGTTTGGCCTTGCCAGAGAGAAAGTCGGCGATCTTGATTCTCTATGGGATGCTCTCATGAGCGAGGTGCTGCCATTGCCGCTGGAGATTGAGTTTGTTCATCTGCCGGAAAAACTGCGCAGGCGTTACGGCGCGCTGATTTTGCTGTTTGATGAAGCAGAAGAGGAACTGGAAGGGCAGCTGCGGTTTAATGTTCGCCATTCGTGATGACAAACATAAAAAAGCCCCCGGCAGTCGGGGGCAAGTCGTCGGACTAGACGACGAGGGTTTATTTGTAAAGTTCTGCCGTAGCGTGCCAGTTGTCGCCGCTACGTGCTTCAGTAATCTGATAGGCGGATGCGCCGTTTGCTTCTGCTTTTTTGTTCAGCATTTCATGCATATCCATCGGGGAAGAACCGATAGCGCTTACGGAAACAGAGCCGATAGCCTGACGGCCTTGCGCTTGTTCTGCGTTGATGGATTCGGCTGCGAATGCGCCAAAAGAGAGAACGGACAGAACGCTTAATGCTGCAACAGTAGTTTTGATTTTCATGATTTTTACCTCGTCGAATTCTTTTATTAGGGTCTGTGTTTCGTGACCCTCATCACAAAATCAAGTATACACTAATCACGCGATTAATTAATACCACGCTAATGGTTTCATGGGTTATTGTGTGTTAATGATTTGTTTTTTTATAACCGTATGGAATTAAAAACGTGTTAAAAAGCATGTTGTTAAGATTAAATTCAATAAAATCATAAGGATATGAAATTTTGCAATTTGTGCGTTTTTTCCAATGCACATTCACCATGTAAATGATTTTTGACGGTTAAACGCACTATTTGTTAAATGACAGGCAGTGAAAAATGACGGCAGAAGAGGTGGCGGCAGGTTTTTTCCCCGTCGCGCTTAACGACGGGGAGAAGGGATTACAGCTCTTGTTCGAACAGTTCCAGAATGGCTTCGTACAGATCTTTCACCGTAAAGCCATTCGCGGGGGTGGTGAAAATGGTGTCGTCACCGGCAATGGTTCCGAGAATGCCTTCCGCTTTCCCCAGCGAGTCCAGCAGACGCGCGATCAGCTGTGCGGCGCCAGGACTGGTATGGATCACCACAACAGCATCGTTGTAGTCGATATCTAACACCAGATTCTTTAAAGGGCTGGAGGTGGTTGGCACGCCTAGCTCAGCCGGGAGACAGTAGACCATCTCCATTTTTGCGTTGCGGGTACGCACCGCGCCGAACTTGGTCAGCATGCGCGAGACCTTGGACTGGTTGATGTTATCAAAGCCCTGATCCTGTAACGCGAGGACGATTTCGCCCTGTGAACTGAATTTTTCTTCTTTGAGTAGCGCTTTGAACGCCTTGACTAATTCTTCTTGTTTAGCCGAGCTTCGCATAAGTCACCCGTAATATGAGGATGGAAACAACATTATTATGCATACAGATGAATTTTTATGCAAACAGTCTGCCTCACCGGAGGCTGAAATAATGTTATGAAAGAGCGGAATTCTATCAAATTCCGTTATCAAGAAACATGCCTGCGTCACGGCGCGCAAATAAGCTTAAAAGTAAATTAAATGTTATCAAATTGATGTTGTTTTGGAGAGGCAGTAGAGTATATTGTCAGCACCTGTTGGAAAGTTGTTCTGTGGTTCAGGCGCTTTTGAATTACGTAAATTAGCTTTTCTATTACGTAAGTTAAATGCATAAAAGCCAAATTTGCGTGACTACGCATTCTTGACGCGTGGTGGTTGTATTCATTGGATTTGTGAATTATGGTCGCCGCCGCGGAGCAACAAACACTTAGCTTATCAATATAATAAGGAGTTTAGGATGAAAGTCGCAGTCCTCGGCGCTGCCGGCGGTATCGGCCAGGCGCTTGCACTACTGTTAAAAACCCAACTGCCTTCAGGTTCAGAACTCTCCCTGTACGACATCGCTCCAGTGACCCCAGGTGTGGCCGTTGACTTGAGCCATATCCCTACAGCAGTAAAAATCAAAGGTTTCTCCGGCGAAGACGCGACCCCGGCGCTTGAAGGCGCAGACGTCGTACTGATCTCGGCTGGCGTGGCGCGTAAACCGGGTATGGATCGTTCCGACCTGTTTAACGTCAACGCAGGTATCGTGAAGAACCTGGTACAACAGATCGCAACGACCTGTCCGAAAGCCTGTGTGGGCATTATCACCAACCCGGTGAACACTACCGTCGCTATCGCTGCTGAAGTGCTGAAAAAAGCAGGCGTTTACGACAAGAACAAACTGTTTGGCGTGACCACGCTGGACATCATCCGCTCCAACACCTTTGTCGCGGAACTGAAAGGCAAACTGCCGACCGACGTTGAAGTTCCGGTTATCGGCGGTCACTCTGGCGTGACCATTCTGCCGCTGCTGTCGCAGATCCCGGGTGTCAGCTTCACCGAGCAGGAAGTGGCTGACCTGACCAAACGTATCCAGAATGCGGGTACGGAAGTGGTTGAAGCGAAGGCTGGCGGCGGATCGGCAACCCTGTCTATGGGTCAGGCTGCTGCGCGCTTTGGTCTTTCTCTGGTGCGCGCGCTGCAAGGCGAGAAGGACGTGGTGGAATGTGCCTACGTTGAAGGTGACGGCCAGTATGCGCGCTTCTTCTCTCAGCCGCTGCTGCTGGGTAAAAACGGCGTGGAAGAGCGCAAGTCTATCGGCAAACTGAGCGCGTTTGAACAGAATGCGCTGGAAGGTATGCTGGATACGCTGAAAAAAGATATCGCCCTGGGCGAAGAGTTCGTTAACAAGTAAGCGCTTTTGTGCAGGCCGGATAAGGCGCGTTTGCGTCGCCGTCAGGCCTGGCAATAATGCCGGATGGCGGTGTAAACACCTTATCCGGCCTACAAGTTAACCGAGACACAGTAAAAAACCGGAGATGACTCCGGTTTTTTTATTACGTTAATTTGTCGCCGGGTATTCCTGAATGGTGACCTGGAGCGTCAGCTTTTTATCGTCACGCATCACAATCACCGGGATCACCGAACCTGGACGTATTTCAGCAACCTGATCCATAGTCTCCAGAGCGGAAACGGCAGGTTTGTTGTTGACTGAAATGATCACATCATTGACCTGAATACCCGCCTGCGCAGCCGGGCCATCCGGCGACACTTCATTGACCACAATCCCCTGGATTTGATCCATTCCGGCGCCCTGCGCATGCAGCGGCGCGATTTCTCGCCCACCGATGCCGATATAACCGCGAATCACGCGACCATCGCGGATCAGCTTATCCATAATCTTGGTCGCTAACTGGAACGGGATTGCAAAACCGATCCCTTCCGGCGTCTCGCCATCGTTACTCTTATCAAATGACAGGGTGTTAATGCCCATCAGTTCGCCCAGCGAATTAACCAGCGCTCCGCCGGAGTTACCGTGGTTGATGGAGGCGTCCGTTTGCAGGAAGTTTTGTCGTCCGGTTGGGTTCAGACCGATACGCCCGGTGGCGCTGATGATCCCCTGAGTAATGGTCTGCCCCAGGTTATACGGGTTGCCGATGGCCAGAACCACATCACCAATATGCGGTGAGCGTTTCGTGTTGATCGGGATTGTCGGCAGACCGCCCGTGGCATTAATCTTTAACACCGCCAGATCCGTCAGCGTATCCGAACCAACCAGCAGCGCTTCAAACACGCGTCCATCCTGTAGGGCGACAATGATCTGATCCGCATCGTTGATCACATGCTTATTGGTGATGATGTAACCGCGCTGATCCATGATCACGCCCGATCCCAGCGTGCGGATCTCAAGCTGATTATGCGTGGTGCTGTTCATACTGCGGTTATAAACGTTGACGACGGCAGGCGCGGCGCGGCGAACCGCCGAATTATAGCTGGCTGGCGTCTCATCCGCGCTGTCGAATTGCGGTGTGGTCAGGGTATTTATTTTGCGCAGCGAGGGCATGGCCGCCAACAGAATGGCACCCACAATAAGACCAATTGCGACCGAACGTAAGATCTTCACAAACATGATGGAGGCGTCATTAAAAAAGGGAACGGCAGCAGCATACCACGAGTTAACCGGACATCGCACGCGGGGCTGATGTCCGGTTAACGATGACTTAACGCAGGAGCAGGTAAATGTTCTCGTTACCGCGTACGACCTGTAGCGCAATAATCGATGGTTTCGCTTCCAGCACTTTGCGCATTTCCGCAATCGAGTGCACGCGATCGCGGTTAACGCTAATGATCACGTCATCTTTGTGCAAACCGGCCTGGGCGGCGGGACTGCTTTTTTCAACGTTATCAATTTTGATGCCTTTATTGCCGTCTTTTAACTGACCATCGCTCAGCGTTGCGCCCTGCAATGCCGGGGCGATCATCTCCGCGCTGGCGGAGGATGACGTGCTGGTGTCGAGGGTGACTTCGACTTCCAGCGGTTTGCCGTCGCGTAACATACCGAGCTTCACTTTCGTGCCGGGTTCCGTCGTTGCGATGCGTGAGCGCAGTTCGGCAAAGCTGCTCAGCGGCTTGCCGTTGAGACTGGTGATCACGTCGCCGGATTTCACACCCGCTTTCGCGGAACCTGAACCCGGGAGCACTTCGCTGATGAACGCCCCGCGCTGTACATCCAGCTTGAAGGCTTTGGCGATATCGGCGGTCAATTCCATGCCTTTAATTCCCAGCAGGCCGCGTTTAATTTCACCAAACTGAATCAGCTGTTGCGCCAGCGTGCGCGCCATATTACTCGGAATCGCAAACCCAATGCCGATGCTACCGCCGCCAGGTGCCAGAATAGCGGTGTTGATGCCGATCAGCTCGCCGTTGAGATTCAGCAGCGCGCCGCCGGAGTTGCCACGGTTAATCGAGGCGTCGGTTTGAATAAAGTTTTCCAGTCCTTCCAGATTCAGCCCGCTCCGGCCAAGCGCGGAGACAATGCCGGAGGTGGCGGTTTGCCCCAGACCAAACGGGTTGCCTACCGCGACGGCAAAGTCGCCGACGCGCAGTTTGTCGGAGTCGGCGATGGCGATTTGCGTCAGGTTGCTGGCGTTCTGGATTTGCAGCAGCGCGATGTCGCTCTGGTCGTCGCTGCCGATCAGTTTAGCGTCAAACTCGCGTCCGTCATTTAACTGAACGCTGATCTTCTGTGCCTGATTAATGACATGGTTATTGGTCAGAACGTAGCCTTTGGCGGCGTCAATGATGACGCCCGACCCCAGCCCTTCGAACGGCTGAGAGGGTTGATCAGGCAACTCGTCGCCAAAAAACTTTTTAAACTCTTCTGGAACCTTCTGACTTTGGGTCGCGGTTCCCTCAACCTTCACGCTAATCACGGCCGGCAGCACTTTTTCCAGCATTGGCGCGAGACTGGGGAGCGCCGCCTGACCGGGAATCTGCGCGGGTATCGATGCGACGGCCTGAAACGGTGCCGAGAGCGTTAACCCGACACTTAACGCTAATGCACTTAACAACGGGATTTGTTTTTTCATGGAGCCTGCTCTCGTACCTTGAGTGAACGGAAAGACGATTCAAAACAGTTTGATGTTATTGAATTTTCGGCCTGGTAACAATGAGGTTAATGACTAAATAATAGCTGGGACAGGAGAGAAGAGACGGGCGCAACCGCTGCGCCCGAAAAATTTCTTAACGATGTGCGATTAGTCGCGTTTTGCGCCACTACGCAGCAGGCCGGAAGCGCCTTCGGAATAGTCACGCGGCATCTGGACCGGCGCCTGATCGTTACTGGCTTCAGACTCCGCCAGACGGTTACGGAACGGGTTCGATTCCGCAGACAGTTCCGGCAGCAGGCTGCTGGAGCTTTTCGCCATGTGCTGATACAGCTGACGATAATCATGCGCCATGGTATCCAGCAGCTCGGCGCTGCGGGCAAAGTGGCTGACCAGCTCTTCACGATACTCTTCCAGCTCAGCTTTATTCTTTTCCAGTTCGTACTGCAATGCCTGCTGTTGGCGTAATTTACGATTACCAAAACGCATGACTACGGCACCAATGATGATACCGACGACTAACCCAATTAGCGCATATTCCCAGGTCATGAACATCTCCCGTTGTCTTTTGTTTCCGTAGGGTGTTGGCTTTAGGCTCCATGCCTGCGCCTGATTATGCCACTATAACCGCTAATCCCGTAGAAGTGGAATCCCGTGTTTATATCACGTAATGTAGAACGGCCTTTTTTTCGTCAGCCGTGAACGTCGGCACATCGATTTTCAAGGAATAACAATAACATCATGCAAAGCATTTCCCCCACATCGCGTTACCTTCAGGCCCTCAACGATGGCAGCCATCAACCCGACGACGTGCAAAAAGATGCGGTCAACCGACTGGAGTCGATTTACCAGGCGCTGATCGCCAAAACGCCTCCGGCGCCGCAAACCGGCGGACTGATGGCCCGTTTCGGTAAACTGCTTGGCAAACGTGAACCGTCAGCGAATGCGCCGGTGCGTGGTCTGTATATGTGGGGTGGGGTCGGGCGAGGGAAAACCTGGCTGATGGATCTCTTCTATCATAGTCTGCCGGGCGAGCGGAAACAGCGTCTGCATTTCCACCGCTTTATGCTGCGTGTGCATGAGGAGCTGACGGCGCTACAGGGGCAGACCGACCCGCTGGAGATTATTGCCGATCGTTTCAAAGCCGAAACGGATGTGCTCTGCTTTGATGAGTTTTTTGTTTCCGACATCACCGACGCGATGCTGCTTGGCGGCTTAATGAAAGCGCTGTTTGCCCGCGGCATTACCCTGGTGGCGACCTCGAACATCCCGCCGGATGAGCTGTACCGCAATGGCCTGCAACGTACCCGCTTCCTTCCGGCTATCGACGCTATCAAAGCGCATTGCGACATTATGAATGTGGATGCCGGGGTGGATTATCGTCTGCGCACGCTGACGCAGGCGCATTTGTGGCTCTCGCCGCGTAATGACGAAACGCAGCAACAGATGGATAAACTCTGGCTGGCGCTGGCGGGTGCGAAACGTGAGAATGCGCCAACGCTGGAGGTGAATCATCGTCCGTTACCGACGATGGGAGTGGAAAACCAGACGCTGGCGGTCTCCTTCGTCACCTTATGCGTAGACGCTCGCAGCCAGCATGACTATATTGCGCTGTCGCGCCTGTTCCATACGGTTCTGCTGTTTGATGTGCCGGTCATGACGCCGCTGATGGAAAGCGAAGCGCGCCGTTTTATCGCGCTGGTGGATGAATTCTACGAGCGCCATGTGAAGCTGGTGGTGAGCGCCGACGCGCCTTTATATGAGATCTATCAGGGCGAACGCCTGAAGTTTGAGTTCCAGCGCTGTTTGTCGCGTTTGCAGGAGATGCAGAGCGAGGAGTATCTGAAACGCTCGCATATGCCGTAGGCCGGATAAGGCGTTTCGCCGCCATCCGGCGCAGGTTGCCTGGTGGCGCTTCGCTTATCAGACCGGCAGAAATGCCCCGCACAAAACCCATTGCAAATCACAAAAAGGGGTCGATCTTTGCCCCTGACTTCTCTATAATCCTGCGACCCCACGTTACAAGAAAGTTTTTTTCCCAAAACTTTTTGTGTGCTGGCATTGGCTATTCGAAGGGGTAGGTTTGCCGGACTTTGTCGTGTGAACCTCAACAATTGAAAACGTTTGGGTGTTCACCAACGTGTAACTATCTATTGGGTAAGCTTTTAATGAAAACTTTTACAGCTAAACCAGAAACCGTAAAACGCGACTGGTACGTTGTTGACGCGACCGGTAAAACTCTGGGCCGTCTGGCTACTGAACTGGCTCTTCGCCTGCGCGGTAAGCACAAAGCGGAATACACTCCGCACGTCGATACCGGTGATTACATCATCGTTCTGAACGCTGACAAAGTTGCTGTAACCGGCAACAAGCGTACTGACAAAGTGTACTATCACCACACCGGTCACATCGGTGGTATCAAACAAGCGACCTTTGAAGAGATGATTGCTCGCCGTCCTGAGCGTGTGATTGAAATCGCGGTTAAAGGCATGCTGCCAAAAGGCCCGCTGGGTCGTGCTATGTTCCGTAAACTGAAAGTTTACGCTGGCAACGAGCACAACCACGCGGCACAGCAACCGCAAGTTCTTGACATCTAATCGGGATTATAGGCAATGGCTGAAAATCAATACTACGGCACTGGTCGCCGCAAAAGTTCCGCAGCTCGCGTGTTCATCAAACCGGGCAACGGCAAAATCGTTATCAACCAACGTTCTCTGGAACAGTACTTCGGTCGTGAAACTGCCCGCATGGTAGTTCGTCAGCCGCTGGAACTGGTCGACATGGTTGAGAAACTGGATCTGTACATCACTGTTAAAGGTGGTGGTATCTCTGGTCAGGCTGGTGCGATCCGTCACGGTATCACCCGCGCTCTGATGGAGTACGACGAGTCTCTGCGTTCTGAACTGCGTAAAGCTGGCTTCGTTACTCGTGACGCTCGTCAGGTTGAACGTAAGAAAGTCGGTCTGCGTAAAGCACGTCGTCGTCCGCAGTTCTCCAAACGTTAATGGGTTTCTGCTCCGGCAGATTACCATTGGCGAAAAAACCCGCTTCGGCGGGTTTTTTTATGGAAAAAATGCGCGTGTGTCCAAAGTAATCCTCTGATTGCCACCTCTTTTTCCCCATTTCCAGAATCGACTCACCACAAAGGTCACAAAATCTGGTAAACTATCATCCAATTTTCTGCCCAAATAACGGGTATTGTTCATTTTTTGTTTGCTTTTTGAACAATAATGACTTTTCCGCAGGCGGGTGACATAACTTCTGGCTGGCCACGCGGTGGCTGGTAGCAGTAAAAATTCTGAATATACCTGGAGGTTTTCATGGCTGTCGCTGCCAACAAACGTTCGGTAATGACGCTGTTTTCTGGTCCTACTGACATCTATAGCCATCAGGTCCGCATTGTGCTGGCGGAGAAAGGTGTTAGTTTCGAGATCGAGCATGTGGAGAAGGATAACCCACCTCAGGATCTGATTGACCTCAACCCGAGTCAGAGCGTACCGACCCTGGTGGATCGTGAGCTGACCCTGTGGGAATCTCGCATCATTATGGAATACCTGGATGAGCGTTTCCCTCATCCGCCGCTGATGCCGGTTTACCCGGTTGCGCGTGGCGAAAGCCGCCTGTACATGCACCGTATCGAAAAAGACTGGTACACGCTGATGAACGTCATCGTGAACGGGTCCGCTTCTGAAGCTGACGTTGCGCGTAAACAACTGCGTGAAGAGTTGCAGGCGATCGCGCCTGTGTTTGGTCAAAAACCGTATTTCCTGAGCGATGAGTTCAGCCTGGTTGATTGCTATCTGGCGCCGCTGCTGTGGCGTTTGCCGCAACTGGGTATTGAGTTCAGCGGTGCGGGCGCTAAAGAGCTGAAAGGCTATATGACCCGCGTCTTTGAACGTGACTCGTTCCTCGCTTCTTTAACTGAAGCTGAACGTGAAATGCGCCTCGGTCGGGGTTAATCAGTATGGATTTGTCACAGCTATCCCCACGCCGTCCATATTTGCTGCGTGCATTCTATGAATGGTTGCTGGATAACCAGCTCACGCCGCACCTGGTGGTGGATGTGACGCTGCCTGGCGTGCATGTCCCTATGGAATATGCGCGCGACGGGCAAATTGTTCTGAACATTGCTCCCCGTGCGGTTGGCAATCTGGAGTTGGCCAACGACGAAGTGCGTTTCAACGCGCGCTTTGGCGGCGTCCCACGCCAGGTCTCCGTACCGCTGGCTGCGGTACTGGCGATCTATGCGCGTGAAAACGGCGCAGGCACAATGTTTGAACCTGAAGCCGCTTACGATGAAGACGTCGCCAGCTTAAATGATGACGATGTAACGCCGGGCGCGGAGAGCGAAACGGTCATGTCCGTGATTGATGGTGATAAGCCCGATCATGACGATGACAACAATCCTGATGACGATCCGCCGCCGCCGCGTGGTGGTCGACCCGCATTACGCGTAGTGAAGTAACCAAGACAGACAGGCCCTGAGGGCCTGTTTTTTTTCACGCCTGCCACGATTTCACCCCACTTTCGATCCTGTGATAGGATGGCTTTAGTTGCTGTTTTCCTCGACGATTTACATAATGGACGCTATGAACGCATTTGATTCGCAAGCAGAAAATTCTCCGCCAACCATCGGCCGTAGTTTGCGCAGCCGTCCGCTGGCGCGTAAAAAACTGTCGGAAATGGTAGAAGAAGAACTGGAGCAGATGATTCGTCGCGGTGAATTCGGCGAAGGGGAGCAGCTGCCGTCTGAGCGGGAGTTGATGACCTTCTTCAACGTGGGCCGCCCGTCGGTGCGTGAAGCGCTTGCCGCGCTCAAGCGTAAAGGTCTGGTGCAAATCAATAACGGCGAACGCGCCCGCGTGTCACGGCCTTCTGCTGATACCATCATCAGCGAACTTTCCGGCATGGCGAAAGATTTCCTCTCGCACCCCGGCGGTATCGCCCACTTTGAGCAACTGCGCCTGTTCTTTGAATCAAGCCTTGTGCGCTATGCGGCGGAACACGCGACGGATGAGCAAATTGATCTGCTGGCGAAAGCCCTGGAGATCAACAGCCAGTCGCTGGACGATAACGCGCTCTTCATTCGTTCCGACGTCGAGTTTCACCGCGTGCTGGCGGAAATCCCCGGCAATCCGATCTTCATGGCGATTCATGTCGCGCTGCTGGACTGGCTGATCGCTGCGCGTCCTGCGGTCTCCGGGCAGGAGTTACATGAGCATAATAGCGTGAGTTATCAAGAGCATATCGCTATTGTCGATGCCATTCGTCGGCGCGATCCAGATGAAGCTGACCGCGCGCTGCAAACCCACCTCAATAGCGTATCCGCCACCTGGCACGCCTTCGATCAAAAGAAAAAATTGCGTTAGCGATCGCGATCCTGACGATCGTTTAGTGAAGTAGATCGCACTCTGTGCGTTCTGTACTGGGGTGCTGCTTATTTGATCTGGTATAACAGGTATAAAGGTATGTAGTCAGATAACACTAATCATCGACAGAGGTCGTTATGGCAAAAGATTTACGAGGCGTAATGCCAGCGTTGTTAACTCCTTTTGATAACCAGCAGAAACTGGATATTGAGAGCCTGCGCCGTCTGGTGCGTTTCAACATTGCACAGGGCATTGATGGGCTGTACGTCGGCGGCTCGACCGGAGAAGCGTTCGTTCAGAGCCGCGCAGAAAGAGAGCAGGTCCTGGAAATTGTGGCGGAAGAGGCGAAGGGCAAAGTGACGCTGATTGCCCATGTCGGTACGGTCAGTACCGAAGAGAGCCAGCAACTGGCCAGCGCGGCGCATCGTTACGGTTTTGATGCCGTTTCCGCCGTGACGCCGTTTTATTATCCGTTTAGCTTTGAAGAGCATTGCGATCACTACCGCGCCATTATCGATTCCGCTGAAGGATTGCCGATGGTGGTGTACAACATTCCTGCGCTGAGCGGCGTGAAGCTGACGCTGGATCAAATCAACACGCTGGTCACGCTGCCCGGCGTTGGCGCGCTGAAACAAACCTCCGGCGATCTCTATCAGATGGAGCAGATCCGCCGTGCGCATCCTGATCTGGTGCTCTACAACGGTTATGACGAAATCTTCGCTTCCGGTCTGCTGGCAGGCGCAGACGGGGGCATCGGCAGCACTTACAACATTATGGGCTGGCGTTATCAGGGGATTGTTAAGGCCTTGCAGGAAGGCGATGTAGCGAAAGCGCAGCATCTGCAAACCGAGTGCAATAAGGTCATCGATCTGCTCATTAAAACCGGCGTATTCCGTGGGCTGAAAACGGTGCTGCACTACATGGACGTGGTCTCCGTACCGCTGTGCCGTAAGCCGTTTTCGCCGGTTGATGAGAAGTATCTGCCTGAACTGAAAGCGCTGGCGCAGCAGTTAATGCAGGAACGCGGTTGACCGGTTGCCGGATAGCGCTAACGCTTATCCGGCCTACAAAATATGAAACGTAGGCCGGGTAAGGCGAGGCGAAGCCGCCATCCGGCAAAGCGACAATAAAAATCGTCGGGAGAATGAAAAATGAGTACTTCTACCCAGAATATCCCGTGGTATCGCCATCTCAACCGGGCGCAGTGGCGGGCATTTTCCGCCGCCTGGCTGGGATATTTGCTTGATGGTTTTGATTTTGTGTTGATTGCCCTTGTTCTGACGGAAGTACAGGGCGAGTTTGGGTTAACGACGGTTCAGGCGGCCAGCCTGATCTCGGCGGCGTTTATTTCCCGCTGGTTTGGCGGGCTGATGTTAGGTGCAATGGGTGACCGCTATGGCCGACGTCTGGCGATGGTCACCAGTATCATTCTTTTCTCTATGGGGACGCTGGCCTGCGGTTTTGCGCCCGGCTATACCACCATGTTTATCGCCCGTCTGGTGATCGGTATGGGAATGGCGGGCGAATATGGCTCCAGCGCCACCTATGTCATTGAAAGCTGGCCGAAGCACTTACGTAATAAAGCCAGTGGATTCCTGATTTCCGGTTTCTCCGTCGGGGCGGTCGTGGCGGCGCAGGTTTACAGCCTGGTGGTTCCGGTCTGGGGCTGGCGCGCGCTGTTCTTCATTGGCATTCTGCCGATCATTTTCGCGCTCTGGCTGCGTAAAAACATCCCTGAAGCGGAAGACTGGAAAGAGAAACACGAAGGCAAAGCGCCGGTGCGCACGATGGTGGATATCCTCTACCGGGGCGAACATCGCGTCGTCAATGTGCTGATGACGATCGCCGCCGCAACCGCACTGTGGTTCTGCTTTGCGGGCGACCTGCAAAACGCGGCGATCGTGGCGGTGTTAGGGTTACTGTGCGCCGTTATCTTCATCAGTTTTATGGTGCAAAGCAGCGGCAAACGCTGGCCAACGGGCGTGATGCTGATGATCGTGGTGCTCTTTGCTTTCCTCTATTCATGGCCGATTCAGGCGCTGCTGCCAACGTATCTGAAAACTGAACTGGCTTACGATCCGCACACCGTTGCGCAGGTGCTTTTCTTTAGCGGCTTTGGGGCGGCAGTCGGCTGCTGCGTGGGCGGTTTCCTCGGCGACTGGCTGGGTACGCGCAAAGCCTACGTTTGCAGTTTGCTGGCTTCCCAGGTGCTGATCATTCCGGTATTTGCGATTGGCGGCGCAAACGTCTGGGTACTGGGTCTGCTACTGTTTTTCCAGCAGATGCTGGGGCAGGGGATCTCCGGGATCTTACCGAAACTCATTGGCGGTTATTTTGATACCGACCAGCGAGCGGCAGGTCTGGGCTTTACCTATAACGTCGGCGCACTGGGCGGCGCGCTGGCCCCTATCCTCGGGGCGCTGATCGCACAGCGTCTGGATCTGGGCACCGCGCTGGGATCGCTCTCCTTCAGCCTGACCTTTGTGGTGATCCTGTTAATTGGGCTGGATATGCCGTCTCGCGTACAGCGCTGGCTGCGTCCTGAAGCATTACGTATGCATGATGCTATCGACGGAAAACCATTCAGTGGGGCCGTGCCGTTTGGCGGCGACAAAAGCGCCTTTGTAAAAACCAAAAGCTGATGAGGTTTGCCCGGCCAGTTTGCCGGGCGACCTGCGTAAGGAAGTGGATATGTCGTTACTTGAACAACTGGATAAAAACATTGCCGCCAATGGCGGGTTGATTGTCTCCTGCCAGCCGGTTCCAGGCAGCCCGCTGGATAAACCGGACATCGTGGCTGCGATGGCGCTGGCGGCGGAGCAGGCTGGCGCCGTCGCGCTACGCATTGAAGGCGTGGACAATTTGCGGGCGACCCGTGCGCTGGTCTCCGTACCGATTATCGGTATTCTCAAGCGTGATCTTGACGACTCCCCGGTACGCATCACGCCATTCCTTGAGGATGTGGATGCGCTGGCACAGGCCGGGGCGGATATTATTGCGGTTGACGGTACTGACCGTGTACGTCCGGCGACCGTCGATGCGCTGCTGGCGCGTATTCATCAGCACCAGTTGCTGGCGATGACCGACTGCTCGTCACTGGAGGATGGCTTAGCCTGTCAGCGACGTGGCGCGGAAATTATCGGCACCACGCTGTCGGGATACACCACGCCGGACACGCCGGACGAACCTGACCTCGCGCTGGTCAACGTCCTGCATGATGCCGGATGCCGGGTGATTGCCGAGGGGCGTTACAACACGCCGGCACAGGCCGCTGAAGCCATGCGTCACGGCGCGTGGGCGGTGACGGTGGGATCTGCCATTACGCGGCTGGAACATATTTGTCAGTGGTACAACACGGCATTGAAAAAGGCGACGTCATGAGCACGCTGGCGATCGATATTGGCGGCACCAAGCTGGCTGCCGCGCGGGTGGATGATGATTTACGCATCCGCGAACGACGTGAATTGCCGACCCCCGCCAGCAAAACGCCTGATGCGCTGCGAGAGGCGCTAAAAGTGCTGGTTGAACCGCTGCAAACGACCGCGCAGCGGGTGGCGATAGCCTCTACCGGCATTATCAGAGAAGGCGCGCTACTGGCGATAAATCCGCATAACCTGGGCGGTCTGCTGCATTTTCCGTTGGTGCCGACGTTAGAAGATCTTACCGGTCTGCCGACGCTGGCGGTGAATGACGCGCAGGCGGCGGCATGGGCGGAATACCATGCCCTTGCGTCTGATGTCCGCGATATGGTGTTTATTACTGTGTCGACCGGTGTTGGCGGCGGCGTGGTGAGCGACGGCAGATTGCTCACCGGGATGAGCGGTCTGGCCGGGCATCTGGGGCATACGCTGGCCGATCCGCAGGGGCCGGTTTGCGGGTGCGGACGGCGCGGCTGTGTGGAGGCTATCGCCTCAGGACGCGGCATTGCGGCAGCGGCGCAGGGTTCCCTGGCCGGGTGCGACGCCAGAACTGTCTTTGCACATGCGGCTGCCGGGAACGAACAGGCCGTGCGTCTGGTTCAGCACTCCGCGCAGGTTGTCGCTCGGTTAATTGCCGATGTTAAAGCGACAACGGATTGCCAGCAGGTGGTTATTGGCGGCAGCGTAGGGTTAGCTGAGGGATATCTGGCGCAGGTACGCCACTTTCTGGCGCAGGAGCCGGCGGTTTATCAGGTGGCGTTGAGCGCAGCGCATTACCGACATGACGCGGGGCTACTGGGTGCCGCGTTGTTAGCTCAGGGAGATAAATGATGTTGATGGGAGAAATTCAGTCGTTACCGTCTGCCGGGCTGCATCCGGTATTGCTGGATGCGTTAACCCTGGCGCTGACGGCAAGGCCGCAGGAGAAAACGCCCGGGCGCTACGAATTGCAGGGCGACGATGTGTTTATGAATGTGATGCAGTTTGCCACGCAGTCGCCGCAGGAGAAAAAAGCGGAGCTGCATGTGCAGTACATCGACATTCAGCTGTTATTGACGGGTGAGGAGCGCATTCTGTTTGGCGTAGTCGGGTCAGCGCGCGAATGCGAGGAGCTGCATGGTGAAGAGGATTACCAGCTTTGCCGCCACATCCATGAACAGCAGTCCATTACGCTGACACCGGGGATGTTCTCCGTGTTTATGCCGGGGGAACCCCATAAGCCCGGGTGTATGGCTGGCGAGTCAGGGGAGATTAAGAAAGCTGTGGTGAAGGTGCGCGCCAGCTTATTAGAGGCATGAAAATACCGGATGGTTTATAGCCATCCGGTGTAACGTTTTATATCTTCCGATAGTGCATAATCCCGTCAGTCGAGTTGTTGAAAATTCAGCTCGTGACGCAGTGCTTTTCCTGATGTGCAAAATAAATTGGTTATTCAGTTGATTCAACTTGCTGTGCAGTCAGTGCTATTTGTGAACGAATGAGCTCATCTGCCAGTAGTTTTTCGTCAGGCAACTGCACTTTGTACTCGCTCGCCATGATGGTATTCGGCAGGCCGTTCAGCGCGTAATGCGCTTCCCCCGCGCCTTTTCCTGCGCACAAAACCAACCCGACGGGCGGGTTTTCTCCCGGCATTGTCCAGTGCTCTTTGGCATAGTTCAGGTACATATTCATCTGCCCGGCATCCGCATAACTGAATTTGCCGACCTTCAGGTCAACGAGCAACAGGCAACGCAAGCGGCGATGGAAGAACAACAGATCGACGCGGAACCAACTATCGTCTATGCGTAATCGGCGCTGGCGGCCGACAAAAGCAAAATCGTCACCAAGCTCCAGCATAAAGTCCATCAGGTGACTGAGCAGCGCCTCTTCGAGATCCGACTCGGAATACTCGTCCTTCAGGTTAAGAAATTCCAGAATAAACGGGTCGCGTATGGCTCGCTCCGGCAAGACTGTTGGCTCAGCGGGCGCAGGCTGCTGCAACATGGCGGATTTGTCATGGGACAGTAGCGTTCGTTCGTAAAATAGGGTGGCGATTTGCCGATCGAGTTGCCGCACAGACCAGCCGTTACGTAGCGTCTCTTTCTCGTAAAAAGTGCGGGCATCGGGATTTTTTACCGACAGTAAACGCACGTAAGCTGACCAGGGAAGCGGAAAAACTTTAGCGAGTTGTATCAAATGTGAAGATTCCGCAGACACTGTCTGCGGAATTTCAATATACTGAAAACATAGATAAAATGTTCTCATTTGCCACAGATTCCTGGTGGAAAATCCACGCTTATAGCGCTGGCTTAAATCTGCGGATAACCGCTCAATGAGTTGAATACCATAAGCCGCTCGTGCTTCGCCGCCTTGTTCAAACTCGACAATTCTCCTGCCGATTTCCCAGTAGGTTGCCGTCATCAAAGCATTAATACTGCGGACGGCCTCGGTATGGGCATTGTCCACTAATCGAATAATACCGTCATGGATTTGCTGATAATCGTCAGCGTGTTGAAGTGGTGTTGGTACAGTCATGTCATCCCTGGCGCGATAGTTGTGAAATGAAAAATATATCGCTACCAATACGCTTCAGGCATATTCCGGTCAATCCAGGAGAGGTGTATTACATTGAGTTACAGCCGTATTTGCGAGCGGCTTTCGAAGAATGAATTCGCATATATTTAGCAGAGAAATATTGGCTCCCCATCCATCAGCGTCAGGCTGTGGCAGGGGAGCCAGAAGTATTACACTTCCAGGTAATTCAGGATACCGTCTGCCGCTTTACGGCCTTCGGCAATTGCCGTGACCACCAGATCCGAGCCTCGCACGATGTCGCCACCGGCGAAGATTTTCGGGTTGCTGGTCTGGAAGGCGTTTTCATTACCTTCCGGCGCGATAATCCGCCCCTGGGAGTCCAGCTCCACGCTGTGTTTCGCCAGCCACGCCATGCTGTGCGGGCGGAAACCAAACGCCATTACCACCGCATCTGCCGGGATCACATGCTCGGAACCGGCGACGATTTCCGCACGACGACGACCTTTCGCGTCCGGCGCGCCCATTTCGGTACGCACCATCTTCACGCCGCTTACTTTACCGTTGGCATTCACTTCTACGCCCAGCGGCTGCACGTTGAACTGGAATTCGACCCCTTCTTCGCGCGCGTTTTTCACTTCGCGTCTGGAGCCTGGCATGTTCTCTTCGTCACGACGATAGGCGCAGGTGACGTGCGTCGCGCCCTGGCGAACCGAGGTACGCACGCAGTCCATCGCGGTGTCGCCGCCGCCCAGTACCACGACGCGTTTGCCTTCCATACTGACGAACGGTTCGTCAGTGGTTTCGCCAAAGCCCATGATCTGTTTGGTGTTGGCAATCAGGAACGGCAGGGCATCGAACACGCCGTCGGCATCTTCGTTTTCCAGCCCGCCGCGCATTGATTGATAGGTGCCAACGCCGAGGAACACCGCATCGTACTCTGCCAGCAAGTCGTCCAGCTGCACGTCGCGACCCACTTCGGTATTCAGTTTGAACTCAATGCCCATGCCGGTGAAGATCTCACGACGGCGGGTCATCACCTCTTTTTCCAGCTTGAAAGCCGGGATACCGAACGTCAGCAAACCGCCGATTTCCGGGTGACGGTCAAAGACCACCGCCTTCACGCCGTTACGGGTGAGTACGTCGGCACAGGCCAGCCCTGCCGGGCCCGCGCCGATAATCGCCACGCGTTTGTCGGTCTGACGCACGCCAGTCATGTCCGGGCGCCAGCCCATTTCGAACGCTTTATCGTTGATATAACGCTCGATGTTGCCGATAGTCACTGCGCCGAACTCGTCGTTGAGCGTACAGGAGCCCTCGCACAAACGATCCTGCGGGCAGACGCGGCCGCACACTTCCGGCAGCGTGTTGGTCTGGTGAGACAACTCCGCCGCTTCGAAAATACGTCCTTCGTTCGCCAGCTTCAGCCAGTTCGGGATGTAGTTATGTACCGGGCACTTCCACTCGCAGTACGGGTTGCCGCAGGAGAGGCAGCGATCTGCCTGCGCTTTGGCCTGGCCTTCGGAAAACGGTTCGTAAATTTCAACAAACTCGATTTTGCGGATCTTCAGCGCCTTCTTCGGCGGATCAACACGTTGCAGGTCGATAAATTGGTATACGTTCTGACTCATTGCTCTACCCCTTACTGCGCCTGCACACGCAGCTCAGCTGCGCTACGACTACGGTGACCCAACAGTGCTTTCACATCACTGGACTTCGGCTTAACCAGCGCGAATTTGGTTGAGAATACTGACCAGTTAGCCAGGATCTCTTCACCGCGCTGGGAACCGGTATGCTGCACATGCTCGGTAATCAGACCGCGCAGATGTTCTTCGTGGATGGCCAGGTCATCGACGTTCAGCACTTCCACCAGCTCCGGGTTCACGCGTTTGCGGAACTCGCCGTCTTCATCCAGCACGTAGGCGAAGCCGCCCGTCATGCCAGCACCGAAGTTAACGCCCGTTTTGCCCAGTACACAGACAATACCGCCCGTCATGTATTCACAGCCGTTGTCGCCAATGCCTTCTACCACGGTGATGGCCCCGGAGTTACGTACTGCGAAACGTTCGCCCGCGCGGCCCGCCGCATACAGACGACCGCCGGTCGCGCCGTACAGACAGGTATTGCCGATGATGCTGGCCTCATGACTGCGAAACGCTGAACCCACCGGAGGACGCACCGCCAGCAGACCGCCCGCCATGCCTTTACCGACGTAGTCGTTGGCATCGCCCGTCAGATACAGCTCCACGCCGCCCGCGTTCCAGACGCCGAAGCTCTGGCCTGCGGTGCCGCTGAAGTGCGCCTTGATCGGGTCAGAGGCCAGCCCCTGATCGCCATGCGTCTGAGCGATATAGCCAGAGAGCGACGCGCCCACGGAGCGGTCGGTGTTGCGAATGTCGAACCAGAAGGTTTTGCTCTGGCGCTCATCGACAAACGGCTTCGCCTGTTGCAGCAGTTGCGCGTTCAGCACGCCGTTATCAAACGGCGGGTTATGCTCGGTGCAGTACAGCGCTTTACCCGGATGAGGCTCAGCGGTTTCCAGCAGTCGGGACAGTTCCAGCTTCTGCTGCTTAGCGGTAAACCCTTCCAGCTCTTTCAGCAGGTCGGTACGGCCAATCAGATCCACCAGACGCTTCACGCCAAGCTGCGCCATCAGCTCGCGGGTTTCGCGGGCGATAAACTCAAAGTAGTTGGTCACTTTGAACGGCAGGCCGTGGTAGTGGTTCTTACGCAGTTTGTCATCCTGAGTCGCCACGCCCGTCGCGCAGTTGTTCAGGTGGCAAATACGCAGGTATTTACAGCCCAGCGCCACCATCGGGCCGGTGCCGAAGCCAAAGCTTTCCGCGCCGAGAATCGCCGCTTTGATGATGTCGAGGCCGGTTTTCAGGCCGCCGTCCACCTGCAAACGGATCTTGTGACGCAGACCGTTAGCCACCAGCGCCTGCTGGGTTTCCACCAGGCCCAGCTCCCACGGACAGCCCGCATATTTCACGGAGGAGAGCGGGCTGGCGCCGGTGCCGCCGTCATATCCGGCGATAGTGATCAGATCCGCATAGGCTTTCGCCACGCCGGTAGCGATGGTGCCGACGCCCGGTTCAGAAACCAGCTTCACGGAGATCATCGCTTTCGGGTTGACCTGTTTCAGGTCGAAAATCAGCTGCGCCAGATCCTCGATAGAGTAGATATCGTGGTGCGGTGGCGGAGAAATCAGCGTCACGCCCGGTACGGAATAGCGCAGTTTGGCGATGTACGGGGTCACTTTATCGCCCGGCAACTGGCCGCCTTCGCCCGGCTTCGCGCCCTGAGCGACTTTAATCTGAATGACGTCAGCATTGACCAGATACGCTGGCGTTACGCCGAAGCGGCCGGAAGCGACCTGTTTGATGCGCGACACTTTGTTGGTGCCGTAGCGCGCCGGGTCTTCGCCGCCTTCGCCGGAGTTGGAGTTACCGCCGATGCTGTTCATCGCTTCCGCCAGCGCTTCGTGCGCTTCCGGGCTCAGCGCGCCGATGGACATCGCCGCGGTATCGAAGCGTTTAAACAGCTCATTCGCCGGTTCAACATCGTTGATGCTGATGGCGTTATCGCCAGGATTGAGCGCCAGCAGATCGCGCAGCGTTGCCGCCGGGCGTTCGTTAACAAGCGCGGCATATGCCTGGTAATCGCAGTACTCGCCGCTCTGCACCGCCTGTTGTAGGGTGCGCACCACATCCGGGTTATAGGCGTGGTATTCGCCGCCGTGCACGTATTTCAGCAGACCGCCCTGATCCAGCGGTTTACGCGCCAGCCAGGCACGTTTCGAGAGGTTCAGCAGATCCTGCTGGAAGTCGGCAAAACCGGCGCCGCCAATGCGGCTGACCACGCCCTGGAAGCAGTGGCTCACCACGTCGTCATGCAGACCGACCGCTTCAAACAGTTTGGAGCAGCGGTATGAGGCGATGGTCGAAATGCCCATTTTGGACATGATCTTATACAGACCTTTATTGATGCCGTTACGGTAGTTCAGCATCACGGTACGGTAGTCTTTGGCGATGGCCTGGGTGTCGATCAGACGGCCTAGCGTCTCATAGGCGAGATACGGATAGATCGCCGTGGCGCCAAAGCCCAGCAGCACGGCAAAGTGGTGCGGGTCACGCGCGCTTGCGGTTTCTACGATGATGTTGGCATCGCAGCGCAGGCTCTTATCCACCAGACGAGTCTGTACCGCCCCGACAGCCATCGGCGCCGGAACCGGTAAACGGTTTTTCCCGATGTTACGGTCAGAGAGCACCAGCAAGACGGTGCCGTTACGCACCATCTGTTCAGCCTTATCGCACAGCGCTTTCACCGTTTCTTCGAGCGAGGTTTCCGTCACATCGAAGGTGATATCCAGCGTATCGGCGCGGTAATGCTCCTCTTTCATGGTAGTGAGCTGTTTGAAATCGGAGTACAGCAGAATTGGCGATTTAAAGCTCAGACGGTGCGCCTGTCCTTCCGCTTCGCAAAAGACGTTCATCTCGCGGCCAATACTGGTGGCCAGCGACATGACGTGCGCTTCACGCAGCGGGTCGATTGGCGGGTTGGTCACCTGCGCAAACTGCTGGCGGAAGTAGTCGTAAATAATGCGCGGCTGGCTGGAAAGCACGGCGAAGGGGGTATCATCACCCATTGAACCGACCGCTTCCTGGCCGTTTTCGCCCAGTACGCGGATGACGGAATCCAGCTCTTCGGCGCTGTAGTTAAACTGTTTCTGATAGCTGGCGAGCATGTCGTCGTCCAGCTCGCGGTTTCCGACCTGATCGTCGGCCAGATCTTCAAACGGCACCAGGCGGCGGACGTTCTTCTCCATCCACTCTTTATACGGATGGCGGCTTTTCAGATCGTCATCGGTTTCCGCAGAGTGCAGGATGCGCCCGCCACGGGTGTCGATCACCATCAGTTCACCGGGGCCGACGCGGCCCTTTTCCACGACTTCGTCAGGTTGGTAGTCCCAGATCCCCACCTCAGAGGCGCAGGTGATCAGTTTATCTTTGGTGATGACGTAGCGCGCCGGACGCAGACCGTTACGGTCGAGGTTACAGGCAGCGAAACGACCGTCGGACATCACGATGCCCGCCGGGCCATCCCACGGCTCCATGTGCATGGAGTTAAAGTCAAAGAAGGCGCGCAGGTCCGGGTCCATATCCGGGTTGTTCTGCCATGCGGGCGGCACCAGCAGGCGCATGGCGCGCACGATGTCCATCCCGCCTGCCAGCAGCAGTTCCAGCATGTTATCCAGCGAGCTGGAGTCGGAACCGGTCTCGTTGACGAACGGCGCGGCGGATTGTAAATCCGGGATCAGCGGCGTCTGGAATTTATAAGTACGGGCGCGCGCCCACTGACGGTTGCCGGTAATGGTGTTGATTTCGCCGTTGTGCGCCAGGTAGCGGAACGGCTGCGCCAGCGGCCAGCGCGGCACGGTATTGGTGGAGAAGCGCTGGTGGAACAGGCAAATGGCCGATTCCAGACGCAAATCCGCCAGGTCCAGGTAGAAGCGCGGCAGATCCGCCGGCATACACAGACCTTTATAGATGTTCACCAGGTTCGACAGGCTACAAACGTAGAAGTCTTTATCGTCCTGAAGGCGTTTCTCAATGCGGCGGCGGGCGATAAACAGGCGGCGTTCCATATCCCGGGGACGCCAGCCCGCAGGGGCGTTAACAAAAATTTGCTCAATACGTGGCAGGGAGGAGAGGGCGATTTCACCGAGGACACCTTCGTTGGTCGGCACATCGCGCCAGCCCACAATCGACAGGGTTTCCCGCTGTAATTCTTCTTCGACGATACGACGTGATGCCGCCGCCAGCTCAGGGTCCTTATTCAGGAAGAGCATGCCGACAGCGTAGTTTTTGGCTAAACGCCAGCCGCGCTCTTCTGCAACGATGCGAAAAAAGCGATCGGGTTTTTGCAGCAGCAAACCGCAACCGTCGCCGGTTTTACCGTCAGCGAGGATCGCGCCACGGTGCTGCATACGGGCCAGTGCGTGTATGGCGGTACGCACTACCTTGTGGCTAGGTTCGCCTTCTATGTGGGCGATCAGGCCGAAACCACAGTTATCCCTCTCAAGGGATTTATCGTACAACATATCAGTGAACCTCCCCAGGCTCTGCGGGACTCCCATCCGATACCGATTGCGCACGGGCACAGAAAGAGCGTGGCGACGGGGGTTGCGTATCATACGCTTACCTCGCATTCGCCCTCTTTTATCCTTTTCGCATCGGTAAATACGTTTAAGAGGGAATCTCAATTACTGCATAAATATGATGAGCAGGCTGCTCATCCAGAAAGCTTCCAGCGGATTTCCAACTTATCGGGAATCCACACACAGGTCAAATGGCAATCTTATTTATGCAAAAATGTGCTATAGATCGATTAACTTTATGAATACATTGAAAATAATGACTTTTTTACATTGATTTGATGCGGCATAAGCGCGGGGGAGAGTGTGATCTGTCTCACTATCATAACGGCCTGTTAACCCTTATCTCACCTTGATTATCCGTAATGCTTAGCATTTTATGCTGGTTTAAGCGGCGCAGGCATTTCATGATACTGTTTTTTAGCCAGTGTCATCAGAAGATAAAAAAAGTGTGCAGTTATAAGGAAAAGTAATTAGCTATGGAGTGAATGAAATTGCGGTAATTTTGCTTGATTATGCAATAAATAAAAGCCTGCCGGAGCGATTGATCCAGGTCATCGCCGACAAAGGCTAAAAATGGCAGGCTTTGGCCTCTTTTCAAGGCGCGGTCTATCAGATTATGCAGTTACAGAAATTAGTCAATATGTTTGGTGGGGATCTTTCTCGTCGTTATGGGCAAAAAGTTCATAAACTGACGTTGCACGGCGGATTTAGCTGTCCAAACCGCGATGGCACCATCGGACGTGGCGGGTGTACTTTCTGTAATGTCGCCTCTTTCGCCGATGAGGCGCAGCAGTATCGCTCTATTGCCGAACAACTGGCGCATCAGGCGCATCTGGTCAATCGCGCCAAACGTTATCTGGCCTATTTCCAGGCGTACACCAGTACCTTTGCCGAAGTGCAGGTGCTGCGTTCTATGTATCAGCAGGCGGTAAGCCAGGCCAGCATTGTTGGGCTGTGCGTCGGGACGCGCCCCGACTGTGTGCCGGATGCGGTGCTCGATCTGCTCTGCGAATATAAAGACCAGGGCTATGAAGTGTGGCTGGAACTGGGATTGCAAACCGCGCATGACAAAACGCTGCGCCGTATTAATCGCGGCCATGATTTTGCCTGTTATCAGCGAACCACCCAACTGGCGCGCGAACGCGGGCTGAAAGTGTGCTCGCATCTGATTGTGGGTTTACCCGGCGAAGGGCAGACGGAATGCCTGCAAACGCTGGAGCGCGTGGTGGAAACGGGCGTGGATGGCATTAAGCTGCACCCGCTGCATATTGTAAAAGGCAGCATTATGGCGAAAGCCTGGGAGGCGGGGCGCCTGAACGGCATTGCGCTGGAGGCGTATACGCTGACGGCGGGGGAGATGATCCGCCATACGCCACCGGAGGTTAGTTATCATCGCATTTCCGCCAGCGCCCGTCGTCCGACGTTGCTCGCCCCGCTGTGGTGTGAGAATCGCTGGACGGGCATGGTGGAGCTGGACCGCTATCTTAACGAACATGGCGCGCAAGGCTCCGCGCTTGGCACTCCGTGGATTCAGCCGGGGAGCTAACCACCCGTAGGCGTGTAGGCCTGATAAGCGAAGCGCCATCAGGCAGCCTGGCGCACATTGCCGGATGGCGGCTATGCCTTATCCGGCCTACCGCCTACCCGGTCATTTCACCGATAACCTCCGCATTTATTGCACAATTTTCAACGTACTGCTCAGAATTGAGTATTATTGTGCGAAGTTGTCGTGAAGGAATCCCCTATGAAGCAAATTCGTATGCTGGCGCAATACTATGTCGACCTGATGATGAAGCTGGGTCTGGTGCGCTTTTCGATGCTGTTGGCATTAGCGCTGGTGGTGCTGGCGATAGTGGTGCAGATGGCGGTCACCATGGTGTTGCATGGTCAGGTCGAAAGTATTGATGTCATCCGCTCCATCTTTTTTGGCCTGTTAATCACGCCCTGGGCCGTCTATTTCTTGTCGGTGGTGGTGGAGCAACTGGAGGAGTCCAGGCAGCGCCTGTCACGGCTGGTACAAAAGCTGGAAGAGATGCGCGAGCGCGATCTCAAACTCACGGTACAACTGAAAGACAATATTGCTCAGCTTAATCAGGAAATTGCCGATCGCGAAAAAGCGGAGGCTGAGCGCCAGTCGACCTTCGAACAGCTAAAAGTGGAAATCAAGGAGCGTGAAGAGACGCAGATTCAGCTTGAACAGCAATCCTCTTTCTTACGCTCTTTCCTCGATGCGTCGCCGGATTTGGTTTTTTATCGCAATGAGGATAAAGAGTTTTCCGGCTGTAACCGCGCGATGGAACTGCTGACCGGCAAGAGTGAAAAACAGCTCGTCCATTTAAAACCGGCTGACGTCTATTCCCCCGAAGCGGCGGAAAAAGTGATTGAGACCGACGAAAAAGTCTTCCGCCATAACGTCTCGCTGACCTATGAACAGTGGCTCGATTACCCGGACGGGCGCAAAGCGTGCTTTGAAATTCGCAAGGTGCCCTATTACGACCGCGTTGGTAAACGTCATGGCCTGATGGGCTTTGGGCGCGATATTACGGAACGTAAGCGTTATCAGGACGCGCTTGAACGCGCCAGCCGCGACAAGACCACGTTTATCTCTACGATCAGCCACGAGCTGCGTACGCCGCTGAACGGCATTGTCGGCTTAAGCCGCATTTTGCTGGACACCGACCTTACCAGCGAGCAGGAAAAATACCTGAAAACCATCCATGTCTCTGCGGTCACGTTGGGGAATATTTTCAACGATATCATTGATATGGATAAGATGGAGCGGCGTAAAGTCCAGCTGGATAACCAGCCGGTAGATTTCACCAGTTTCATGGCGGATCTGGAGAATCTCTCCGGCCTGCAGGCGCAGCAAAAAGGGCTACGCTTTGTGCTCGATCCGACGTTGCCGCTGCCGCATAAGGTGATCACCGACGGCACGCGTTTGCGCCAAATTCTGTGGAACCTGATCAGCAACGCCGTGAAGTTTACCCAACAAGGGCAGGTGACGGTGCGCGTACGCTATGACGAAGGCGATGTGCTGCATTTTGACGTGGAAGATTCCGGCATCGGTATTCCGCAGGATGAGCAGGATAAAATCTTCGCCATGTATTATCAGGTGAAAGACAGTCATGGCGGTAAACCCGCGACGGGGACCGGGATTGGCCTGGCGGTATCGCGCCGTCTGGCAAAAAATATGGGCGGCGACATCACCGTTTCCAGCCAGCCGGGTAAAGGTTCCGTCTTTACGTTAACCGTACATGCGCCCGCCGTGGCGGAAGAGGTCGAGGACACGCTGGAAGAGAATGACATGCCGCTGCCTGCACTGCATGTGCTGCTGGTCGAGGACATTGAGCTGAACGTCATTGTGGCGCGTTCAGTGCTGGAAAAATTGGGCAACAGCGTTGACGTGGCGATGACCGGGAAAGCCGCGCTGGAAATGTTCACCCCGGGTGAATACGATCTGCTGCTGCTGGATATTCAACTGCCGGATATGACGGGTCTGGATATCTCCAGAGAACTTACCCGCCGCTATGCGCGGGAAGAATTACCGCCGCTGGTCGCACTCACTGCTAACGTCCTGAAAGACAAGAAAGAGTATCTGGACGCGGGAATGGACGATGTGTTGAGCAAGCCGCTGTCGGTTCCGGCGTTAACCGCCATGATTAAAAAATACTGGGATACCCGTAACGAAGAGGAGAGCACTGTGACATCTGAAGAGAGCAGCAAATCGCAAGCGTTGTTAGATATCCCGATGTTAGAGCAGTATATCGAACTGGTCGGCCCGAAATTAATTACGGATGGACTGGCGGTGTTCGAGAAAATGATGCCGGGTTACTTAAGCATTCTGGAGTCCAACCTGACGGCGCGAGATACCAAAGGCGTTGTTGAAGAAGGCCACAAAATTAAAGGCGCGGCGGGCTCCGTCGGGTTGCGTCATCTACAGCAACTGGGTCAGCAAATTCAGTCGCCGGATCTTCCTGCCTGGGAAGATAACGTGGGTGAATGGGTTGAAGAGATGAAGCAGGAGTGGCAGCACGACGTCGCGGTGCTGAAAGCCTGGGTGGCAAACGCGGAAAAAAAATGACCCCGGATTGACCGGGGTGCGCGAATACTGCGCCAACACCAGGGAAATCGTGGCTGCGCCGTAAGTTATGATTGTTTTTTACACAGGCGCAGCTCTGCTTTTCAGGCCGCACGCAGTTAAGATAGCAAATCTTAAATGTTTTGTTACATGAATCAGTTAAATGTGTGAAGCGCAGCATTTTAATCAGAATTATTAATACGCTTCAGTAAGTTGCGAAAAGGATCATCACGATGAAAAAAATTGGCGTAGTGCTCAGTGGATGTGGCGTATACGACGGCGCCGAGATTCATGAAGCCGTTCTGACCCTTCTGGCGATTGCCCGCAGCGGCGCGCAGGCCATCTGCTTTGCGCCGGATAAACAGCAGGCTGATGTGATTAATCACCTGACGGGCGAAGCGATGGCGGAGACGCGAAATGTCCTGATCGAAGCCGCGCGCATTACGCGAGGGGAAATTCGTCCACTCGCTCAGGCGGTCTCCAGCGATCTGGACGCGCTGATTGTTCCGGGTGGATTTGGCGCGGCGAAAAACCTGAGTAATTTTGCCAGCCAGGGCAGCGAGTGCCGGGTAGATAGCGACCTGGCCGCGCTGGCAATCGCCATGCACCAGTCGGGTAAGCCGTTAGGGTTTATGTGCATTGCCCCGGCAATGCTGCCCAGGATTTTTGGTTTCCCGCTTCGTCTGACGATTGGCACCGATATCGATACGGCGGAAGTGCTGGAAGATATGGGGGCCGAGCATGTGCCATGTCCGGTTGACGATATTGTGGTGGATGAAGATAACAAGATTGTCACCACGCCTGCTTACATGCTGGCGCAGGATATTGCACAGGCGGCGACCGGCATTGAAAAACTGGTGTCTCGCGTACTGGTTCTGGCTGAATGAGTAAAGGGCGTTTCACTCCGCTGGCGTCCCTGCGCCGTTTGCTCCTGCGCATCCTTGTGGTGCTGGCGGTTTTTTGGGGCGGCGGCATCGCGCTGTTCAGCGTCGTTCCGGTGCCTTTTTCCGCAGTGATGGTGGAACGGCAGATTAGCGCGTGGCTGCAAGGCGATTTCGGCTATGTTGCGCATTCCGACTGGGCTGGCATGGATGCGATCTCGCCGTGGATGGGGCTGGCGGTGATTGCGGCGGAAGATCAGAAATTCCCGGAACACTGGGGCTTTGATGTTTCGGCCATTGAGAAGGCGCTGGCGCACAATGAGCGCAATGAAAACCGAATTCGTGGGGCGTCCACGCTTTCTCAGCAAACGGCGAAGAATCTCTTTTTATGGGATGGCCGCAGTTGGCTGCGTAAAGGGCTGGAGGCCGGGCTCACCGTCGGGCTGGAAACCGTCTGGAGTAAAAAACGCATCCTGACCGTCTACCTGAATATTGCGGAGTTTGGCGATGGCGTGTTTGGCGTGGAAGCGGCGTCGCAGCGCTATTTTAATAAACCTGCCAGCCGGTTAAGTATGTCAGAAGCCGCGCTATTGGCGGCGGTGCTGCCGAACCCTTTACGCTTTAAAGCGAACGCGCCTTCAGGCTACGTGCGTAGCCGTCAGGCGTGGATTTTGCGTCAAATGCGCCAATTGGGCGGCGAATCGTTTATGACGCGTAACCATCTGTATTAAGATTGCGCTGACGCGCGGCCTCAAGAGAGGGGAGCGGCAGCGCGCTTTTGTCTTCTTCCTGGCGGTTCATCTTCAGCGCCGCCACCAGACCCGGTTGGGCAATCAACCGTTCCCACTGTCTTTCCTGTTTGCGATGGCAAAACCAGGCTGACCAGCTTGCCAGCGGGATCAGCGTGCTCTCGCCGATGTTGTCGCAGATCACCGGGATCGCTTCGGATTCGCTAATGCGGTGACACAGAATATTTTGCGGCTTCAGGGTCATGGTGACGATGCGGTTATCGTAGATATAACGCTTGAGCGTTTTCAGCAACTGGCGCAGGACGGCGGCATCTTCGTCATTGCGGCACTGCGCTACAAATTCAGTCAGCGTGACGGACGGTTTGCCATCGAAATCGGTTATCACATCGTAGACGTAACCCGTACCACAATCGGTCTCTACCGTACCGTGATAGCGCGGGATGCCGCTCCAGTCTTGCAGGTAACGTGACAGATGCGCGTAATATTTCAGCTCACGGCGGATCTCTTTCTTGCCGCTGCGGTCGGCATTGTAAATGATCTTAATGCAGCGTTGGGCATCTCCCGGATGCGCATAACATTTACGATGGCGTCCGGTGCCCAGGGGATTTTGTTCAGATAAAAGTATCATGAGATCTCCTGGTAATGTTGCTAATAGAACCAGTATGAACGCTCAACTTAAATAGAACGTAAACAACCCCTCTTAAGGTTTTCTTAAGGTTTAATCAGGACGGAAAAGCGCACGGAATGTACAATATCGACGCAGGCAGAAAGACGAGGGAATAAAAAAAACGCCGGGTGGCGTTTTCTGGGGGAAAGGAAGAGACGAAAGCGAAATGGCCTAATCTTCGTCGAATCCTGAATTGAACAGCGCGATCACCGCCGCCAGCGCTTCGACCTCCTGCGGGCCGGTGGCTTCAATTTCTATCTGGCGACCTTTAGCAGAGTCCAGCATCAGCAGGGCGATGACGCTATTGGCTTCGGCTTCGGTTCCTTCATCATTGCGTAACAGCACTTCGGCCTCAAAACCCTGCATTAATTCAAACAGTTTCATCGCAGGCCGGGCATGCATACCCAGCTTGTTTGTGACTTCTACAGTCTGCTTCACGGTCATGTTTTGCGTTTTTCCAGCGTTCTATGGCGTGACTGCACGTTCTTACCGCGTGAACGGAAGTAGTCTGCCAGCTGTTCTGCAATATACACCGAACGGTGTTTCCCGCCGGTACAGCCGATGGCTACGGTGAGATAGCTACGGTTGTTTGTCTCCAGCATGGGTAACCATAACTCAAGATAGCTGCGAGTCTGGTAGATAAAATTGTGTACTTCTGTGTGCCTGTCGAGGAATGCCGCAACCGGTTTATCGAGGCCGGTCATTGGACGCAGTTTCGGGTCCCAGTGCGGGTTAGGCAGGAAGCGCACGTCAAAAACATAATCGGCATCGATTGGAATACCGTGCTTGAAGCCGAAGGACTCGAACACCATTGTCAGCTCGCGTTCGCGCTTGCCCAGCAGACGGGTACGCAGCATTTCCGCCAGTTCATGCACGGACATTTCAGAGGTATCGACAATCAGATCGGCGCGGGAACGCAGCGGTTCCAGCAGATCGCTTTCCTGGTCGATGGCGCTCTCCAGGGAGAGATTTTTGCTGGAAAGCGGATGCAGACGGCGCGTATCGCTGTAACGGCGAATCAGCGTGTTGCGATCGGCATCAAGGAACAGAAGCTGTGGTGAAAACGCATCGGGCAGGTTGTTCATCGCCTGCTCGAAAATTTCAGGGGACTCAGGCATGTTACGCACGTCAATGCTGACGGCCGCAGAAATCTGGCGATCGGCCAGCGTACGAGCCAGATCGGGCAACAGCACCACGGGGAGGTTGTCCACGCAGTAAAAACCCATATCTTCCAGCGCACGCAGGGCGACAGATTTCCCTGACCCTGAACGACCGCTGACGATCATCAGTACCATGTACCGTTTCTCCTCACAACAGATGCCATTGGGTGGTTATGCCTCATCCTTTCCACCTTCGGTGTCAGTGATGATTTGATACAGCTCTTCGTCACTCTGCGCGGCGCGCAGACGGCGGCAGATGGTTTTATCCGCCAGACGTTTAGCGACCAGCGACAGTGTATGCAGATGCGTTTTGGTCTGATCTGCGGGCACCAGCAGGGCGAAAAGCAGATCGACCGGTTGATTATCAATGGCATCGAAAGCGATAGGCGTTTCGAGTTGGACGAACACGCCGACGGCGCGCAGCGTATCTTCTTCCAGCTTGCCGTGCGGGATGGCGATACCATTGCCAATGCCGGTACTGCCCATTTTCTCACGCGTCAGGATTGCTTCAAATACCACCTGCGGAGGCAGGCTGAGCTGTTTTGCCGCCAGTTCACTGATAATCTCCAGCGCACGTTTTTTGCTCTGGCAGTGAACGCCGCTGCGCGTACATTCCTGGTTAAGTACGCTGCTCAGTTGTAGAGTCGTATCGTTATTTGTCATAATTTCACCTAAGAACCTGTTCCATCAGGATGATTCCTGATGAGGCAGATTCGGAGCGCTAACTGTACAAATGGCCTGTTGTGCGTCACAACAGGCCGTCCTGCACTCGCTAACTGCCCGGACAATTAGTGTTGTTTCAGTTTATCTTTGTGTTTCGTTAGCTGCCTTGCCAGTTTATCGATCAAACCGTCAATGGCGGCATACATATCCTGACCTTCCGCGCTGGCGTGAATTTCGCCACCGTTTACATGCAGTGTCGCATCCGAGATGTGTGTTACCTTCTCCACTTTCAAAACAACGTAGACCTGATTAATCCTGTCAAAATACTGCTCAAGTTTGGCGAATTTGGTTGAGACAAAGTCGCGCAGGGCTTCAGTAATTTCGACGTTATTTCCAGTGATGTTGAGCTGCATAGTGTCTTCCTTATCGGTTGGTTCAAACCAGCTGTTTGCGCTGATTGGACGGCGGAATGGATAAAGACTCTCGGTACTTCGCAACGGTGCGGCGCGCCACCATGATACCCTGATCCGACAACATAGAGGTTAACTTGCTGTCGCTCAGCGGCTTCGCGGGGTTCTCCGCAGCAATTAATTTCTTCACCAGCGCACGTATCGCCGTGGAAGAGGCTTCGCCTCCGCCTTCGGTATTCACATGGCTGGAAAAGAAATACTTCAGTTCAAAAATGCCGCGTGGACTGTGCAGATACTTCTGCGTGGTCACACGGGAAATCGTCGATTCGTGCATCTCGACGGCCTGGGCGATGTCCGCCAGCACCATCGGTTTCATAAACTCTTCGCCTTGCTCGAAGAAGGCCTGCTGCTGCTCAACAATACAGCGGCTCACGCGTAACAGGGTGTCGTTGCGACTTTCCAGACTTTTGATCAGCCACTTCGCATCCTGAAGGTTGCTGCGAATGAACTGGCTGTCGGCATCATTACGCGCGCCGTTGCACAGGGCGGCATAATGTTGATTGATCTGTAGACGGGGAATGCTGTCGCCGTTCAGCTCCACCATCCAGTAACCGTTATGCTTACGCACCAGCACATCCGGGATCACATATTCAGGTTCGCCGGTCTGGATAGACTGACCCGGTCTGGGATCGAGCGACTGGATAAGATTGACCGCCTCTTTCAGTACCTCTTCTTTCAGCCGCGTAACGCGCATCAGGGTGCGGAAGTCATGATTGGCCAGCAGATCGAGGTGATCGCTGATGATCAACCGGGCGTCTTCCAGCCAGGGCGTGGATTTATCGAACTGTGAGAGCTGGATCAGCAGGCAGTCACGGAGATCTTTCGCCGCCACGCCGATGGGATCGAAGCGCTGAACGCGTTTGAGTACCGCTTCTATTTCATCGAGGCCGATCTCTTCATCGCCGATGCTTTCGAGAATGTCATCCAGCGAAATGGTGAGATAGCCGGTATCATCAACGGCATCGACAATTGAGGTGGCAATCGCGCGATCGGTATCCGAGAACGGAGTCAGCCCGACTTGCCACATCAGGTAGTCCTGGAGGGACTGCGTGGTTTCGCCCTGGTACACCGGCAGCTCGTCGTCGATGTAGTCGCCGCTGGTGCCGGACGGCGTACCTGCGGTGTAAATCTCATCCCAGCTGGCGTCAAGCGGCAGCTCTTCGGGCATCTCTTTCTGTTCGAGCGCGTCTGCGGTATCCAGGGCTTCGTTGTCCTGGGTTTCGCGCGTGTCGATTTCATCGTGAAGATCGGTTTGCTCAAGCAGCGGATTACTCTCCAGCGCTTGCTGAAGTTCCTGCTGAAGTTCCAGCGTAGACAACTGCAACAGACGGATGGCCTGTTGTAGCTGGGGCGTCATCGCCAGTTGTTGGCTGAGCCTGAGTTGCAAACCTTGCTTCATGTTCAGAGTCGTTTTCTCCCGCTGTGACGTCGCAGTCTTCTACCCTATCAGAGTCTGAAGTCTTCCCCAAGGTATACGCGCTTAACGTGCTCGTCTTGCAGGATTTCTGTCGGTGTGCCGTGTGCGATCAGATGCCCCTGGCTGACAATATACGCGCGTTCACACACCGCCAGCGTTTCACGAACGTTGTGGTCGGTAATCAGAACGCCGAGACCGCTGTCGCGCAGGTGCTCGATAATGCGTTTGATGTCGATGACGGAAATCGGGTCAACGCCTGCAAACGGTTCATCCAGCAGGATAAATTTCGGATTTGCGGCCAGCGCGCGGGCAATCTCCACACGGCGGCGTTCACCGCCGGACAACGCTTGTCCGAGGCTGTCGCGCAGATGCTCGATGTGGAACTCTTCCATCAGTTCATTGGCACGGTCTTCACGCTGTTCGGTCGTGAGATCGTCACGAATTTGCAGCACCGCCATCAGGTTATCAAACACGCTCAGACGGCGGAAAATGGAGGCTTCCTGCGGTAAATAGCCAATACCGCGACGCGCGCGGGCATGCAGCGGCAGCAGGCTGATGTCTTCATCGTCAATAATAATGTTGCCAGCGTCGCGCGGCACAATGCCCACCACCATGTAGAAGGTAGTGGTTTTACCTGCGCCGTTCGGCCCGAGCAGACCGACGATCTCCCCGGAATTCACGGTCAGGCTGACATCTTCCACCACGCGACGGCCTTTATAGGCTTTCGCAAGATTCTTTGCAGTTAATGTTGCCATAACGAATTAGTTACCCTTCTTCTGTGCCGGGGCCTGGTCTTTGTTTTTGTCCTGCAACTGCGACGGCACCAGAACCGTCGTTACACGTTTGCCTTTTTCGCTGAACGCCTGCATTTTCTGCTCTTTCACCAGGTAAGTGATCTTATCGCCGGTGATGTTGCTGTCGAGCTGCTCCAGGTAGGCGTTACCGGTCAGGACGACGAAATCTTTCGCCAGCTCATAATGCATTTTTTGGGCATGGCCTTTTACCGGCTTGCCGTTGTCCTGCATCTGATAAAACGTCGCCGGGTTGCCGAAGCCGTCGATCACCTCTTTGCCTTGCTCGCCGCCCGGACGGGTGACGACCACTTTGTCGGCATTGATTTTGATGGTGCCCTGAGTCACGACGACATTTCCGGTAAACGTCACCACGTTACCCTGCATATCCAGTGACTGCTGGTCCGATTCAATATGAATCGGTTGTTCGGTATCGCCGGTGACCGCGAACGCCGGAAGACTGGCGGCCAGAAGTGTGCTGGCAAGCACAAGATTAAGGCTGAGTTTGTTTGTTTTGAATTTCATAGGAGGTTCTAACCTTTTCAATCAGCTCGGCGTTCTTGCTGCGTAAGTTGCCGCGCATTTTCAGTCCGCTGGAGTTAAATGTTGTTCCGTATAACGTGACCAGATCTTCAGAGGTGACATCCTGCGTCACCAGGTTGATCGTCGCGTTATCCGTCGTGATTCTGCGTAGTTGAGCGTCAGGCGCCAGCGCATTGACTTCAACGTGACCATACAGATAGAGCATCCGGTCTTCGGTCAATTTCGCCTTATCCGCTTTAATCGACCATGTCGGGACTTTATCTTTATCAAAGGTGGTTAATACCGGTTGGGTAAACCACGAAAGCGCCTGTTCTGAATAATATTCAACGTGCTGCGCAATAAGACGATAGTTCAACGCGCCTTCCGGGCTATAGACGACCGTATCGGTATGCTCGCTCTTATAAGTCGGATCGCTGGTGTTCACCACAACCTGAGCAGGATCGTCTTTATCCGCCAGATTAATTCCGATCAACACCAGTACGGCCAACGACAGTAGAATGATAACCCAACGTCTGGTTTTACTCATATCGATTGCCCTTTGGCCTCATCAAGCTTACCCTGCGCCAGCAAGAGTAGATCGCACACTTCCCGCACCGCGCCGCGTCCACCGGCGATATGCGTCACATAGTCGGCGCGAGGGATCAGGAGCGGATGCGCATCAGCGACCGCAACGCTCAGACCCACTTTTTCCATCACCGGCCAGTCGATCAGATCGTCACCGACGTAAGCCACATTTTCAGGCGCAACGCCCAGCTTATCGAGCAGGTCGCCAAACGCGATAAGTTTGTCCGACTGCCCCTGATAGAGATGCGTGATCCCCAGGGTGGCACAGCGATCTTCTACAAGTTTAGCCTTTCGTCCGGTAATAATAGCGACCTCAATCCCGGAAGTGAGCGCACAGCGAATGCCGTAGCCATCACGGACGTTAAAGGCCTTCAGCTCTTCACCGTTGTTGCCCATATAAATCAGACCATCAGACAGCACGCCATCCACATCGAGGATGAGCAGACGGATGTTTTCCGCCTGGGCGATAACCTGTGTACTGACGGGGCCATAACAGGTCGCAAGCGACGCACCTGCTTTACTCATTTCTTTTATCCTTGAGTTTCTACACTACGCCTGCACGCAGTAAATCATGCATATGTAACACACCCAGTAACTGGTCGCCATCAGCAACCAAAACGGAGGTGATATGACGGGACTGCATTAAGTTCAGGGCGTTAACGGCGAGAATACCGGGGCGAACGCGAATTCCCCCTGGCGTCATGACGTCGGCAATCCCTAACTGGCGAACATCCACACCCATATCGAAAACACGACGCAAGTCGCCATCGGTAAAGATGCCGTCAATCTTCATTGTGTCATCACAAATGACGGTCATGCCGAGATTTTTACGCGTAATTTCCAGCAGGGCATCACGCAGGCTGGCGTTTTTATTCACATGCGGGATTTCATCGCCGGTGTGCATGATATCGTTAACGCGCAGCAGAAGTTTACGGCCAAGTGCGCCGCCCGGATGCGACAACGCAAAATCTTCGGCGGTAAAGCCGCGGGCTTTTAATAACGCGACCGCGAGCGCATCGCCCATGACCAGCGTAGCCGTGGTGCTGCTGGTCGGCGCCAGACCCAACGGGCAGGCTTCTTTCGGCACTTTAACACACAGATGCACATCCGCCGCACGCGCCATGCTGCTTTCTGGCCGCCCGGTGATACAAATCAGCGGCACCTGCAAGCGTTTGAGAACCGGGATTAATGCGGCAATCTCATTGGATTCGCCAGAGTTGGAAATCGCGATCACCACATCCTGCGAGGTGACCATGCCGAGATCGCCATGCGCGGCCTCGCCTGGGTGAACAAAAAAGGCGGAAGTGCCAGTGCTGGCAAAGGTGGCGGCCATTTTCCGCCCGATATGACCTGATTTTCCCATCCCCATGACAACGACTTTGCCTGTGCACGAGAAGATTTTTTCACAGGCGAGCGTGAAGTTCTGGTCGATGTATTGGTCAAGCTCCGCCAGGCCTTCACGTTCAATCTCCAGGACGTCTTTGCCTGCTTTCTGAAAGTCAAAACCCGGTTGTAACGCTAAGTGCGACATAGTCCGTTTTCCCGTTATCCAATAAGAAGCGGCGATAGCCAGTACAGCATCGCCAGCCATACGATAAAACCGCCGGTCAGCAGCACGCCAGCGCCCCGACCAATCTGGCGCGGACGCCGCCAGCACAGCAATGCCAAAACAATGCTCACTAACAGCATCACGCTATAGTCACGCCCAAACGCCAGCGGGTTGACGTCGCCTGGCGTAATCAATGCAGGCAGCCCCAGAACGATGGCGATATTAGAAATATTGGCGCCGATAATGTTGCCAATGGCGATATCATTTTCACCTTTGCGGATGCCCGCGATCGCCGTCGCCAGCTCCGGCAGGCTGGTGCCAATCGCAATCACCGTCAGGCCGATAGTCAGTTCGCTCATGGCGAAGTAGTTCGCCAGTACGGTGGCGTTATCAACCACCATCCGCGTCGCCATCGGCATAATAATCAGCGCGATACCCAGCCACAAAAACGCGACGGGTAAGCCGCCTTCGCGCGGCAGTTCCGCCACCTGCTCCCGGGTGAGGCTGTCATTTCCCTGCCGCTCCGCCAGGCGCGCGATCTTAACAATGAACAGCAGCCATAGCACGGCCAGCAGCAGAAGAAAGATTCCGTCGCTACGGCTCAGCTCGCCATCGTGCAGGACGGAACCCGCCAGCACACTGACAAATAACATTAGCGGCAATTCGCGGCGCAAAACATCAGAATGCACGGTAAAAGGGTGAAACAGCGCCGCTAGGCCCAGAATCAGCAAGATATTGATGATGTTGGAGCCGAGCGCGGTGCCTACGGCTAAGTCCAGTTGCCCGTGAAGCGACGCGGCAACCGAGACAATTATCTCCGGTAATGATGTTCCGATACTGACGACCGTCATCCCGATAATGAGCGGAGGAATCCCCACTGCCCGGCACAAAATCGATGCGGCAAACACCAGACGATCGGCGCTGTAGACCACCAGAAGTAAACCAATAATTAACAGCGCCGTAGCTAAAAGCATCTAAAGTCCTTTCTTCAGGTATACTCGCCGGTCCACTGGAGGGATCTTCTGGAAGCCGTAACGAAGTCTTAATTTTGACTTTATGCGGCTAAAAAGTAAAACAAATGCCAGCTTTAGCTAACCAGGGCAGGTAATATTCTGTAAATATGTTGGGTTCATGGCTAAATTCAGCGCCATGCTTAGATCAACAAGGCGATACAAAGGATGAATCAATGGGTCAGTCTGTGGCGAATTTAGTCGATATGCGCGACGTCAGCTTTTCGCGTGGCGACCGCTGCATTTTCGATAATATTTCCCTGACCGTGCCACGCGGGAAGATCACGGCGATCATGGGGCCATCGGGGATCGGTAAAACCACGCTGTTACGACTGATTGGCGGACAGATCCCGCCGGATAGCGGGGAAATACTGTTTGATGGCGAAAACGTACCTGCTATGTCTCGCTCGCGGTTGTACACGGTACGAAAACGGATGAGCATGCTGTTTCAGTCGGGGGCGCTGTTCACCGACATGAACGTGTTTGATAACGTAGCCTACCCGCTGCGGGAGCACACGAATTTACCCGCGCCGCTGTTGAAAAGCACGGTGATGATGAAACTGGAAGCCGTTGGTCTGCGCGGCGCGGCAAAGCTCATGCCCTCTGAACTGTCCGGGGGGATGGCGCGGCGTGCGGCATTAGCCCGTGCTATTGCGCTGGAACCCGACCTCATTATGTTCGATGAGCCGTTTGTGGGTCAGGACCCGATTACGATGGGCGTACTGGTGAAGCTGATTTCAGAACTGAACAGCACGCTGGGCGTAACCTGCGTTGTCGTGTCCCACGATGTGCCGGAGGTGCTGAGCATCGCCGATCACGCCTGGATTATGGCGGACAAAAAAATCGTGGCGCACGGTAGCGCGAAGGAACTGCAAGAAAATGCCGACCCGCGCGTCCGCCAGTTCCTGGACGGTATTGCCGACGGGCCGGTTCCGTTCCGCTATCCGGCGGGCGATTATCACTCCGATTTACTCGAAACAGGGAGTTAAGCCACTCATGCTGTTAAATGCGCTGGCAGCGCTTGGACACCGGGGGATCAAAACCCTCAGAACGTTCGGGCGTGCCGGGTTAATGTTATTCAATGCGGTGATTGGTAAGCCGGAATTTCGCAAGCATGCGCCACTGCTGGTGCGTCAGCTCTATAATGTGGGCGTCCTGTCGATGCTCATTATTATCGTCTCTGGCGTTTTTATCGGCATGGTGCTCGGGTTGCAGGGCTATCTGGTTCTGACGACCTACAGCGCGGAAACCAGCCTGGGTATGCTGGTGGCGCTTTCATTGCTGCGTGAACTGGGGCCGGTTGTCGCGGCGTTGCTGTTTGCCGGGCGCGCAGGGTCTGCGCTGACCGCAGAAATTGGTCTTATGCGAGCGACTGAGCAGCTCTCCAGTATGGAAATGATGGCCGTCGATCCGCTGCGCCGGGTGATCTCTCCGCGCCTGTGGGCGGGGGTGATTTCGCTGCCGCTGCTGACGATTATCTTCGTGGCTGTTGGCATCTGGGGTGGATCGCTGGTTGGCGTTAGCTGGAAGGGGATCGATGCCGGTTTCTTCTGGTCGGCGATGCAGGATGCCGTCGACTGGCGTCTGGATCTCGTGAACTGTTTGATTAAGAGCGTGGTGTTCGCCATCACGGTAACGTGGATTGCGCTGTTCAATGGGTATGACGCGATTCCGACCTCTGCCGGGATTAGCCGCGCAACCACGCGCACCGTTGTGCACTCGTCTTTGGCCGTTCTGGGTCTGGATTTTGTGTTGACCGCACTGATGTTTGGGAATTGAGTTCATGCAAACGAAAAAAAGTGAAATTTGGGTAGGGATCTTCTTGCTGGTTGCGTTGCTGGCGGCGCTGTTTGTTTGCCTGAAAGCGGCCAATGTCACCTCAATGCGCACGGAGCCGACCTACACGATTTATGCGACCTTCGACAATATTGGCGGCCTGAAAGCGCGCTCTCCGGTGCGCATTGGCGGGGTGGTTGTCGGCCGGGTTGCGGATATCTCGCTGGATCCGAAAACCTACCTGCCGCGCGTCACGCTGGATATTGAAGAGCGCTATAACCACATTCCTGATACCAGTTCGCTGAGTATCCGCACCTCTGGCCTGCTGGGGGAGCAATATCTGGCGTTAAACGTCGGGTTTGAAGATCCTGAACTGGGAACGTCTATCCTCAAAGATGGAGACACTATTCAGGACACCAAGTCCGCGATGGTGCTTGAAGACATGATTGGTCAGTTCCTTTACAACAGTAAAGGGGACGACAATAAGAATTCTGGCGATGCGCCAGCGCCAACTGAAGGCAATAATGAAGCGACACCGCCTGCGGGCGCAACAAATTAATCACAGGAGAATCGATGTATGTTTAAGCGATTAATGATGGTAGCGCTGCTGGTCATTGCACCGTTGAGCGCGGCAACCGCGGCGGACCAGACTAACCCGTATAAATTGATGAATGAGGCGGCGCAGAAAACCTTCGATCGTCTGAAAAACGAACAGCCGAAAATCCGTGCCAACCCGGATTACCTGCGCGACGTCGTTGACCAGGAACTGCTGCCGTATGTGCAGGTGAAATACGCGGGCGCGCTGGTACTGGGTCGTTACTACCGGGAGGCGACGCCGGCGCAGCGTGACGCCTATTTCGCGGCGTTTCGTGAATACCTGAAACAGGCTTATGGTCAGGCGCTGGCGATGTACCACGGCCAGACTTACCAGATTGCGCCGGAACAACCGCTGGGCAATGCGACCATCGTGCCGATCCGCGTGACGATCATCGATCCGAATGGCCGTCCTCCGGTTCGACTGGATTTCCAGTGGCGTAAAAACACCCAGACCGGTAACTGGCAGGCTTATGACATGATCGCGGAAGGCGTCAGTATGATCACCACAAAACAGAATGAGTGGAGCGATCTGCTGCGTACCAAAGGCATCGACGGCCTGACCGCGCAGTTGCAGTCAATTTCTCGTCAGAAAATTTCGCTGGAAGAGAAAAAATAATGACGCAGTCACTTAGCTGGACGCGCGAAGGTGACACGCTGGCATTAGCGGGAGAGCTGGACCAGGACGTGCTGAACCCTCTGTGGGATGCGCGCGTTGATGCGATGAAAGACGTAACCTGCATCGATCTGAGCCAGGTCTCCCGGGTGGATAGCGGTGGTCTGGCGTTACTGGTGCATCTTGTCGATCAGGCGAAGCGACAGGGCAACAGCGTTTCGCTGCAAGGGGTAAACGAGAAGGTTTACACGCTGGCGAAGCTCTATAATTTGCCTGCTGACGTGCTTCCACGTTAATTTTTGTAGGCCGGGTAAGGCCTTGTGCCGCCATCCGGCAAAACCCCTAAGGGGGATTTGACACCAAAGCCTTGCCTGATTTATCAGCTGGGCTTTTTGCTTATTTATGACAGCGCCACTTTGCTCTAAGATGTTGGGCTGTTTTCCCTATTTGACGAATGAAGAGCCCATGGAAAATCATGAAATTCAGAGCGTGCTGATGAGCGCACTCTCCCTCCAGGAAGTCCACGTCTCTGGCGATGGCAGTCACTTTCAGGTTATCGCCGTGGGTGAGATGTTTGACGGCATGAGCCGGGTCAAGAAGCAGCAGTCTGTTTACGGCCCGTTGATGGAGTTTATTGCGGATAACCGTATCCATGCCGTATCGATCAAAGCGTATACCCCAGCGGAATGGGAACGCGATCGCAAACTTAACGGTTTTTGAGCGACGGGCGACACGCCGGTAGCAGATATGAATTCTTAACAGAGAACAGAATAATGGATAAATTTCGTGTACAGGGGCCGACAACGCTCCAGGGCGAAGTCACAATTTCAGGCGCTAAAAATGCCGCATTGCCGATCCTTTTCGCGGCGCTGCTGGCAGAAGAGCCGGTAGAGATCCAGAACGTTCCAAAGCTGAAAGACATCGATACGACGATGAAACTGCTCAGCCAGCTTGGAACGAAAGTGGAACGTAACGGTTCTGTCTGGATCGACGCCAGCCAGGTCAACATCTTCTGCGCGCCTTATGAACTGGTAAAAACCATGCGTGCATCGATTTGGGCGCTGGGGCCGCTGGTGGCGCGTTTTGGTCAGGGGCAGGTTTCTCTGCCAGGCGGCTGCGCCATCGGCGCGCGTCCGGTCGATCTGCACATCACTGGCCTGGAACAACTGGGCGCTGAGATCAAGCTGGAAGAAGGCTATGTGAAGGCGTCTGTTAATGGTCGCCTGAAAGGCGCGCATATCGTGATGGACAAAGTCAGCGTCGGTGCGACGGTGACCATCATGTCTGCGGCAACGCTGGCCGAAGGGACCACCGTGATTGAAAATGCCGCGCGTGAGCCGGAGATCGTCGATACCGCGAACTTCCTGGTGACGTTGGGAGCGAAGATCAGCGGTCAGGGCACCGATCGTATTACCATTGAGGGCGTTGAGCGTCTGGGCGGCGGCGTATACCGTGTTCTGCCCGATCGCATTGAAACCGGCACCTTCCTGGTCGCGGCGGCGATTTCCGGCGGTAAAATCGTCTGCCGTAACGCGCAGCCGGATACGCTGGATGCCGTACTGGCTAAACTGCGTGACGCCGGAGCGGATATTGAAACCGGTGAAGACTGGATCAGCCTGGACATGCATGGCCAGCGTCCGAAAGCTGTGAATGTGCGTACCGCGCCGCACCCGGCTTTCCCGACCGATATGCAGGCGCAGTTCACGCTGTTGAACCTTGTCGCGGAAGGGACGGGTTTCATCACGGAAACCATTTTCGAAAACCGCTTTATGCATGTGCCTGAACTGATCCGTATGGGCGCGCACGCGGAAATCGAGAGCAACACCGTGATTTGCCACGGCGTTGAAAAACTCTCCGGGGCGCAGGTGATGGCGACCGACTTGCGTGCGTCTGCGAGCCTGGTGCTGGCGGGATGCATTGCAGAAGGCACGACGCTGGTCGATCGTATTTATCACATCGATCGTGGCTATGAGCGCATTGAAGACAAACTGCGCGCGCTGGGCGCGAATATTGAGCGTGTGAAAGGCGAGTAATTTTTTCCGCATGCACTGGTAGCCCCTTGTTCGGGGGCTACCGTTCAGAGCGTTATCCGTTCCTTACTTCTCTATTTCCCTTTTCGAGCCCGCATCAGACGCGTTCTGTCAATGAACTCATGGGTTTCTGGGTCATGATAGCGCGACGGCCAGATCACCCAGGGTTCTGTACCCAGCGCCTTCGCAATGATGAGCTCTCCTTTCGGCCACGGTCGGGTCAGGGCGTTTGCCAGCGTCGAGGAACTTAATCCATTCTTGCGTGATTCCGCCGCCATAGATGTCCCTTTTTTACGTAATCCGGCAATGATGTCTGCGGGATGCCAGTCAATGAGTTTATTTTCCATTATTCCCTCACTCCTTCGGTCAGTCAGTCGCTTGCGGCCTGGATAATCAGCCTGTGAGAAATACTATACGCCAGGTGATAGTATTGCTCTAATATGTTCCTGTAAAGAGTATGCATATTCATAAAATGTGACAGCATACGTGCGATGGGAAAAGGGCTGGGAAAGAAATGAGTAACTGGAATTTACTGGAACTTAAAGATTCATCCCGCGCAGAGCACGGGATGAGAAGGGAGGGTTAACGATCGCGTTGTACGGCGATGTGCGCCAGACCGATCAGGGCTTCGCGCCACGGCGTATCAGGCAGAATCTGTAGGGCGGCGATGGCTTTATCGGCCTCGTCTTCTGCACGCTGACGCGTCCATTCCAGTGAACCGCAGGCGGTCATGGCTTCCAGAACGGGTTCCAGAAGGTGGCGACCATTGCCTTGTTCAATGGCGGTACGGATCATTTGCGCCTGCTCTGGTGTACCGTTACGCATGGCGTGCAGCAGCGGCAGCGTTGGTTTTCCTTCGTTGAGGTCATCGCCGACATTTTTACCTAACTGCTCGCCATCAGCGCTGTAATCGAGTAAATCGTCAATCAGCTGAAAGGCCGTACCGAGATAACGACCATAATCCTGCAACCCTTTTTCTTGCTCAGGAGTACAGCCAGCAAGAAGACCGGAACACTGCGCCGCAGCTTCAAACAGGCGCGCCGTTTTGCTGTAAATCACGCGCATGTAATTTTCTTCGGTGATGTCCGGGTCGTTGACGTTCATCAGTTGCAGCACTTCGCCTTCGGCGATGACGTTCACCGCTTCTGACATTACCTCCAGCACTTTCAGCGAGCCAAGGCTGGTCATCATCTGGAACGCGCGGGTGTAGATAAAATCACCGACCAGGACGCTGGCGGCGTTGCCAAATGCTGCATTCGCCGTTGCCTTCCCACGACGCATATCGGATTCATCCACAACATCGTCGTGTAGCAGGGTGGCGGTGTGGATAAACTCGATTAAGGCAGCGATCGTGACGTGCGCATTTTCCTGATAACCAACGGCGCGCGCAGCGAGTACGGCAATCATCGGGCGGATACGTTTTCCGCCGCCGCTAACGATGTAATACCCTAACTGATTGATCAGTTGGACGTCGGAATTGAGCTGTTCAAGGATTGTCGCATTGACACCCGCCATATCTTGCGCGGTTAACTCATTGATTTTTTCTAAATTCATCGCAAAAGCCGGGCTTATCGCCCCGATTAACTCATCATGGGATGAGATAACTAAGGGTTTAGGGTTAGGAATATATGCTGATTGTACTGAAAAAACGGCGCAGATAAACGTTACCGTACACGTTGTGTTTTTTTTCTTCATGTATTGACGGTAGCACTTGTCAAAGGCTCGCGTTTTGCGTAATATTCGCGCCCTATTGTGAATATTTATAGCGCACTCTGAATCATTGAAAAGGCGTGCGCGGAAGCGGAGTTTTTTATGTACGCGGTTTTCCAAAGTGGTGGTAAACAACACCGAGTAAGCGAAGGTCAGACCGTTCGCCTGGAAAAGCTGGACATCGCAACTGGCGAAACTATTGAGTTCGCTGAAGTTCTGATGATCGCAAACGGTGAAGAAGTCAAAATCGGCGTTCCTTTCGTTGATGGCGGCGTAATCAAAGCTGAAGTTGTTGCTCACGGTCGTGGCGAGAAAGTTAAAATCGTTAAGTTTCGTCGTCGTAAACACTATCGTAAGCAGCAAGGCCACCGTCAGTGGTTCACTGATGTGAAAATTACTGGCATCAGCGCCTAAGACCTGAGGAGAGATTTAAATGGCACATAAAAAGGCTGGCGGCTCAACTCGTAACGGTCGCGATTCAGAAGCTAAACGCCTGGGCGTTAAGCGTTTCGGTGGCGAAACCGTTCTGGCGGGTAGCATCATCGTTCGTCAACGTGGCACCAAATTCCACGCTGGCACTAACGTAGGTTGCGGTCGTGACCACACTCTGTTTGCTAAAGCAGACGGTAAAGTGAAATTCGAAGTTAAAGGCCCGAACAACCGTAAATACATCAGCATCGTTGCTGAGTAAGTTCTTCGTGGTCCGGTAACGGATTAAAGCCCCGCAACGTGTTGCGGGGCTTTTTACATTGAAAACCCGGAAAATTTTCTTGTAGGGAAAACGGGCATGAAGCAGCAGGCTGGCATTGGCATCCTTTTAGCACTCACCACTGCAATGTGTTGGGGCGCCTTGCCAATTGCAATGAAGCAGGTGCTGGAGGTGATGGAACCTCCGACCATTGTCTTCTATCGCTTTTTAATGGCGAGTATCGGCCTCGGCGCGATCCTGGCAGTTAAAAGAAAGCTCCCGCCATTGCGTATTTTTCGCAAACCGCGCTGGCTGGTGTTGCTGGCGATTGCAACAGGTGGACTTTTCGGGAATTTCATCCTGTTCAGCTCTTCCCTGCAATATTTGAGTCCGACGGCATCGCAGGTTATCGGTCAACTGTCACCGGTTGGCATGATGGTCGCCAGCGTCTTTATTTTGAAAGAAAAGATGCGCGGCACGCAGGTGATTGGCGCGCTCATGCTGCTTTGTGGGCTGGTGATGTTCTTTAATACCAGTCTGGTCGAGATTTTTACCAAACTGACCGATTACACCTGGGGTGTGATCTTTGGGGTCGGTGCGGCGACGGTCTGGGTGAGTTATGGCGTCGCGCAAAAGGTGTTATTGCGTCGTCTGGCCTCACAGCAGATCCTGTTTTTACTGTACACTTTATGTACGATTGCGTTATTGCCGCTGGCGAAGCCGGGGGTTATCTCGCAGTTAAGTGACTGGCAGCTCGCGTGTTTGATTTTCTGTGGGCTGAATACGCTGGTAGGATATGGCGCCCTGGCGGAAGCGATGGCGCGTTGGCAGGCAGCGCAGGTAAGTGCGTTAATCACGCTCACTCCGCTGTTTACGCTGTTATTTTCAGATCTATTATCTATGGCCTGGCCCGATTTCTTCGCCAGACCGATGTTAAACCTTTTAGGTTATCTCGGTGCGTTTGTCGTGGTTGCGGGCGCGATGTATTCCGCCATTGGTCATCGTATTTGGGGCGGTTTACGCAAGCATGAAACGGTGGTTTCGCAACCCCGCTCAGGCGAATGATTTACGGAGAGTAAAATGAAGTTTGTTGATGAAGCATCGATTCTGGTCGTTGCTGGCGATGGCGGCAATGGTTGCGTGAGCTTCCGCCGCGAAAAATACATCCCGAAAGGCGGCCCGGATGGCGGTGATGGCGGCGATGGCGGCGACGTCTGGCTGGAAGCCGACGAAAACCTGAACACGCTGATCGATTACCGCTTTGAAAAATCGTTCCGCGCTGAACGTGGTCAGAATGGCGCAAGCCGTGACTGCACCGGTAAACGTGGGAAAGATGTCACGATCAAAGTGCCTGTCGGTACGCGTGTTATCGATCAGGGCACCGGCGAAACCATGGGCGATATGACCAAACACGGTCAGCGTCTGATGGTTGCCAAAGGCGGCTGGCACGGCCTGGGCAATACCCGCTTTAAGTCCTCTGTTAACCGTACTCCGCGTCAGAAAACGATGGGTACGCCGGGCGATAAGCGCGATTTGATGCTGGAGCTGATGCTGCTGGCGGACGTGGGTATGCTGGGTATGCCAAACGCCGGTAAATCAACCTTTATCCGCGCGGTATCTGCGGCAAAACCGAAAGTGGCGGACTATCCGTTTACCACTCTGGTGCCGAGCCTTGGCGTTGTGCGTATGGACAACGAAAAGAGCTTTGTGGTTGCCGATATTCCGGGGCTGATTGAAGGTGCGGCGGAAGGCGCGGGTCTGGGGATTCGCTTCCTGAAGCACCTGGAACGTTGCCGCGTACTGCTGCACCTTATTGATATCGATCCGATCGACGGTTCCGATCCGGTGGAAAACGCCCGTATCATTATCGGCGAACTGGAAAAATACAGTCAGGATCTGGCTGCTAAGCCGCGCTGGTTAGTGTTCAACAAAATTGATTTGCTGGACCAGGCCGAAGCGGAAGAAAAAGCGAAAGCTATCGCGCAGGCGCTGGGCTGGGAAGATAAGTACTACATGATTTCCGCTGCCAGCCAGACTGGCGTGAAAGATCTCTGCTGGGATGTGATGACCTTTATCATCGAGAACCCCATCGTTCAGGCTGATGAAGCGAAGCAGCCGGAGAAAGTGGAGTTCATGTGGGACGATTATCACCGTCAGCAGCTCGCTGAAGTCGAAGATGAAGCAGAAGATGACTGGGATGACGACTGGGACGAAGACGACGAAGAAGGCGTCGAGTTCATCTACAAACGTTAATCTGGTTCAAATGCCCGGTGGCGCTTACGCTTACCGGGCCTACGGATAGTAGGCCGGATAAGGCGCAAAGCGCCGCCATCCGGCAATTAAATGACCCATCTAGTGTGTAGGCCGGATAAGCGTCAGCGCCATCCGGCACTATCCTTACCTAGTTGTTCTGATAAAGATCTTTGTACAACCGGCTTTCAAAACGTACTAACGGAATTCGACGATTGCGCTGGTCAGCTGGCGTAACGGCATACCCGGAAAGATACTGAACAAACGCCATCCGTTGCCCACTTGCCGTTGTAATAAATCCCGCCAGATTATAGACCCCTTGCAGCGAGCCTGTTTTCGCCGAAACTTTACCATCGACCCCAGCCTGATGCAGACCCGCACGGTATTGCAGAGAGCCGTCATATCCCGCCAGCGGCAGCATGGAGATAAAGTTCAGCTCGTTGTCGTGTTGGGCGATGTATTGCAGCACCTGCATCATGGTGGCCGGGGCAATCAGGTTGTGGCGAGAGAGGCCCGAACCGTCAGCAATGATGGTATTGCCAATATCAACGCCAGCCTGTTGACGCAGGATCTGGCGTACGGCATCAGATCCCGCCCGCCATGTGCCGGGAACGTTGAAGCGTGCGTGGCCGATCATGCGAAAGACGGTATCGGCAATCATGTTGTCCGATTTTTTCAGCATAATCTTAAGCAAATCATGCAGCGGCGCAGACTGCTTGCTGGCAACCACCGTTCCGGGTTCGTTGGCCTGCGTCTGGCGTAACAGCGTACCGCTGTAGGTAATACCTGCTTGTTTTAACTCGTCTTTCAGGATTGCTCCGGCATAGCTGGCGCCGTCCTGAATGGCGAAGGCCAGCGGTAACGGTTCGGCGCGCTGCGGCAGACAGCCTGTCAGCGTGAAGCGGTTTAAATCCCCAGGAACGACATCCAGCTCACAGTATTGCGCTTCCGCAGAGCCGCGTGGGAGGGTGCGAACCTGACTGAACATAGTCACCGGGTAATAGGACGCCACGCGAATATACGCTAAGTCATTCGGTTTTTGCGCGCTGTAGAGGGAGATGGAAAAGCAGTTGCGATCGACAATGGCGGCTGCGGGTGGTGCGCTAAAACATTGCGTCATGTCATTCCAGGGCCAGCCTGGCGCTTTATCATGGCTGGCGAAAATGGAGGTGTCGATGAGCACATTTCCCGCAATTTGCGTCACGCCGGATTTTTTCAGCGTTGCGACCATATTGCGAATATCCTGGCGTTTTAGCGTCGGATCGGCACCAAATCGCGCCACTAAGTCCCCTTTTAAGACGCCATTGTCCACGTTGCCTTTTGTCTCCAGCGTGGTGGTAAAACGAAAATCGGGGCCGAGCTGAATCAATGCCGCGAGGGCCGTGATCACTTTTTGCGTACTGGCGGGCAGCGCCATCTGCTGGCTATGGTAATCAATCGCGGGCGTGGACGCGCCGACCTTCTGAGCCATGAAAGCAAGGTTGGCCCCATCAGGGAGCTGATTGATGTATTCATCAACATTCGCGGCCTGGACGCTGAACGCTATACTGGTGGTCAATCCGATGATAAATCTGGAAAATCGCATAATCTCGCGCTAACAACCTGGAAACAAGCCGTCATACTACGGCGCAATGCCCTGGAAAGTAAACGATGACCCATAGGGAACTCCAGGGTAAAATACGTATCAAATTGAGAATTGTAGCTGACCTGGGGCTTTGTACCCGGGTCGGTATTTTTTTGCTTCTGGCTTTGGTAGAACGCATACCGGAGCAGGCTTAGCAGCCGAGGTGGGGTCAATCACCCCCTACAGGAATGTTCAAGAGGTATAACAAATGCAAGCTATTCCGATGACTTTACGTGGTGCCGAAAAACTGCGCGAAGAGCTGGATTTTCTGAAATCTGTGCGCCGTCCTGAAATCATCGCCGCTATCGCGGAAGCGCGTGAGCATGGCGACCTGAAAGAGAACGCCGAGTATCACGCTGCGCGTGAACAGCAGGGTTTCTGCGAAGGACGTATCAAGGATATCGAGGCGAAGCTGTCGAATGCGCAGGTGATCGACGTGACGAAGATGCCGAACAACGGACGTGTTGTTTTCGGCGCAACGGTAACTGTTCTGAATCTCGATAACGATGAAGAGCAGACCTGGCGTATTGTCGGCGATGACGAAGCGGATTTTAAACAGAACCTGATTTCCGTGAATTCACCTATCGCGCGCGGCCTGGTTGGCAAAGAGCAGGATGACGTCGTGACCATCAAAACGCCTGGCGGCGAAGTGGAATACGAAGTGATTAAGGTGGAATACCTGTAAGAATTACCCAATACTCAAGATGTTGATGTATTGTAAAGAAAGGAAAAAGGCCGCTATGCGGCCTTTTATCAACGAAGAGAGCGTGGCATTTTGCTCTCCTGCTTGCGGAAAACCCCTCGTTTTACACAGATTTTGTGTTCGATTTTAGGATATTCTTAGCGTGGCAGCGAGATTTTACGTTCTTTAGTTGGGCGATAAAGTACCAGCGTTTTACCGATGACCTGTACGTTACAGGCGCCGGTTTCGCGTACGATAGCTTCCACGATCAAGGTTTTGGTTTCGCGATCTTCCGAGGCGATCTTCACCTTGATAAGTTCATGGTGCTCTAACGCTTGTTCAATCTCGGCCAGTACCCCTTCGGTCAAACCATTGTTGCCAAGCATAACTACCGGCTTGAGCGGATGTGCCAGACCTTTCAGGTGCTGTTTTTGTTTAGTACTCAGATTCATCGTATATTTTTGCTTACGTTGGGATTGAAAACGGGTCATTCTACCGCCATCTCCCATATATCACCAAATGAGCGCGTAAAAATTTACGCTACGGGTAACGATGAATTGCCCCGATGGGAAAGTTAAATGACAGGTAAAAAGCGTTCTGCCAGCTCGAGTCGCTGGCTTCAGGAACACTTTAGCGATAAATATGTTCAACAGGCGCAGAAAAAGGGGTTACGTTCCCGTGCCTGGTTTAAACTTGATGAAATACAGCAAAGTGACAAACTTTTTAAGCCGGGGATGACGGTTGTCGACCTCGGTGCTGCGCCGGGAGGCTGGTCACAGTATGTGGTCACGCAGATTGGCGGCAAAGGCCGTATCATCGCTTGCGATCTTTTACCTATGGATCCTATCGTTGGTGTGGACTTTCTTCAGGGCGATTTTCGTGATGAACTTGTTATGAAAGCGCTGCTGGAACGCGTGGGTGACAGTAAAGTACAAGTTGTCATGTCAGATATGGCACCAAACATGAGCGGAACACCGGCGGTGGATATCCCCCGCGCCATGTATCTGGTGGAACTGGCGTTAGAAATGTGTCGTGATGTGCTGGCGCCAGGTGGAAGTTTTGTAGTGAAGGTGTTCCAGGGCGAAGGTTTCGATGAGTACCTAAGGGAAATTCGCTCCCTGTTTACGAAGGTTAAAGTTCGTAAGCCGGACTCTTCGCGTGCGCGTTCACGCGAAGTGTATATTGTAGCGACCGGGCGAAAACCATAACCGGGGGATTTCAGACGAAAGTTTGAAAGAAGCTGGATATAGAGTATCCTGACGCTGTTTTTAACACAGTTGTAATAAGAGGTTAATCCCTTGAGTGACATGGCGAAAAACCTAATACTCTGGCTGGTCATTGCCGTTGTGCTGATGTCAGTATTCCAGAGCTTTGGGCCCAGCGAGTCTAATGGCCGTAAGGTGGATTACTCTACCTTCCTGCAAGAGGTCAACCAGGACCAGGTTCGTGAAGCGCGTATCAACGGACGTGAGATCAACGTTACCAAGAAAGATAGTAACCGTTACACGACCTACATTCCGGTTAACGATCCGAAGCTGCTTGATAACCTGCTGACCAAAAACGTCAAGGTTGTTGGCGAACCACCTGAAGAGCCGAGCCTGCTGGCTTCAATCTTTATTTCCTGGTTCCCGATGCTGTTGCTGATCGGCGTCTGGATCTTCTTCATGCGTCAGATGCAGGGCGGCGGTGGCAAAGGCGCCATGTCGTTCGGTAAGAGTAAAGCGCGCATGCTGACGGAAGATCAGATCAAAACCACTTTTGCCGATGTCGCAGGTTGTGACGAAGCGAAAGAAGAAGTGGCTGAGCTGGTCGAGTATCTGCGTGAACCAAGCCGCTTCCAGAAGCTGGGCGGTAAAATCCCGAAAGGCGTCCTGATGGTCGGTCCTCCGGGTACGGGTAAAACCCTGCTGGCGAAAGCTATCGCAGGCGAAGCGAAAGTCCCGTTCTTTACGATTTCCGGTTCTGACTTTGTCGAAATGTTCGTCGGTGTTGGCGCATCTCGTGTGCGTGACATGTTCGAACAGGCTAAGAAAGCGGCGCCGTGCATTATCTTCATCGATGAAATCGACGCCGTAGGCCGCCAGCGTGGCGCGGGTCTGGGCGGCGGTCATGATGAACGTGAACAGACATTGAACCAGATGCTGGTTGAGATGGACGGCTTTGAAGGTAACGAAGGTATCATCGTTATCGCGGCGACTAACCGTCCAGACGTACTTGACCCTGCGCTGCTGCGTCCTGGCCGTTTCGACCGTCAGGTCGTGGTAGGTCTGCCAGACGTGCGTGGTCGTGAGCAGATCCTGAAAGTGCATATGCGTCGCGTACCGCTGGCGCCGGATATCGATGCGGCAATCATCGCACGCGGCACGCCAGGCTTCTCTGGCGCCGATCTGGCGAACCTTGTGAACGAAGCGGCACTGTTTGCTGCCCGTGGCAACAAGCGTGTGGTATCCATGGTTGAGTTCGAGAAAGCGAAAGACAAAATCATGATGGGTGCGGAACGCCGCTCCATGGTGATGACGGAAGCGCAGAAAGAATCTACCGCTTACCACGAAGCAGGCCATGCGATTATTGGTCGCCTTGTTCCAGAGCACGATCCGGTGCATAAAGTGACGATTATTCCGCGCGGTCGTGCGCTGGGTGTGACCTTCTTCCTGCCTGAAGGCGACGCGATTAGCGCCAGCCGTCAGAAACTGGAAAGCCAGATCTCCACGTTGTACGGCGGTCGTCTGGCGGAAGAGATCATCTATGGCGTAGAGCATGTTTCTACCGGTGCGTCGAACGACATTAAAGTCGCGACTAACCTGGCGCGTAACATGGTCACCCAGTGGGGCTTCTCCGATAAGCTCGGTCCGCTGCTGTATGCAGAGGAAGAGGGTGAAGTGTTCCTGGGGCGTAGCGTTGCGAAAGCCAAACACATGTCTGATGAAACCGCGCGTATCATCGACCAGGAAGTGAAAGCGCTGATTGAACGTAACTACAATCGTGCTCGTCAGATCCTGAATGACAATATGGACATCCTGCATGCAATGAAAGATGCGCTCATGAAGTATGAGACCATCGATGCGCCGCAGATTGATGACCTGATGGCGCGCCGCGAAGTTCGCCCGCCGGCTGGCTGGGAAGATCCGAACGGCACCAACAACTCTGACAACAATGGCACGCCTCGTGCGCCGCGCCCGGTTGATGAACCGCGTACGCCGAACCCAGGCAACACCATGTCAGAGCAGTTAGGCGACAAATAAGTTATCTGTTATTGATGACTCTGCTTCACCGAAACCCTGGGGCTTGCTCCGGGGTTTTTTATATTTGAAATAACATCAGAAGGATTAGCTATGAAACTCTTCGCCCAGGGCTCCACGCTGGATCTCTCTCACCCACACGTAATGGGCATCCTGAACGTCACGCCGGATTCTTTCTCCGATGGCGGGACGCACAATACGCTGGTGGAGGCGGTGAAGCACGCTAATCTGATGATTAACGCCGGAGCGACGATTATTGATGTCGGCGGCGAATCAACGCGACCTGGCGCGGCGGATGTCAGCGTTGAAGAAGAACTGGAACGCGTGATCCCGGTAGTTGAGTCCATCGCCCAGCGTTTTGAGGTATGGATTTCAGTGGATACCTCAAAACCGGAGGTGATTCGGGAATCGGCAAGAGTGGGCGCTCACATCATCAACGACATTCGCTCCCTCTCTGAACCGGGCGCGCTTGAGGCGGCGGCTGAGACTGGTTTACCGGTCTGCCTGATGCATATGCAAGGGCAGCCTAAAACAATGCAGGAAGCGCCAAAGTACGAAGACGTTTTTGCGGAGGTCAATCGCTACTTTATTGACCAAATAGCACGCTGTGAAAGGGCTGGCATCGTAAAAGAGAAATTGTTGCTCGACCCGGGATTCGGTTTCGGTAAAAATCTCTCCCATAACTATACGTTACTGGCACGTCTGGCGGAGTTTCATCATTTTAACCTGCCGCTGCTGGTGGGAATGTCACGTAAATCGATGATTGGTCAGTTGCTCAACGTCGGGCCCTCCGATCGTTTGAGCGGGAGCCTGGCGTGTGCGGTTATCGCCGCAATGCAGGGGGCGCATATCATTCGTGTCCATGACGTTAAAGAAACCGTAGAAGCGATGCGTGTGGTAGAAGCCACCCTGTCTGCAAAGGAAAATAAACGCTATGAGTAATCGTAAATATTTTGGCACCGATGGGATCCGTGGTCGTGTAGGCGATGCGCCCATTACTCCTGACTTTGTGCTTAAGCTGGGCTGGGCCGCAGGGAAAGTGCTGGCGCGTCATGGTTCACGTAAAATCATTATCGGTAAAGACACGCGTATTTCTGGCTATATGCTGGAGTCTGCGCTGGAAGCCGGTCTGGCGGCGGCGGGATTGTCTGCCTCTTTTACCGGCCCGATGCCGACGCCTGCGGTGGCTTACCTGACCCGAACCTTCCGTGCAGAGGCCGGGATCGTTATCTCCGCTTCGCATAACCCGTTTTATGACAACGGGATTAAATTCTTCTCCATTGACGGCACCAAACTGCCTGATGAAGTTGAAGAGGCTATTGAAGCTGAGATGGAAAAAGAGATCACCTGCGTGGATTCCTCAGAGCTGGGTAAAGCCAGCCGTATTGTGGATGCTGCGGGGCGCTACATTGAGTTCTGCAAAGGTACGTTCCCGAACGAACTGAGCCTGAATGAGCTGAAGATTGTTGTGGATTGCGCCAACGGCGCGACCTATCACATTGCACCGAACGTCCTGCGTGAACTGGGTGCGAATGTCATTGCGATTGGCTGTGAGCCGAACGGCGTCAATATTAATGAAGAAGTCGGCGCTACGGATGTGCGTGCGCTACAGGCGCGCGTGATCGCGGAGAAAGCCGATTTAGGGATCGCGCTGGACGGCGACGGCGATCGCGTGATCATGGTTGACCATGAAGGGAATAAAGTCGATGGCGATCAGATCATGTATATCATCGCCCGCGAAGGTTTGCGTCAGGGTCAACTGCGCGGTGGCGCAGTCGGTACGCTGATGAGCAACATGGGCCTGGAGCTGGCGTTGAAACAGCTGGGCATTCCGTTCGCGCGTGCTAAAGTCGGCGACCGCTACGTGCTGGAAAAACTGCAAGAAAAAGGCTGGCGTATTGGGGCGGAAAACTCCGGTCACGTTATTCTGCTGGATAAAACCACCACCGGTGACGGTATTGTCGCGGGGCTACAGGTTCTGGCGGCGATGGTGCGTAACCACATGAGTCTGCACGATTTGTGCAGCGGCATGAAAATGTTCCCGCAGATTCTGGTTAACGTACGTTATGCAGCCGGTAGCGGCGATCCGCTGGAGAATGACAACGTTAAGGCGGTGACGGCGGAAGTCGAAGCGGCGCTGGGAAATCGTGGTCGCGTGCTGCTGCGTAAGTCCGGTACTGAACCGTTAATTCGCGTAATGGTAGAAGGCGAGGATGAAGCACAGGTTACTGAGTTTGCTCATCGTATTGCGGATGCCGTAAAAGCGGTTTAATCCTGGTGATAAGTGACTAAAAAGGCGGCGTTTGCTGCCTTTTTGTTGCAGGAAAAAGACCTTTTTGCTGTTTTTTTCCGCAGTTGATACAATGCACTAAAATTGCCCTTGCGAAGGTCATTCGCTTTGGTTAGTATTCACACCCGCTTCAGTGGGAAACAGTAAATTATCCCGCTTTATTGGTTGAAGCATTGGTATGCGGCAACTCCGCAAGGAACAGGTTGATTATGTACGAAGCTCTTTTGGTAGTTTTCCTTATTGTGGCAATTGGCCTGGTAGGCTTGATCATGCTACAGCAAGGTAAAGGCGCTGATATGGGAGCCTCCTTTGGAGCAGGCGCTTCCGCTACGCTGTTTGGTTCAAGTGGTTCTGGTAACTTCATGACCCGTATGACGGCTGTGCTGGCAACGCTGTTCTTCATCATCAGTCTGGCGCTGGGCAATATCAACAGCAACAAGACCAATAAAGGAAGTGAGTGGGAAAATCTGAGCGCTCCGGCAAAAACCGAGCAGACTCAGCCAGTTGCACCGGCACAGCCGAGCAGCGATATCCCACACTAAGATTTCCGTGCCGAGGTGGTGGAATTGGTAGACACGCTACCTTGAGGTGGTAGTGCCCAATAGGGCTTACGGGTTCAAGTCCCGTCCTCGGTACCAATATTCCGAAAGAAAGACGCTGAAAAGCGTCTTTTTTTTCGTCTGCATTCCGCGGGGGTTATAGACTTTGTTTTTGTCGGTTGGATAAGGCGTTTACGCCGCCATCCGACATGTTACGTAATGTGCCTGATGGCACTTCGTTTATCAGGCCTACACCGCCCACAAAAAAGGCCGCTTACGCGGCCTTTAATCGTTGTCCGTTAACTTACTTGCCTTTGTTTTCCAGATTTTCAACCTGCGGCAAACCTGTCGCGGAAGAGGCGGAAAGCAGGCCTGACTGCGCATAACCAAACAGTTTTTCACGCGTATCGGTGATATCCAGGTTGCGCATCGTCAACTGACCGATACGGTCATCCGGCGAGAACACGGAGTCTCCTTTTTCCATCGTCAGACGCTCTGGTTTGTAGGTCAGATTGTCAGAGACGGTATTCAGGATCGAGTAGTCGTTACCACGACGCAGCTCCAGCGTGACTTCACCGGTAATCTGGCTGGCCACCCAACGTTGCAGACCGTCACGCAGCATCAGCGCCTGGGAGTCAAACCAGCGGCCCTGATACAGCAGGCGGCCTAACTGACGGCCATGCGCATGATACTGCTCGATAGTGTCTTCGTTGTGGATGCCGGTCAGCAGACGCTCGTAGGCAATATGCAGCAGCGCCATCCCCGGCGCTTCATAGATACCCCGGCTCTTCGCTTCAATGATACGGTTCTCAATCTGATCGCTCATGCCCAGACCGTGGCGGCCGCCGATACGGTTAGCTTCCAGCATCAGTTCAACATCATCGCTGAAGGTCTTACCGTTTAGCGCGACAGGATGCCCCTGTTCAAAGCGCACGGTAACTTCTTCCGCCGGGATTTTCACGTTTTCATCCCAGAACTTGACGCCCATGATTGGATTGACGATCTTGACGCTGGAGTTCAGGAATTCCAGATCTTTGGCTTCATGGGTCGCGCCGAGCATGTTGGAATCAGTGGAATAGGCTTTTTCGACGGACATCTTGTAGTCGAAACCGCAGGCAATCATAAACTCGGACATCTCATGACGACCGCCCAGCTCATCAATAAAGTCGGTATCCAGCCACGGTTTGTAAATCTGTAGCTCCGCGTTGGTCAACAGGCCGTAACGGTAGAAACGCTCGATGTCGTTTCCTTTATAGGTACTGCCGTCGCCCCAGATGTTAACACCATCTTCCTTCATCGCAGCGACCAGCATCGTGCCGGTAACGGCGCGGCCCAGCGGCGTGGTGTTGAAATAGGTCAGTCCGCCGGTGGTGTTATGGAAAGCACCGCACTGAATCGCGGCGATCCCTTCGGCAACCAGCTGTTTACGGCAATCAATCAGGCGAGCGTTCTCTGCGCCGTATTCCATTGCGCGACGAGGAATGGCGTCATAGTCATCCTCATCTGGCTGGCCCAGATTCGCAGTATATGCATAAGGGACAGCGCCTTTTTGTCGCATCCACAGCAGTGCAGCACTGGTGTCCAGGCCGCCGGAAAAAGCGATACCAATACGTTGACCTACCGGAAGATGCTTGAGAATCGTCGTCATAAATAAAACCCTGCTTGATAGACTGATGAAGAGATCGGCTTTCTGCTCTCAGTGCATTTTTATGCAAAATAAGTGAGTTTTCATTTAATCATCTTTTACGGATGACAGGAAGAGTTTAGTGATAATTTCGTTAAAAAACGGTATGGGGTGGCTTCTTTCCTGACTGGTACGGTTTCTTAACGGAGGCAGGGTTAGTATTCATTCATGTGCATATTATTAACGCGGTTGACATATCGCATATTGAATCAATATAATACGCGCAGATTTTACGTCCCGTCCTCGGTACCAAATCCCAGCAGTATTTGCATCTTTTACCCAAAGCGAGTAAAATTTGCCACGTTTCAGGCGCGGGGTGGAGCAGCCTGGTAGCTCGTCGGGCTCATAACCCGAAGGTCGTCGGTTCAAATCCGGCCCCCGCAACCACTTTCCCTTAGAGTTCTTTTTCAAATATACTGTGAAGACTTAGGCCTTCGTAGCTGGATTTGAAAAAAATTCTTTCGGAAGGTTCTCCAGACCGCAGTTGCGGTTATAGGGTTCAGTTATCTAAAGCCCCGATTTATCGGGGTTTTTTGTTATCTGACTACAGAATAACTGGGCTTTAGGCCCTTTTTTTATGTCTTGGGGGTGGGCTTGTCCACATTAGAGCAAAAATTAACAGAGATGATTACAGCGCCAGTTGAAGCCTTAGGTTACGAACTGGTCGGCATCGAATTTATTCGCGGTCGCACATCCACACTGCGCATCTATATTGATAGTGAAGATGGCATCAATGTTGATGATTGTGCTGATGTGAGTCACCAGGTGAGCGCGGTGCTGGATGTCGAAGATCCCATCACTGTGGCATACAACCTGGAAGTCTCCTCGCCAGGTCTCGACCGTCCTATGTTCACGGCTGAGCACTACGCGCGTTTCCTGGGTGAAGAAGTGACGCTGGTACTTCGTATGGCGGTACAAAACCGTCGTAAATGGCAGGGCGTTATCAAAGCGGTTGACGGTGAAATGATCACTGTCACAGTCGAAGGTAAAGATGAAGTGTTCGCGCTGAGTAATATCCAGAAGGCGAACCTGGTTCCCCACTTTTAATAGTCTGGATTGAGGTGAAAAGCCCGCGATGAACAAAGAAATTTTGGCCGTTGTTGAAGCCGTTTCCAATGAGAAAGCGCTGCCACGCGAGAAGATTTTTGAAGCGCTGGAAAGTGCGCTGGCTACAGCAACGAAGAAAAAATACGAACAAGAGATCGATGTTCGCGTACAAATCGATCGTAAAAGCGGTGATTTCGATACCTTCCGTCGTTGGTTAATCGTAGAAGAAGTCACGCTGCCGACAAAAGAAATTACGCTGGAAGCGGCGCGTTTTGAAGACGAAAGCCTGAACCTGGGCGACTACGTTGAAGATCAGATTGAATCTGTCACCTTTGACCGTATCACCACCCAGACGGCAAAACAGGTTATCGTACAGAAAGTTCGTGAAGCCGAGCGTGCGATGGTGGTCGATCAGTTCCGCGAGCACGAAGGCGAAATCATCACCGGCGTGGTGAAGAAAGTAAACCGCGACAACATCTCTTTGGATTTGGGCAGCAATGCTGAAGCCGTGATCCTGCGTGAAGATATGCTGCCGCGCGAAAACTTCCGTCCTGGCGACCGTATTCGTGGCGTTCTGTACTCCGTTCGCCCGGAAGCGCGCGGTGCGCAACTGTTTGTGACGCGTTCCAAACCGGAAATGCTGATCGAGCTGTTCCGTATTGAAGTACCGGAAATCGGCGAAGAAGTCATTGAGATTAAAGCGGCGGCCCGCGATCCGGGTTCCCGTGCGAAAATCGCGGTGAAAACCAACGACAAGCGTATCGATCCGGTCGGCGCCTGTGTGGGTATGCGTGGTGCGCGCGTTCAGGCCGTTTCTACTGAACTGGGCGGCGAGCGTATCGATATCGTCCTGTGGGATGATAACCCGGCGCAGTTCGTGATTAACGCGATGGCGCCAGCAGACGTCGCTTCTATCGTGGTGGATGAAGATAAACACACCATGGATATCGCTGTTGAAGCCGGTAACCTGGCTCAGGCGATCGGACGTAATGGTCAGAACGTCCGTCTGGCTGCGCAACTGAGCGGCTGGGAACTTAACGTGATGACGGTTGATGACTTGCAGGCTAAGCATCAGGCTGAAGCACATGCAGCTATCGATACCTTCACCAAATATCTCGATATTGATGAAGAGTTCGCAACCGTACTGGTTGAAGAAGGTTTCGCGACGCTGGAAGAACTGGCCTACGTGCCAATGAAAGAACTGCTGGAAATCGACGGGCTGGATGAACCGACCGTTGAAGCGCTGCGCGAGCGTGCCAAAAACGCACTGACCACTCTGGCACTGGCCCAGGAAGAAAGCCTTGGTGATAACAAACCGTCTGACGATCTGCTGAATCTGGAAGGATTGGGTCGCGACCTGGCATTCAAACTGGCTGCCCGTGGTGTTTGTACGCTGGAAGATCTCGCTGAGCAGGGCATTGATGATCTGGCTGATATCGAAGGGTTGACCGACGAAAAAGCCGGTGAGCTGATTATGGCTGCCCGTAATATTTGCTGGTTCGGCGACGAAGCGTAATAAACTGTAGCAGGAAGGAACAGCATGACAGATGTAACCGTAAAAGCGCTGGCCGCAGAGATACAGACCTCCGTGGATCGCCTGGTACAGCAATTCGCTGATGCCGGTATCCCGAAGTCTGCTGATGACTCTGTGTCCGCACAAGAAAAACAGACTTTACTGGCTCACCTGAATCGTGAAAATGGTTCAGGGCCGGATAAGTTGACGCTGCAACGTAAAACGCGCAGCACGTTGAATATTCCAGGTACCGGTGGAAAAAGTAAATCGGTACAAATCGAAGTCCGCAAGAAACGCACCTTTGTGAAACGCGATCCGCAAGAGACAGAACGTCTCGCTGCGGAAGAGCAGGCGCAGCGTGAAGCGGAAGAGCAAGCCCGTCGTGAGGCAGAAGAAACAGCCAAACGCGAGGCGCAACAAAAAGCTGACCGTGAGGCCGCAGAACAAGCTAAACGTGACGCCGCTGAAAAAGCGAAACGTGAAGCTGCGGAAAAAGACAAAGTGAGCAATCAACAGACTGACGATATGACCAAAACCGCCCAGGCCGAAAAAGCCCGCCGTGAAAATGAAGCAGCAGAGCTGAAGCGTAAAGCGGAAGAAGAAGCGCGTCGCAAACTTGAAGAAGAAGCGCGTCGCGTAGCAGAAGAAGCTCGCCGCATGGCGGAAGAGAACAAATGGACTGATAACGCGGAGCCGACTGAAGACACCAGCGATTATCACGTTACCACGTCTCAACACGCCCGCCAGGCCGAAGACGAAAACGACCGTGAAGTTGAAGGCGGCCGTGGTCGTAGTCGCAATGCGAAAGCAGCGCGTCCGGCGAAAAAAGGCAACAAACACTCTGAATCGAAAGCCGATCGTGAAGAAGCCCGTGCGGCCGTTCGCGGCGGTAAAGGCGGTAAAAACCGTAAAGGTTCTGCTCTGCAACAGAGCTTCCAGAAACCGGTTCAGGCTGTTAACCGTGACGTTGTGATTGGTGAAACCATCACCGTTGGCGAGCTGGCGAACAAGATGGCGGTAAAAGGCTCTCAGGTCATCAAAGCGATGATGAAGCTGGGCGCGATGGCAACCATCAACCAGGTCATCGACCAGGAAACCGCACAGCTGGTTGCTGAAGAGATGGGCCACAAAGTTATCCTGCGTCGTGAAAACGAGCTGGAAGAAGCGGTAATGAGCGACCGTGATACAGGTGCGGCGGCAGAACCGCGTGCTCCGGTTGTGACCATCATGGGCCACGTTGACCACGGTAAAACCTCTCTGCTGGACTACATTCGTTCAACGAAAGTTGCCTCTGGCGAAGCGGGCGGCATTACCCAGCACATCGGTGCTTACCACGTTGAAACCGACAACGGTATGATCACCTTCCTGGATACCCCGGGTCACGCCGCGTTTACCTCTATGCGTGCTCGTGGTGCGCAGGCAACGGATATCGTTGTTCTGGTTGTGGCGGCAGACGACGGCGTGATGCCGCAGACCATCGAAGCTATCCAGCACGCGAAAGCGGCGGGTGTGCCGGTTGTGGTTGCGGTGAACAAGATCGATAAGCCAGAAGCCGATCCGGATCGTGTTAAAAACGAACTGTCCCAGTACGGCATCCTGCCGGAAGAGTGGGGCGGCGAAAGCCAGTTCGTCCACGTATCTGCAAAAGCGGGTACCGGCATCGACGAACTGCTGGATGCAATCCTGTTGCAGGCTGAAGTCCTCGAATTGAAAGCAGTTCGTAAAGGCATGGCGAGCGGCGCGGTAATCGAATCCTTCCTGGATAAAGGTCGTGGTCCGGTTGCAACCGTCCTGGTTCGTGAAGGTACGCTGAACAAAGGCGACATCGTCCTGTGTGGCTTCGAATATGGCCGCGTTCGTGCAATGCGTAACGAACTGGGTCAGGAAGTACTGGAAGCGGGTCCGTCCATTCCGGTTGAGATCCTGGGTCTGTCCGGTGTTCCGGCTGCCGGTGATGAAGTGACCGTGGTTCGTGACGAGAAGAAAGCCCGTGAAGTTGCGCTGTATCGTCAGGGTAAATTCCGTGAAGTTAAACTGGCGCGTCAGCAGAAATCTAAACTTGAGAACATGTTCGCTAACATGACCGAAGGCGAAGTTCATGAAGTGAACATCGTATTGAAAGCGGACGTTCAGGGCTCTGTGGAAGCGATCTCCGACTCTTTACTGAAACTGTCTACCGACGAAGTGAAAGTGAAGATCATCGGTTCCGGCGTAGGTGGTATCACCGAAACCGACGCAACCCTGGCTGCTGCATCCAACGCGATCCTGGTTGGCTTCAACGTGCGTGCCGATGCCTCTGCGCGTAAAGTGATTGAAGCGGAAAGCTTGGATCTGCGCTACTACTCCGTCATCTATAACCTGATCGACGAAGTGAAAGCGGCAATGAGCGGCATGCTGTCTCCAGAACTGAAACAGCAGATCATTGGTCTGGCTGAAGTCCGTGACGTGTTCAAATCACCGAAATTTGGCGCTGTCGCAGGCTGTATGGTTACTGAAGGTACGATTAAACGCCACAACCCGATCCGCGTACTGCGCGACAACGTGGTTATCTACGAAGGCGAGCTGGAATCCCTGCGCCGCTTCAAAGATGACGTTAACGAAGTCCGTAACGGCATGGAATGTGGTATCGGCGTTAAGAACTACAACGACGTTCGCGTTGGCGATATGATCGAAGTGTTCGAGATCATCGAGATCCAACGTACTATCGCGTAATCTTCGTCGTCTTTCGGGCCGCCACTGCGTTGGCTACGTGCGTTCACCCCGGTCACATAGTTATCTATGCTCCCGGGGATTCACACCCTTGCCGCCTTGTTGCAACCCAAAATACTTAGAAGATTGTTTTGCGTAGGCCGGGTAAGCGAAGCGCCACCCGGCATGAAATTTAAAAAGGGGCTTTTGGCCCCTTTTTTGTCTTTATTCTGGAGAATTTATTATGGCGAAAGAATTTGGTCGCCCGCAGCGCGTAGCCCAGGAAATGCAAAAAGAGATCGCTATCATCCTGCAACGCGAAATTAAAGATCCGCGTCTTGGCATGATGACCACCGTTTCCGGTGTGGAGATGTCCCGCGATCTGGCCTATGCCAAAGTGTATGTCACCTTTCTGAACGACAAAGATGAAGACGCGGTAAAAGCGGGCATCAAAGCGTTGCAGGAAGCGTCTGGCTTTATCCGTACCCTGCTGGGGAAAGCGATGCGTCTGCGTATTGTGCCGGAACTGACCTTCTTCTACGACAACTCGCTGGTTGAAGGGATGCGTATGTCTAACCTGGTGACTAACGTGGTGAAACATGACGAAGAACGTCGTGTGAACCCGGACGACAGCAAGGAGGACTAATGAGTCGTCCTCGTCGTCGTGGTCGCGACATTCACGGCGTCCTGCTGCTGGATAAGCCGCAGGGCATGTCCAGCAATGACGTCTTGCAGAAAGTAAAACGCATCTATAACGCCAACCGTGCCGGACATACCGGCGCGCTGGACCCGCTGGCGACGGGCATGTTGCCCATCTGCCTTGGGGAAGCGACAAAGTTTTCGCAGTATCTGCTGGATTCTGACAAACGTTACCGCGTGATTGCCCGCCTGGGGCAGCGTACCGACACCTCCGATGCCGATGGTCAAATCGTGCAGGAACGTCCGGTAACCTTCAGCGCAGAGCAGTTAGCTGCCGCGCTGGAGACGTTCCGTGGCGATATCGAGCAGATTCCATCGATGTATTCGGCGCTGAAGTATCAGGGCAAGAAGCTCTACGAATATGCGCGTCAGGGGATTGAAGTTCCCCGTGAAGCCCGCCCGATTACCGTTTACGAACTGCTGTTTATTCGCCATGAAGGGGATGAACTGGAGCTGGAGGTTCACTGCTCGAAGGGCACCTACATTCGCACCATTATCGATGATTTGGGTGAGAAACTTGGGTGTGGCGCGCATGTGATCTTCCTGCGACGTCTGGCGGTCAGTAAATATCCGGTTGACCGTATGGTCACGCTGGAACAGCTACGTGAGCTTGTTGAACAGGCGGAACGGCAGGATATTCCGGCTGCGCAACTGTTAGATCCGCTGCTGATGCCGATGGACAGTCCGGCTTCGGACTATCCAGTTGTCAATCTTCCTTTAACGTCATCGGTTTACTTTAAAAACGGTAACCCGGTACGGACGACAGGCGTGCCGCTTGAAGGGCTGGTTCGCGTGACTGAAGGTGATGACGAAAAATTTATTGGCATGGGCGAAATCGACGATGAAGGCCGCGTGGCGCCTCGTCGGTTAGTGGTTGAGTACCCGGCGTAATGCTGCTCCGTCTTGCGATAACAGGACGCTACGAGTAGAATACCGCCGCTTAACGTCACGTAAATTTTTTAACAAGTTCGCGCGGCGTTTACATGGGGTCGCTGAATTAGAGATTGGCACCCTTTCATTCTTTATTATTTTTGGAGTTCATCATGTCTCTAAGCGTTGAAGCTAAAGCTAAAATCGTTTCTGAGTTTGGTCGTGGTACTAACGACAGCGGTTCTACCGAAGTTCAGGTTGCTCTGCTGACTGCACAGATTAACCACCTGCAGGGCCACTTTGCAGAGCACAAAAAAGATCACCACAGCCGTCGTGGTCTGCTGCGCATGGTTTCTCAGCGTCGTAAACTGCTCGACTACCTGAAACGTAAAGATGTTGCACGTTACACCGCGCTGATCGAGCGTCTGGGTCTGCGTCGCTAATTCTTGCGAGTTTCAGAAAGAGGGGGCCTTCATGGCCCCTTTTTTCAACCAGACGGCAGCAATTCACTGGAAACTAATGTATTGTTGCTATGGATGATCTTCCGTTGCAGAGGTTCGCGCGGCTAATGAGAGGCTTCACCCAAAGAGCATGGGTTAGGGTTGTCATTAGTCGCGAGGATGCGCAGAAGATCGGGTATTAACGATGGCGCCTGAGTGTGCCGTCAAAAATTAAGAAAGGGTATTATTTTGCTTAATCCGATCGTTCGTAAATTCCAGTACGGTCAGCATACCGTTACGCTGGAAACTGGCATGATGGCGCGTCAGGCAACTGCCGCCGTTATGGTAAGCATGGATGACACTGCGGTATTCGTTACCGTTGTTGGTCAGAAAAAAGCGAAGCCGGGCCAGGATTTCTTCCCGCTGACCGTTAACTATCAGGAGCGTACTTACGCTGCTGGCCGTATCCCGGGCAGCTTCTTCCGTCGTGAAGGCCGTCCGAGCGAAGGCGAAACCCTGATCGCGCGTCTGATTGACCGCCCGGTTCGTCCGCTGTTCCCGGAAGGCTTCGTTAACGAGGTTCAGGTTATCGCAACCGTCGTTTCCGTTAACCCGCAGGTTAACCCGGATATCGTCGCGATGATCGGTGCTTCCGCCGCGCTGTCTCTGTCCGGCATTCCGTTCAACGGCCCGATTGGCGCCGCGCGTGTTGGTTATATCAATGACCAGTATGTACTGAACCCGACTCAGGACGAACTGAAAGAAAGTAAGCTGGACCTGGTGGTTGCCGGTACTGAAGCGGCTGTTCTGATGGTTGAATCCGAAGCAGAACTGCTGAGCGAAGACACCATGCTGGGCGCCGTGGTATTCGGTCACGAGCAGCAGCAGATTGTGATTCAGAACATCAACGATCTGGTGAAAGAAGCGGGCAAACCGCGTTGGGACTGGCAGCAGGAAGCGGTAAACGAAGCGCTGAACGCGCGCGTTGCTGCACTGGCCGAAGCTCGCCTGAGCGACGCTTACCGTATCACCGACAAACAGGAGCGTTATGCTCAGGTTGACGTGATCAAATCTGAAACCATCGCTGCGCTGGTTGCAGAAGACGAAACCCTGGACGAAAACGAACTGGGCGAAATCCTGCACGCGATCGAGAAAAACGTTGTTCGTAGCCGCGTACTGGCCGGCGAGCCGCGTATTGATGGCCGTGAAAAAGACATGATCCGTGGTCTGGACGTGCGTACTGGCGTGCTGCCGCGTACTCACGGTTCCGCGCTGTTCACTCGTGGCGAAACGCAGGCGCTGGTCACGGCGACGCTGGGTACCGCTCGTGACGCGCAGGTTCTTGATGAACTGATGGGCGAACGCACTGACAGCTTCCTGTTCCACTACAACTTCCCTCCGTACTCCGTTGGCGAAACCGGCATGGTCGGTTCTCCGAAGCGTCGTGAAATTGGTCACGGTCGTCTGGCGAAGCGCGGCGTTCTGGCAGTTATGCCGGAAATGGACAAATTCCCGTACACCGTTCGCGTGGTGTCTGAAATCACCGAATCCAACGGGTCTTCCTCTATGGCTTCCGTGTGTGGCGCTTCCCTGGCGCTGATGGACGCAGGCGTGCCGATTAAAGCGGCCGTTGCGGGTATCGCGATGGGTCTGGTGAAAGAAGGCGACAACTTTGTTGTTCTGTCTGACATCCTGGGCGACGAAGACCACCTGGGCGATATGGACTTCAAAGTGGCGGGTTCCCGCGACGGTATCTCTGCGTTGCAGATGGATATCAAAATTGAAGGTATCACCAAAGAGATCATGCAGGTTGCGCTGAACCAGGCAAAAGGTGCGCGTCTGCACATCCTGGGCGTGATGGAACAGGCGATCAACGCGCCGCGTGGCGACATTTCTCAGTTCGCTCCGCGTATCCACACCATCAAGATCAACCCGGACAAGATCAAAGACGTTATCGGTAAGGGCGGTTCTGTTATCCGTGCTCTGACCGAAGAAACCGGCACCACCATCGAAATCGAAGATGACGGTACGGTGAAGATCGCGGCGACCGACGGCGAAAAAGCGAAACATGCTATCCGTCGTATCGAAGAGATCACTGCGGAAATCGAAGTGGGCCGTATCTACAATGGTAAAGTGACCCGCATCGTTGACTTTGGCGCGTTTGTTGCCATTGGCGGCGGTAAAGAAGGTCTGGTACACATCTCTCAGATCGCTGACAAGCGCGTAGAGAAAGTGACCGATTACCTGCAAATGGGTCAGGAAGTACCGGTTAAAGTTCTGGAAGTTGATCGCCAGGGCCGCGTACGTCTGAGCATTAAAGAAGCAACTGAGCAGTCTCAACCAGCTGCTGCGCCGGAAGCTCCGGCAGCAGAACAGGGCGAGTAAGGTTGCCATTTGCCCTCCGCTTTGGCGGAGGGCCTTTGACCCGGCAGGACGCCTTGTCAGCAACCGGGGAACAGGACGTTCATTCAATCGTTGTCTTCGGGAGTGGGAAATGAAGCCTTTTTTGCGCTGGTGTTTCGTTGCGACAGCACTCACGCTGGCAGGATGCAGCAACTCTGCCTGGCGTAAGAGTGAAGTCCTCGCGGTGCCATTGCAACCGACTTTGCAGCAGGAAGTGATTCTGGCACGCATGGAACAAATTCTTGCCAGTCGGGCTTTAACCGATGACGAACGCGCACAGCTTTTATATGAGCGCGGAGTGTTGTATGATAGTCTGGGTCTGAGGGCATTAGCGCGAAATGATTTTTCACAAGCGCTGGCAATCCGACCGGATATGCCTGAAGTATTCAATTACTTAGGCATTTATTTAACGCAGGCAGGCAATTTTGATGCTGCCTATGAAGCGTTTGATTCTGTACTTGAGCTTGATCCAACTTACAACTACGCGTACTTAAATCGCGGTATCGCATTGTATTACGGCGGTCGCGACAAGTTAGCGCAAGATGATCTGCTGGCGTTTTATCAAGACGATCCCAATGATCCTTTCCGCAGTCTGTGGCTTTATCTCGCTGAGCAGAAGCTCGATGAGAAGCAGGCGAAAGAAGCGTTAAAGCAACGCTTCGAGAAATCGGATAAAGAACAATGGGGATGGAACATTGTCGAGTTCTACCTGGGCAACATTAGCGAAGCAACGCTGATGGAACGCCTGAAGGCGGACGCAACGGATAACACCTCGCTCGCTGAGCATCTCAGTGAAACCAACTTCTATTTAGGTAAGTATTACCTAAGTCTGGGGGATTTGGACAACGCTACGGCATTGTTCAAACTGGCGGTGGCTAACAACGTTCATAACTTTGTTGAGCACCGATACGCATTGTTGGAATTATCGCTCCTGGGCCAGGACCAAGATGACCTGGCAGAATCGGACCAGCAATAGCTGACGTACACATCAGCCCGTAATCTTTTTGATTGCCATCACCTTCACGGGTGAGGGCGTTGTTGTTCGTTAATACACCTACTTTGAGCCGGTTCACACTTTTCAATGAAAATTGCAGATCAATTTCATGATGAGTTATGTAGACTGGCCGCCATTAATTTTGAGGCACACGTACTACATGGCTGAATTCGAAACCACTTTTGCAGATCTGGGCCTGAAGGCTCCTATCCTTGACGCCCTTAACGATCTGGGTTACGAAAAACCATCTCCAATCCAGGCAGAGTGCATCCCGCATCTGCTGGGCGGTCGCGATGTTCTGGGTATGGCCCAGACCGGTAGCGGCAAAACCGCAGCGTTCTCCTTACCGCTGCTTAACAATCTTGATCCTGAGCTGAAGGCACCTCAGATTCTGGTGCTGGCACCGACCCGCGAACTGGCGGTTCAGGTTGCTGAAGCCATGACGGATTTCTCTAAACATATGCGCGGCGTGAACGTGGTTGCCCTGTACGGCGGCCAGCGTTATGACGTGCAGTTACGCGCCCTGCGTCAAGGGCCGCAGATCGTTGTCGGTACGCCGGGACGTCTGCTTGATCACTTAAAACGCGGCACGCTGGATCTCTCTAAACTGAGCGGTCTGGTGCTGGACGAAGCCGACGAAATGCTGCGTATGGGCTTCATCGAAGACGTTGAAACCATCATGGCGCAGATTCCTGAAGGTCATCAGACCGCACTGTTCTCTGCCACCATGCCGGAAGCGATTCGTCGCATTACCCGCCGCTTTATGAAAGAGCCGCAGGAAGTGCGCATTCAGTCCAGCGTGACCACGCGTCCTGACATCAGCCAGAGCTACTGGACTGTCTGGGGCATGCGTAAAAACGAAGCGCTGGTGCGTTTCCTGGAAGCTGAAGATTTTGATGCGGCGATTATCTTCGTTCGTACTAAAAATGCGACCCTGGAAGTGGCTGAAGCGCTGGAGCGTAGCGGTTACAACAGCGCCGCGCTGAACGGCGACATGAACCAGGCGCTGCGTGAGCAGACTCTGGAGCGTCTGAAAGACGGTCGTCTGGATATCCTGATTGCAACTGACGTTGCGGCCCGTGGCCTGGACGTTGAGCGCATCAGCTTGGTTGTAAACTACGATATCCCGATGGACTCCGAGTCTTACGTTCACCGTATCGGCCGTACCGGTCGTGCGGGTCGTGCTGGCCGCGCGCTGCTGTTCGTTGAGAACCGCGAGCGTCGTCTGCTGCGCAACATTGAACGCACCATGAAGCTGACCATCCCGGAAGTGGAACTGCCGAACGCAGAACTGCTGGGCAAACGCCGTCTGGAAAAATTTGCAGCGAAAGTTCAGCAGCAGCTGGAAAGCAGCGATCTGGATCAGTACCGCGCACTGCTGGCGAAAATCCAGCCGACCGAAGAAGGCGAAGAGCTGGATCTCGAAACGCTGGCTGCCGCACTGCTGAAAATGGCGCAGGGCGAACGCACGCTGATCGTACCGCCGGATGCGCCGATGCGTCCTAAACGTGAATTCCGTGACCGTGATGACCGTGGTCCGCGCGATCGTAACGATCGTGGCCCGCGTGCTGATCGTGGTGACCGTGAAGATCGTCCGCGTCGTGAACGTCGTGACGTTGGCGATATGCAGCTGTACCGCATTGAAGTGGGCCGTGATGACGGTGTTGAAGTGCGTCATATCGTTGGCGCGATTGCTAACGAAGGCGACATCAGCAGCCGTTACATTGGTAACATCAAGCTGTTTGCTTCCCACTCCACCATTGAGCTGCCGAAAGGTATGCCGGGTGAGGTGTTGCAGCACTTTACGCGCACCCGCATCCTGAACAAGCCGATGAACATGCAACTGCTGGGCGATGCGCAACCGCATTCCGGTAACGAGCGTCGTGGCGGTGGTCGTAGCTTCGGTGGCGAGCGTCGTGAAGGCGGTCGTGGTTTTGGCGGTGAGCGCCGTGAAGGTGGCCGTGGTGATGGTCGTCGTTTCAGCGGTGAGCGTCGTGAAGGCCGTGCGCCGCGTCGTGACGACTCCACCGGTCGTCGTCGTTTCGGCGGTGATGCGTAATTCACGCTAAATCGCGGTCTCGCACCGTAAAGTAAAATATACAGCCCCGATGATTGCGATCGGGGCTTTTTTTATTTCTTTTGTACTCGCGTACTGGTACAGTGCGACACAATAAAATGCAGTCGCAATATTATTCACTGGAGAGAGGGCTGAATGGCAACACTAACCACCACCCAAACGTCACCTTCGCTGCTTGGCGGCGTGGTGATCATCGGCGGCACCATTATTGGCGCGGGAATGTTCTCCCTGCCGGTGGTCATGTCCGGTGCGTGGTTCTTCTGGTCGATGGCGGCGTTGGTGTTTACCTGGTTCTGTATGCTGCATTCCGGGCTGATGATCCTCGAAGCCAACCTCAACTACCGGATTGGCTCCAGCTTTGACACCATCACCAAAGACCTGCTGGGTAAAGGCTGGAACGTGGTGAATGGGATCTCTATTGCCTTTGTGCTCTATATCCTGACCTACGCCTATATCTCGGCGAGCGGCTCGATTCTGCATCATACCTTTGCTGAAATGTCGCTGAACGTTCCGGCGCGGGCGGCAGGTTTTGCGTTTGCGTTGCTGGTGGCTTTTGTTGTCTGGTTAAGTACCAAAGCGGTTAGCCGGATGACGGCGATTGTGCTGGGCGCGAAAGTCATCACCTTCTTTCTGACCTTCGGCAGTCTGCTGGGGCACGTCACGCCAGCGACGCTGTTTAACGTGGCCGAAAGCAATGCGTCTTACACGCCGTACCTGCTGATGACACTGCCGTTTTGCCTGGCGTCGTTTGGTTATCACGGCAACGTGCCAAGCCTGATGAAGTATTACGGTAAAGATCCGCGTACCATCGTGAAATGCCTGGTGTACGGTACGCTGATGGCGCTGGTGCTGTATACCATCTGGCTGTTGGGTACGATGGGTAATATTCCGCGCCCGGCGTTTATCGGTATTGCGCAGCGGGGCGGTAATATTGATGTGCTGGTACAGGCGCTGAGCGGCGTACTGAACAGCCGCAGTCTGGATCTGCTGCTGGTGGTGTTCTCTAACTTTGCGGTGGCGAGTTCGTTCCTCGGCGTGACGCTCGGTCTGTTTGACTATCTGGCGGATCTGTTTGGTTTTGATGATTCGGCGCTGGGGCGCTTCAAAACTGCGCTGCTGACTTTCCTGCCGCCGGTGATTGGCGGTCTGCTGTGGCCGAACGGGTTCCTGTATGCTATCGGCTATGCGGGGCTGGCGGCAACCATCTGGGCAGCCATTGTTCCGGCTCTGCTGGCGCGAGCTTCACGCCAACGCTTCGGCAGCCCGAAATTCCGTGTCTGGGGCGGCAAGCCGATGATTGCGCTGATCCTGGTATTCGGTATCGGCAACGCGCTGGTGCATATTCTGTCGAGCGTGAACTTGCTACCAGTGTACCAGTAAGTTTGTTGTGCCGGATGGCGGCTACGCCTTATCCGGCCTGAACAATCTCGTAGGCCCGGTAAGCGAAGCGCCACCGGGCAAAACAACGTACTACCCCACCAACTCTTCTTTCACCTGCATCGCCAGGTCAAACGAATGCAGCCGCGCCTGATGATCGAAAATCTGCCCGTTGACCATAATCTCATCCGCCTGCGTTTCGCGCAGAATAGATTCCAGCCCGTGACGTACTTTGGCTTTATCGCCCACCAGCGACATGCTCAGCGCCTGCTGCACGCCATATTGCTCGGACGGCGACCAGAACTGATCCATATTTTGAATTGGCGCGGGTAGCTGCCCGGTCTCGCCGCGACGCAGTTTCACAAACGCCTGCTGCATAGAGGTAAACAGAAATTCCGCATCGCGATTGCTGTCAGCGGCGATGATATTGATGCACACCATCGCATACGGTTTTTCCAGCCGCGCGGACGGCTTGAACTGGGTGCGATAGAGATGCAGCGCCTGGAACAGCATATCGGGCGCGAAGTGGGAGGCGAAGGCGAACGGCAGACCACGCTGCGCCGCCAGCTGTGCACCGTACAGGCTGGAACCCAGCAGCCACACCGGTATCTTCTCGCCATAGCCCGGAACCGGGCGTACATGTGGATTGGGATCGCGCGCGTCGAACCAGTCCACCAGTTCAGCAACGTCGCGCGGGAAATTATCAATATCGCCGTTCATATGACGGCGCAGCGCCATCATGGTGCGCTGATCGCTTCCCGGCGCGCGCCCCAGGCCCAGATCAATCCGTCCAGGATAGAGCGTATTCAGCGTACCGAACTGCTCGGCGATAACCAGCGGTGAGTGGTTGGGGAGCATCACCCCGCCAGAACCCAGATGCAACGTGGTGGTATTGGCGGCCAGATAGCCAATCAGCACCGATGTCGCCGCGCTGGCGATACCGGTCATGTTGTGATGTTCCGCCAGCCAGTAGCGGTGATAGCCGCGCCGCTCTGCCAGACGGGCGAGATCCAGTGAGTGTGAGAAGGCCTCTTTCGCAGAGGAGCCTTCGGGGATCGGTGCCAGATCCAGCAGCGAAAATGGAATGGTTTTGTCAGTCATAACGGCTCACTTTGTCGTCGGTGAATCATTTAATACTGCATTAAAATTTGATTACCGTTGTTAACAAAGTGAGCGGTATAAGGCGGGGCGCAAACATCAACTGCCTGATGGCGCTTCGCTTATCAGGCCTACAAATGCATTGTAGGCCGGATAAGGCATTTATGCCGCCATCCGGCAAAAGTTTATCAGTCCAACCGTAGGCCGGATAAAGCATTTATGCCGCCATCCGGCAAGGTTCAGTTACACCTGTAGTTCCAGACCGGCCAGGCGTTTCCAGTAACCGTTGCAGTCGCTGTGCGCGGCCAGCGGCAACGGCGCGCTGCCGTTTTCATTGGCGCGGAAGGCGTCGAGCATGGCGAATATCTCCGTACCCAGCGGGGAAAGGCGCACAATGTCGACCAGCCCCTGCATGGAGGTCAGTTCGTTGCCGAGGTTATAAACGTAGCCGCTCATGGTCTGAATACCGTTAAGCACGAACACCTGCTGATTCTCCTGCGACAACACGTTACGCCCGTTCGGGTACTTGATGCAGCAGGTTTCACACTCGTCTTTCGGGCGATCTTCCGAACGCGCGGTAAAACAGCGGGCGGAGTACGCCAGCGGCAGATGACCGTAGCTCAGCACTTCCACTTCAAACTGATTGCGGATGCCGAGCTCATCGCACTGGTTCAGCAGATTCACCAGCCAGTCGCGGGAAAGCTCGACCGGCATGCACCAGCGCACCATGCCCTGTTTAAGCAGCAGACGCAGCGTTACCGCGTTATAGCAGTTAAGCGCGTGACCGGCGACAAACGGCAGCTTGCGCTCGGCGCACATATTCACGACGCCGAGGTCGCTGGCCTCCAGCAGGAAGTCGCCGTTTTCCACATAGCGTTTCAGTTCGCCTAATTCAGAGGCGGCCTGTACCAGCGCCAGCGTGGAGAGCACGATCTGCTTGCCGCTTCCGGCAAGGGATTTCGCCATATCAAGCCAGTCGCCCACTTTGGTGGCGCGGCGTTTGCTGCACACCGCTTCGCCAAGGTAAATCACGTCGGCGCTGCTGGTGGCGGCCTGCTGATAAAATGCTTCCAGCGTCTCTTTCGACCAATAGTAAAGCACCGGCCCTAAGGAATATTTCATTGCTTCTCTCACTGCCATTTACGGTGATACGCGCCAAGCGTGGTCTGAGTGCCTTCGGACATGGAGCCAAGCGTCTCCATCCAGGCGCTTTGCGGGACGAAGTTTTGCGGGTCGGCCATGCAGCGGTCGATCGCCTGACGCCACACTTTCGCCACCTGGCTGACATACGCCGGGCTGCGCTGACGTCCTTCAATTTTCACCGAGGCGATATTCGCCGCCAGCAGGTCAGGCAGCAGTTCCAGCGTGTTGAGGCTGGTAGGTTCTTCCAGCGCGTGGTAGCGCTCGCCATCAACCAGATAGCGACCTTTACACAGCGTTGGATAACCGGCGTTCTCACCGTCCTGATAGCGGTCGATGAGCACCTCGTTCAGGCGCGATTCCAGCCCCTGAGGGGTCTGTTGCCAGCGCACGAAGCGGGCCGGGGAGCAGGCGCCGACGGTATTGGGGGATTCACCCGTCAGATAAGAGGAGAGGTAGCAACGGCCTTCCGCCATAATGCACAGGCTGCCGAAGGCGAAGACCTCCAGCGGTACGGGCGTGACGCGGGCGAGCTGTTTCACCTGATGAATGGAAAGCACGCGCGGCAGGACGACGCGCGCAACGTCAAAGTTGCGATGGTAGAAGTTAATTGCTTCTTCATTCGTTGCCGATGCCTGAACAGAGACATGGCGCTCAATATGCGGATAGCGTTCTGCTGCATACTCAAGCATAGCAAGGTCGGCCAGGATCAGCGCATCCGCGCCCAGTTGCGCCGCCATATCCACGGCACGCTGCCAGCGAACATATCCATCCGGGTGTGCAAACGTGTTAATCGCGATGTGCAGTTTACGGCGATGTTGATGGACGTAATTCACCGCTTCCTGCAATTTTTTCTCAGTAAAATTAAGACCGGCGAAGTGACGGGCGTTAGTATCATCTTTTAGCCCGATATAAACGGCATCAGCACCGTTCTCAATGGCCGCCTTAAGCGCCGGGAGATTTCCGGCAGGGCAGAGCAGCTCCATAATTATTCCTGAATGTTGCGCCGTCCAGGCCGCAAAATTGTTAACGAAGAGAGATTTTAGTTAACCTTGCTGCGACAATTTTTGATTTAAGGCAGTTAAAGGCGTATTGGTTACACCTATAACTGGGTAACAATTTCGTATCGAATTGTTGATTTACGCCGCTATGTCGTTTATCTGATATGGCAAAATAACGGGATTATTGAAACAGGGAGTAAAGCTCGTGTTGGATAAACTGCGTTCACGCTTAGTACATTTTGGCCCGTCTCTGATGAGTGTTCCGGTTAAACTGACGCCCTTTGCGCTGAAGCGCCAGGTTCTGGAACAGGTTCTGAGCTGGCAATTTCGTCAGGCGCTGGCAGATGGGGAGCTTGAGTTCCTCGAAGGCCGTTGGTTAAGTATTACGGTGCGTGATATTAACCTTAGATGGTACACCTCTGTTGAGAACGGCAAACTGATTGTCAGTCAGAACGCTGAGGCCGACGTGAGCTTTAGCGCCGATGCCAGCGACTTGTTGATGATTGCTGCGCGTAAGCAGGACCCTGATACGCTCTTCTTCCAGCGTCGTCTGGTCATTGAAGGCGATACAGAGTTAGGGCTGTATGTGAAAAACCTGATGGACGCCATCGAACTGGAGCAGATGCCGAAAGCGTTACGCATTATGCTGCTGCAACTGGCGGATTTTGTTGAGGCGGGTATGAAAACCTCGCCAGAAACCAAACAGACCTCGGTAGGTGAACCATGCTGATTCGAGTTGAAATTCCCATTGACGCGCCCGGTATCGACGCTTTGCTGCGCCGCACGTTCGAAAGCGATGCGGAAGCGAAGCTGGTGCATGACCTGCGCGAAGATGGCTTCCTGACGCTGGGTCTGGTCGCCACTGACGACGAAGGTCAGGTGGTTGGCTATGTGGCGTTTAGTCCGGTCGATGTACAGGGTGAAGACCTGCAATGGGTGGGAATGGCGCCGTTGGCGGTAGATGAAAACTACCGTGGACAAGGGCTTGCGCGCCAACTGGTCTACGAAGGACTGGATTCACTCAACGAGTTTGGCTATGCGGCGGTCGTCACGCTGGGCGAGCCGGCATTGTACAGCCGTTTCGGCTTTGAACTGGCGGCGCATTACGATCTTCATTGCCGCTGGCCGGGCACCGAAAGCGCTTTCCAGGTACACCGCCTGGCGGAAGATGCGCTGGACGGCGTGACGGGCCTGGTGGAATACCACGACCATTTCAATCGCTTTTAAGCGTTGGGGTTTGCAGGCTGGCCAGTAGCGCCTCAAACCCTTCACCTTCTGTCACGAGTCGCTCCTTCTGGCGCTTTGTGAGTCTCTTGATGCGATACTCCATGCGCAGGGCAAGCGAGCGCTCGCCGACCTGCGCCGAAAACGCCAGGGTGAGTTCCCCTTTTCCGCGCAACGCTTTTGCGCCTTTACCACTTTGATGCTGCTTATAGCGGCGCGCTACATCGGTCGTAATCCCGGTGTAGAGGGCATTGTCTGCGGTGCGGATCAGATACAGATACCAGGGTGTCATCATGACCATTAGCGTGTTAATTTTCAGATGCCCAGTATAAGAGAGAATAACGATGGAAACACTCACCGCGATAAGCCGCTGGCTGGCAAAGCAGCATGTGGTCACCTGGTGCGTTCAGCATGAGGGCGAACTCTGGTGCGCAAACGCGTTTTATCTGTTTGATGCGCAAAAGGTTGCGTTTTATGTACTCACGGAAGAGAAAACGCGCCATGCGCAGATGTCCGGCCCGCGCGCGCCCGTTGCCGGAACGGTCAACGGCCAGCCGAAAACGGTGGCGCGGATTCGCGGAATACAGTTTAAAGGGGAGATCCGCAAGCTTGAGGGAGAGGAAAGCGATGCGGCGCGTCAGGCCTATCTCCGCCGCTTTCCTGTCGCCAGAATGCTGCCTGCGCCAGTATGGGAAATCCGCCTGGATGAAATCAAATTCACTGACAACACGTTGGGATTTGGCAAAAAAATGCACTGGCTACGCAGCCCGATCCGTAGCCTATAGTTAGATGAATGGTTGAGGTTATGGAGCGCGTGATGACTCAGGTGTTAATTACAGGGGCGACGGGGCTGGTGGGAGGACACCTCCTGCGGATGTTGCTTAATGAACCCCGGATTCATTCGATAGCCGCGCCCACACGCCGCCCTCTGGCGGATATGGTCGGCGTTTATAATCCTCACGATCCTCAACTGACCGATGCGCTGGCGCAGGTGACCGATCCGGTGGACATTGTTTTTTGCTGTCTGGGAACGACTCGCCGCGAGGCCGGAAGCAAAGAGGCGTTTATTCATGCGGATTATACGCTGGTGGTGGATACCGCGCTGACGGGGCGGCGGCTGGGCGCCCGACATATGCTGGTCGTGAGCGCAATGGGCGCAAATGCGCGATCGCCGTTTTTCTATAACCGGGTCAAAGGTGAAATGGAAGAGGCGTTAATCGCCCAGCAATGGCCGCGCCTGACGATTGCGCGTCCCTCCATGTTGCTTGGCGACAGAGCTAAACACCGGATGAATGAAACGCTGTTTGCGCCGCTGTTCCGGCTGCTGCCGGGTAACTGGAAATCCATCGACGCCAGAGATGTGGCGCGTGCGATGCTGGAGGAGGCTCTGGCGCCGGAGCAAGAAGGCGTTACCATCCTGACCTCATCCCAGTTGCGGGAAAGGGCGTTATAGCATCTGTTCACTGCCGGATGGTGGCTAACGCCTTATCCGACATGGGATTTCGTGGCGTCCTCCAGGCCCGATAAGCGCGAGCGCCACCGGGCATTTTGTCCCCATCCAATAAAAAACGACGTTTCCAAACATTTCCCAAAGGCGTAGTATTCACGGGCTTAATTATCTCAATAACTTCCTGGGGAATGCTATGGCTGGTCAGTCTTCATCTCAGGCGGTGACGCCATTTCAATGGTGGAAACCCGCACTCTTCTTTCTCGTCGTTATCGTTGGCCTCTGGTATGTGAAATGGCAGCCTTATTACGGCAAAGCCTTCACGGCTGCGGAAACGCACAGTATCGGTAAATCTATTCTGGCGCAGGCGGATGCGAACCCGTGGCGAGCGGCCTGGGACTACGCGATGATCTATTTTATCGCGGTCTGGAAGGCGGCGGTGCTGGGGGTGATCCTCGGTTCGCTGATTCAGGTGTTGATCCCGCGTGACTGGCTGCTACGTACGCTGGGGCAGTCGCGTTTTCGCGGCACGCTGTTTGGCACCCTGTTCTCGCTGCCAGGTATGATGTGTACCTGCTGCGCCGCGCCGGTGGCGGCGGGAATGCGTCGCCAGCAGGTTTCTATGGGCGGCGCGCTGGCGTTCTGGATGGGTAATCCGCTGTTAAACCCGGCAACGCTGGTGTTTATGGGCTTTGTGCTCGGCTGGCATTTTGCGGCTATCCGTCTGGTTGCCGGGCTGGCGATGGTGCTGGTGGTGGCGACGCTGGTGCAGAAATGGGTGAAAGAGTCGCCGCAGGTAGACATTCCTCAGGAGATCACCGTATCTGAACCGCAGGGCGGATTCTTTGCTCGTTGGGGAAAAGCATTGTGGTCGCTGTTCTGGAGTACGATCCCGGTTTATATCCTGGCGGTACTGGTATTAGGCGCGGCGCGCGTCTGGCTGTTCCCACATGCCGATGGCGCAGTTGATAATACGCTGATGTGGGTTATTGCGATGGCCGTCGCGGGATGCCTGTTTGTGATCCCTACCGCCGCAGAGATTCCGATTGTACAAACGATGATGCTGGCAGGAATGGGAACCGCGCCTGCTCTGGCGCTGCTGATGACCTTGCCGGCGGTGAGTCTGCCGTCGCTGATTATGCTGCGTAAAGCCTTCCCGGTAAAAGCGTTGTGGCTTACAGGCGTACTGGTGGCGATTTCTGGGGTGATAGTGGGAAGTATTGCGCTGGTGTGAAGTGGAAATGCCGGGGGCGCTTCGCTTGCCCGGCCTACGTGAGTGCTTCTCTGTAGGCCGGATAAGGCGAAGCCGCCATCCGGCTAAAACGGCGGGTTATTTGATAAACGTAAAGGCGGTGGTGACGCGTTTCACACCGCTGACCCGGCTGGCGATGTCCGCAGCGGCTTTTGATTCACGCTCGGTGACCAGACCCAACAGGAAAACCTCGCCATTTTCGGTCGTCACTTTTACGTTGGACGATTTCACCTGATCGCTGGTCAACAGCTGCGAACGCACTTTGGTGGTGATCCAGGTATCGTTCGAAGCCGTCCCAAGACCAATCGGCTGGCCCTGACGGATTTCGTTATACACTTCCGTCGCCCCATCGACACCCATCGCAATCTGTTTTGCCCGCGAGGAGAGTTCGCTATTCGGCGACTGACCCACCAGTAATACCTTGCCCTGATACGCCGTTACGTTGATGCGCGCTTCTTTCTTGATTTGTTCGTCTTTCGACAGCGCGCTGTTTACGCGCAGCTCCAGGGTTCCGTCATCCACCTGGGTGCCAACGCTACGTGGATCGGTTGCGGCTTTCGTACCCACAGCGGCGGTTCCAACCACCGCGGCAGCGACGCAACCTTGCAACAGCAACGCAGAAATAAGGACTGCGAGTGGCGAAAATGCCTTCATATGTACTCCTTAATCATCCTGGTGAGGGAAAAGCGTGTTGTCGATCAAATCGCACAAGCAGTTTACCGTCAGCATATGCATTTCCTGAATGCGCGCGCTGTGGTGCGAGGGAATACGGATTTCAACATCCTGCGGCCCTAATAACCCGGCCAGCTCGCCCCCGTCATAGCCTGTCAACGCCACAATGGTCATATCCCGAGTGACGGCGGCCTCAACGGCCTTAACGATATCGCGACTGTTGCCACGCGTAGAAATCGCCAATAAAACATCACCGGCATGGCCCAGCGCACGGACCTGTTTTGCATAGATTTCATCATGCAGGCGATCGTTGGCAATCGCTGTTAAGACCACATTATCGGTATTAAGTGCAATGGCGGGTAAACTGGGACGTTCTGTTTCAAAACGGTTGATCATGCTGGCAGCAAAATGCTGTGCGTTGGCGGCGGAAGTACCATTACCACAACAGAGAATTTTGTTGCCGTTGAGCAGGGAGTGAACCAGCGTCATGGCGGCACGGGAAATTGCATCCGGGAGAGCTTCTGCCGCAGCAATTTGCGTTTGAATGCTTTCTGTAAAGCAGACCTTAATTCTATCGAGCACGCTAATCCTTAAATCTTCAATTATGAGCGGTCGTTAAAGGCATCCTTAAACCACTCAACATCATTTCCGGTGAAGGCTAACACATCGAACCGGCAATCCACAGTATCAAAACTCCCATTGTGGCGAGCAAGCCACAAGCGGGCGGTCTGTAATAATTTGTGTTGTTTGCTCCAGGTCACACTGGCGGCCGCGCCGCCAAACTGTGCCGAGCGGCGATAACGAACCTCAACAAAGACCGTGGTTTTTCCGTCACGCATTATCAGATCGATTTCGCCGCCGCGCTCACGCACGTTGGCGGCAATAAAACGCAGTCCCTTGCTCTCCAGCCAGCGGCGTGCGGCGGCTTCCCACACGTCGCCGATCTGTTTACTCGTTAACTGGCGGGGACGATTTGCCCTTGCTGGTATTTGAGCCATGATAACTTCCTGTTAATCACGCAATCCTGTGTGGCGGTTAACGCCCCGGTATTACCGTTAATTTCGAAACCCGGCACCTGGCGCATCTGCGAGAAGTGGTTCGCCAGCGACCACGCGTCTACGCCCATCGCGTACATACGGGCAAGGGAGTAGTCGTTGCGTACGGCACCGAGCGCCTGCTGCATTAACGGCATGTTGCTACCGGCCAGCATTGGGATCTCGCTGTACTGCAAGCCTTCCATCTCCAGACGGAAGTCGGGGCCGGAAGTGCCCTGCGCGCTGCGCGAGCTGGCGTACAGCGTTGCGCCGCTTTGGCTGCCGTTACGCATGGCGATCATCGGTTTAATGAACCCGATCTCTTCCGGCGTCGCCAGAATGTAGACCGCGTCAACGCGACCGCCGCCGCCAGTGATCTGCGCGTCTGTCGGTGGTGCCGGAATCGTCAGGCCGCCAATGGTGACGCCCGGCTGTGAGGGCTGGCTGGCGGCGACAGGGCTGCCTGTCAGGGCAATGCCGGAGCCGCCGTTGACGCCCATTCTCAGTTCAGCGGTAGAACCGAATTTCTGCTGCAACACCGTGCCGCCGCCCAGCTTCTGCCACTCCTGAGCGAAAGCGTTCGCCACGCGATCGCCCAGCCCGCTGCGTGGAATCAACAACAGCGGATTTTGTTTGCCCTGGTCGTGAATATGATGCGCCGCGTCGCGGGCTTCATCTTCAGGTGAGAGGGCAAAGTAGCAAATATTGGCGTGGTTCTGCACCTTCTCAGGCTGATTAAGCGCCAGGACATTCAGCGGCGTATTGCTTTTGATCAGCTCTTCAACGTTATTTTTCAGCAGCGGGCCGACAACAATGCTGGCGCCGTCCTGCTGAACCTGCGTGAGGATCTGATCCAGCGGTTGGGAGGTGGTGTCGTAGATTTTCAGTTCAGCA